>CAZPEM010000048.1:0-18341 GCA_964585575.1 uncultured Chitinophagaceae bacterium
CAGGATGCCGGAGCGCCGCGGACATGCAGTGAGCGGAGGTCTGGAGGACCGTAGCGAACGTCCGGCCAGGGGCACGGGCGGCCCCGAACCCCAGCACAAACCCCAGCACAATTGCCGTTCGGGAAGACTCATCGCACAAGAACGATGCGGACGTCGGCGACGTTCGTGCCCGTGGGGCCGGTGCGGATGAGGCCGCCCGCGGCGGCGAGGAGCGGGTGGGCGTCGCAGCGGGCGATCGCGGTCGGCACGTCGAGGCGGAGCGAGCCGATCGCCTCGACGACCGAACGATCGGCGAAGCCGCCGGCCGCGTCGGTCGGCCCATCCTCGCCGTCGGTGCCGACGCTCGCGATGGCGAGGCCCGTCGGCCAGGGGCCCGACGAGGTCACGTCGCCGATCGCGGCGAGAACCGTCTGCTGGTTGCGGCCGCCGGTGCCGTGATCGGCGGGCACACGGACGATCGCCTCGCCCCCCTCGACGATCGCCCGCGGGCGGCCGTCTCGTCGGACCGCGTCGATGGCCGCGAGGCCCTCCGCCGCGAGCCGCCGACCGACTTCCTCGGCGGACTCCCGCGACGAGGCGGCTGATCCCTCTCGAACGGTCGCCTGGTAGCCGAGCCTCTCGGCGGCGGTCGCCGCGGCCCGCACGGCCGTCGCGTTGTCTCCGAGGAGAAGGTGCTCGACGTGGCAGCCTCGGTCGGTCGTCCAGCGACCCGAGGCGGCCGAGCCGTCGCCCGGCATGCAGGGGCCGGAGGCGATCACGTCGAGGTCGCCGCCGATCACGTCGGAGAGCACGAGCACGACGAGCCGGCCGGCGGTGCAGGCCCGCGCGAGACCACCTCCCTTCACGAGGCTCATCGATCGCCGCACGGCATTCAGCTCGGCGATCGTCGCGCCCGCTTCGGAGAGCCGCCGCGTGACGGCGATCTTCTCCTCGAGCGAAACGCCGTCCCGCGGCGCCGCAAGCAGGGCGGACCCGCCTCCGGTGACGATCGCGATCGCCAGGTCATGCGGCGAAAGCGAAGAGAGGCCGGCGAGCATCTCACGGGTGGCGAGCACCACCCGCTCCGTCGGCAGGTTCGACGCGGCGGGCCGGGTCTCCCGCACTTCGATCATCCCGAGCCCGCTGCCGCAGCCCTCCGGCACGCTCACGAGGCCCGACAGGCCGCGGCCCGCCGAAGGGTGCCCTCCGAGGAGCGATTCCACCGCGGCCGCGACTCCCGCCGCCGCCTTGCCGCCCCCGACGATGAGGATTCGGCCGGGCCGGCCGATCGCGAGTGGAGGATCGAGCGGGCGACCGTCGAACCGCATCTCCCCCTGGTCGATCGAAAGACGCGATGCAACGAGCCCTTCCGGCCGCACCGCTTCGATCGCGGCCGACCAGACGGCCCGCAGGTCGCCGACGCGTCGCGTGGCTGCAGGCGGCGAGGCTCCCGCCGCGTCGCCCCGACGCGGCCCGGACGAGGGCATCATGTGTCCCCCGTGAGCGGGAAATTCTTCGGGTCGAATCTCGTGAGGTCGATGCCGCCGCGGCCCTCCTCCTCGAGCAGCTTCACCCTCGCTTCGAGCCGCTCGAGCCGGCGGGCGAGCAGCGCCGGCGTCTCGGTCGCCGGAGCGACCCGCACGGGACGCGGCACTTCCGGGTAGCCGAGCTGTCGCTGCAGTGCCGCGAAGAAGAAGAGCGGATCCTTGCCGCGGTTGGCCCGGGCGATGCGTCCCTCGCTCGCCCCGAAGAGGATCGTCCGGTCTGGAACCACGGCCGCCTCGCCCGCCCGCTCGGCCTGCCGCGACCCGAGCCGCCAATACTCCTCGCTCCTCACAAACACGAGATCGGCCAGGTCCACGAGCCCAACCTGCCTGCCGACCGTGCGGATCCATTCCTTCCACGCCGCGTCGAAGAGGTCGTCCCGTGCGACCGCATCGAGACCGCGGGCGTAGTCGAGACGGTTCCGCGAGAGGCACTCGAACCGGTAGAAAAAGATCCCCTGCGGCGTCGCGGCGGCGGCGCGGTAGGCGGCCTCGCGTTCGAGGATCGCGAGCGCCAACCGCATGTCGAACCGCCCCCCCTCCTCCTCGGCCTCGCCGACGATGAAGGTCTGAAAGGCCGTGAAGTAGTGGGATAGCCGATCCATCGCCGTGGCGAGCGTGCCGACGAGCTTGAGCTCCCCGACGAGATATTCGATCGCCATCGGAAGCTTCGTCGTCGCGAGCACCTCCTGGGCGATCGCCGCGAGCGCCTCCTGGGCGGCCACACCCTCGCGGACCCTTTCCCCGAAGATTCGGAACAGGTGGGCCTGCTCGACGTATTCCTCGCGATCCAGCATCCGATGCCCTTTCGGAAAACCATCCTATACTTGCGGACGAAGGTCATGCTCACCCGCTTTTCCACCATCGAAGCCGCCGTCACCGCGATCCGTCGCGGCGAGATGGTGATCGTGGTCGACGCGGAGGACCGGGAGAACGAAGGGGATTTCGTCTGTGCCGCGAGCAAGGTCACGCCGGAGATCGTGAATTTCATGATCTGCCACGGCCGTGGCCAGGTCTGCATGCCGATCCTTCCCGACGTCGCCCGCCGGCTCGAGCTGCCGATGATGGTGGAGACCAACTCGGCCCCGCTCGGCACGGCCTTCACCGTGCCGGTCGATCACGTGACGAGCAAGACGGGCATCACCGCCGCGGAGCGAGCCACGACGATCACGGCGATCCTCGATCCCGCGACGACGGCCGCCGACTTCGTCCGCCCCGGCCACCTCTTCCCGCTCGTCGCGAAGGAGGGGGGCGTGCTCCGCCGCGCCGGCCACACCGAGGCCGCGGTCGATCTCGCGAGGCTCGCCGAACTGCCGCCGGCGGGCGTGCTCTGCGAGATCCTCGACGAATCGGGCAACCGTGCCGACCGCGAGGCGCTCTTCGCCCTCGCGAAGCAGCACTCCCTCGAGATCATCTCGATCGAGGAGCTCATCCGCTTCCGCCGCTCGCGGGAGAAGCTCGTCCACCGGATCGCCGAGGCCGACCTGCCGACGAAGTGGGGCGGCTTCCGCGTGATCGCCTACGGGGTGAAGTACGAGCCGCAGCAGCCGATCGTGCTCGTGATGGGGGATCTCTCGAAGGCCCGCGACCCGCTCGTGCGGCTCCACTCGTCCTGCTTCACAGGCGACCTGCTCGACAGCCTGCGGTGCGACTGCGGCGACCAGCTCCACATGGCGCTCGACATGATCGGCCGCGAGGGGGCGGGCGTGCTCGTCTACCTGCCACAGGAGGGCCGCGGCATCGGGCTCGTCGAGAAGATCAGGGCCTACGCGCTCCAGGACAAGGGGCTCGACACGGTCGAGGCGAATCTCGCGCTCGGCTTCAAGGCCGACTCCCGCGACTACGGCGTCGGCATCCAGATCCTCAAGGACCTCGGCCTGAGACGGGTCCGGCTGCTCACGAACAACCCGAAGAAGACCGACGCCTTCATCTACGGCGGCTTCGACCTCGAGGTCGTCGACCAGGTTCCGATCCTGCCGCCGGTGCACGAGCACAACGAGCGGTATCTCGCGACGAAGCGCGAAAAGCTCGGCCATCGGTTCCCGTGAGGGATTGCCCGGCGAGGGGATACGGGCGGCCCCGAACCCAGCAGAAGCAGAGTTGACCGTGAGGGGTTGCCCGTGTCCCGGAGACGGCGTAGCTGACCAGCGGAGCCAGGATGGTGGATCGCCAGTCAGCTCCGAGCGAGTGAAGGCCTGGAGGGCCGCAACGAGCGTCCGGCGAGGGGATACGGGCGGCCCCGAACCCAGCAGAGTCGATTCGACGCTGTGATGCTGAACGCTACCGGGGGGCGTGTTCGGGGGGTCGGGGAACGTTGAGGAGCATCAGGTGTATCCTCACCGTAGCGACGATGCGTCCGCTCCCCCGGCGGCAATGCGGCATCGTTCAGGAAGGTTCCGTAGTCGACGCGTGTTGACCAGGTCGCGCCGCCGCCCGTAGCATCGCGGGTTTCAGGTACGAAGTTCGGAGGGATCGCCGACATGCCACCAGGACGAGAATCCCGCACGATGCGGTTGTTGGCGATTCTCGCGGCAGTCGCCCTCGTCGGCTGCGGCAGGCGGCAGGACGACCTGACGACGAACGCGCCCGTGGAGCCCGTCAGAAGCGGTGGCGCGGCCGGCAAGCTGCCCGCAGCCCCGGTCGCCGAACGGCTGCTCGAGCCGTTCGATCCCCCGCCGCTCGAGGAGCTCGTCTCCTCCGCGACCTGGATCGACAGGCCCGTCCGGGACGCGTTGGCGGTCCTCCGCGATCAGCAGCGGGCGGAGACGCCCAAGGCCGGCTCGGCTGAGGCACTCGCCATGCGAAACACGTCGGCCGTGGCCAACGAGGCGATCCTCTCGGCACTCGGCCGCCTTCCGGCGGAGGGGCAGGCCGACCTCGACGCCAGGATCGACCGGCACGTCCCGGCCGACATCAACAGCACCAATCCGATCATGATCAGCTCGTCCACCGAGTTCGACGTGCTCGGCCTGACCGGCTTCGGCCTCTTCTCGAGCGATCGGTCGCTCGAGCCCTTCGCAAGTTCGGAGGCGGTGACGTCGTGGCAGTCGAGTGCCAACGGACTCGTCGACAAGGTCGTCCTGCGGGACGACCTCTTCTGGAGCGACGGCAGGCCGATCACGGCACACGACATCGCCTTCACGTTCCAGGTGATCATGGACCGGCGGGTGCCCGTGCCGGCGGTGCGGAGCGGCACCGACCAGCTCCGCTGGGTGCATGCCTACGACGACCGGACGATCGTGTTCTTCCACAAGGAGCCGCTCGCGACGAACGTCTGGAACATCAACTTCCCCGTGCTGCCGAAGCACGTCTACGAGAAGACGTGGGAAGACGACCCGACGCTCAAGGACAGCGACGCGCACGTGAAGCTCGAGCAGTCGCCGATCGTGGGCGGTCCCTACGAGATCGTCGACCGAAAGCGGGGCCAGCAGATCGTGCTCCGCCGGCGAAAGGGATGGTCGCATGTCAACGACAAGCAGGTCCGCGGTGTCCCCTTCTTCAAGGAGATCCGCTTCCGGATCATCGAGGATCCCAACACGTCGCTCCTGGCGATCAAGGCCGGCGAGATCGACGACCTCATGCTCACCCCCGAGCAGTGGACGACGCAGACCACGGGCGACGACTTCTACGAGCGCAACACGAAGGTCACCGCCCCGGAATGGGTCAGCTTCCACTTCGGCTGGAACATCGAGACGCCCTTCTTCGCCGACCGTCGGGTGAGGCGGGCGATGAGCTACGCCTTCAACCACGACGACATGCTCGAAAAGCTCTGCTATGGCCTCTACAAGCCGGCCGCCGGCCACTTCCCGGAAGACGGCTGGATGGCCCCGAAGAAGAAGCTCGAACCCTACAAGCAGAACCTCGACAAGGCCGAGGCGCTCCTCGACGAGGCCGGGTGGATCGACCACGACAACGACGGCATCCGTGACAAGCAGATCGACGGGCGGCTCGTTCCTCTCGAGTTCTCCGTGCTCGTGAGCCAGCAGCCGCTGCGGGTCGAGATCTGCAAGCTGCTCCAGCAGAACCTCGAACAGGTCGGCGTGCGGGTGAACGTGCGGCCGGTGGAGTCGACGGTGCTCCAGCAGAAGACGCTCGAGCGGAAGTTCGAGGCCTACTTCGGTGGCTGGGGCGCGGGGACCGACCCCGACAGCTCGGAGAACATCTGGGCGACGGGCGCCCCGCGCAACTTCGTGAACTACTCGAATCCGGAAGTCGACCGACTCTTCGCCGACGGCCGCCGTGAGCTCGACCGCTCGAAGCGGGCGGAAAAGTACGCGAGGATCCAGGAGATCCTCTACGAGGACCAGCCCTACACCTGGCTCTTCCAGCGGAACAGTTTCTACGGATTCTCGAAGAGCCTGCGGGGCTACGTGTTCAGCCCACGCGGGCCCTACAACTATTCTCCGGGGTTCGGCAGCCTCTGGAAGCCCCGGGCCGAGTGACGACGAACCGATGATCGCCTACATCGTCAGGAGGCTCGCGCTCGCGGTCGTCACGCTCGTCGCGATCACGGTGATCGTCTACGGACTCGCGCGGAGCATGCCCGGCACGCCACTGACGCTCGCCATCTCGGAGACCGACCCGAGCCGCAAGCTCAACGCCGCCGACCTCGAGCGAATCCGCGCCATCTACGGCCTCGACGAGCCCTGGCCCGTCGGCTACGCGCGGTGGGCTTCGAGGGTCGTCGCGGGCGACCTCGGTCGCTCCATCTCGCGAAAGCAGCCGGTCGCGACGCTCATCGGCGAGCGGATCGGCCCGACGATGGTGCTGTCGGCGACGGCGCTCGTGCTCACCTGGCTGCTCTCGATCCCGCTTGGGCTCTACGCCTCGGCCCGCAGCGGCCGCCTCGACGAACGGGCCTCGAGCCTGCTGCTCTACGTGCTCTACTCCTTTCCGACGTTCGTGGCGGCCCTCTTCCTCCAGATCATCTTCGCCGTCTGGCTGCGGGGCACGCGGTGGGAGCTGCCGCTCTTCGGGATGACCGACCTGCCCGCCGACGCCCCGTTCGCCGCAAGGGCGGCCGACGTCGCCTGGCACGCGATCCTGCCGGTCGTCTGCCAGACCTACGTGAGCCTCGCCTGGTACAGCCGCTTCATCAAGGCGAACATGGAGGAGGCCGTCCGGCAGGACTACGTCCGCACCGCACGCGCCAAGGGCGTCGGCCCCTTCGGCGTGCTCGTCAAGCACGCGTTCCGCAACACGCTCATTCCACTCGTCACGCTCGTCGGGCTCTCGCTGCCCGCGCTCCTCGGCGGCTCCGTGATCATCGAGCAGATCTTCACCTGGCCGGGCATGGGGAGGCTCTTCTTCGAGAGCATTCGCGAACGCGACTACCCGACCATCATGGGCCTCACGCTCATGTTCAGCGTGCTCACGCTCGCAGGACAGCTCCTGGCCGACCTGCTCTACGCCTTCGTCGATCCGAGGGTGAGCGTGGCATGACCGCAAGCCCGCCGCGACAACGGGGATTCTGGGGCGACGCCTGGCAGCGTTTCCGCCGGAGGCCGCTCGCCATCGCCGCGGTATCCTTCATCGGCTTCCTGGCGGCGGTCGCGATCCTGGCGCCGGCGATCGCCGGCACGAAGCCGGTGCTCTGCCGCTACAAGGGAAGGCTCTATGCCCCCTGCCTCGCCTACTTCGACCGCAGGCTCGAGCCCGTGATCTTCACCCAGGACCGCTTCCGCGGCACCTACCCGGCCAACCTCGCCGCGAAGGATCCCGAGAGCTGGGCCATCTGGCCGCTCGTCTTCCAGGACCCCTTCCGCGCCGTCCGCGCCGACGAGTGGCCCGGCCGGCCGGCGAACCCGTCCCGCGACCAGGGACGGCCGAGCCGCACGAACCTCTTCGGCACCGACCAGTACGGCGTGGACGTGTTTGCGAAGATGGTGCACGGCACCACCGTCGCCCTGCTCGTCGGGTTCGTCTCGATGGGGCTCGCGAGCGCGATCGGCATCACCCTCGGCGCCCTCGGGGGCTACTTCGGCGGCTGGGCCGACTCGCTCGTCAGCCGCTTCACGGAGGTCGTGATGTGCATCCCCACGCTCATTCTCATCCTCGCGCTCGTGGCGATCGTGGAGAAGCCGACGATCTGGAAGACGATGGCGATCATCGGGGCGACCAACTGGACGAGCATCGCCCGGCTCACCCGGGGGGAATTCCTGCGGCTGAGGCAGAGCGAGTTCGTCATGGCGGCACGGGCCGCCGGGGCGGGGCCGCTGCGGATCATGCTGCGGCACATCCTGCCGAATTCGCTCGCGCCCGTGCTCGTGCCGATCACCTTCGGAATCGCTTCGGCGATCCTCATCGAGAGCTCGCTGTCGTTCCTCGGGTTCGGCCCCCCGCCCCCGTCGGCGAGCTGGGGCGCCGTGCTCAACGACGCGCGAAGCAACCTCTCGATGTGGTGGCTCGTGCTCTTCCCCGGCATGGCGATCTTCCTCACCGTGCTCGCCTACAACCTCGTGGGGGAGGCGCTCCAGGAGGTCACCGACCCCCGGCTCCGCGAATCCCGCAAGTAGCTCCCCGAACCCGCGGCCCATGCCACTTCTCGAAATCCGAAACCTCGTGACCGCCTTCCACACGCCGGCCGGACGCGTGCCGGCGGTGGACGGCGTGTCGCTCTCGATCGAGCGGGGGCGGACGCTCGGGCTCGTCGGAGAGAGCGGCTGCGGCAAGAGCGTGACGGCGATGAGCGTGCTCGGGCTCGTGGCGGCGCCGGGCGTGATCGAGCAGGGGGAGATCCTGCTGGCGACCGACGGCCGGCCGGTCGATCTCGTGACACTGCCGGAAAAGGAGATGCGGAAGGTCCGCGGCGGAAAGGTCGGCATGATCTTCCAGGAGCCGATGACGAGCCTGAACCCCGTCTTCACCATCGGCGACCAGGTGGCCGAGGCCGTGCTGCTGCACCGGAAAACGAGCCGCGAGGCCGCGCGGGCGAGGGCGCTCGAGATGCTCAGGCTCGTCAGGATCGCCGACCCGGAGCGACGGCTCGACGAGTATCCGCACCAGCTCTCCGGCGGCATGCGGCAGCGGGTGATGATCGCGATGGCGCTCGCCTGCGAGCCGGCGCTCGTGATCGCCGACGAGCCGACGACGGCGCTCGACGTCACGATCCAGGCGCAGATCCTCGAACTGCTCTCCGATCTGCGGAGGCGGCTCGGCACCGCGATCCTCCTGATCACCCACGACCTCGGCGTCGTGGCGGAAACATGCGACCATGTCGCCGTGATGTACGCCGGGAAGATCGTCGAAACGGCCCCGGCGAGCACGCTCTTCACGCGGCCGATGCATCCCTACACGATCGGCCTGCTCGCGGCGCGGCCCGATGGCGCGGCCCGCGGACCGCTGCGGACGATCCCCGGCATGGTGCCGCCGCCGCGGGAGTTTCCGGCCGGCTGCAGGTTCCACCCAAGGTGTCGCTACGCCCGGCTCGGGCCGCAGGCGGGCGGCACGGCCCCCGATTGTTCCGGGGAGCCGCCGGAGCTCCGCGAGGTCGAGCCCGGGCACTTCGTCCGCTGCCACTACGCGGAAAGGCTCGAGAGCCCGTCATGAAGCCGTTCCTCGACATCCGCGACCTCACGGTGCATTTCCCGATCCGCAAGGGCGTGTTGCGGAGGGTCGTCGGGGCCGTGCGTGCCGTCGACGGTGTCTCCTTCTCGATTTCGAAAGGGGAAACGCTCGGCCTCGTCGGCGAGAGCGGCTGCGGCAAGACGACGGCTGGACGGAGCATCCTGCGGCTCGTCGAGCCGACCGGCGGGAGCGTCCATCTCGACGGCGTCGATCTCCGCTCGCTCTCGGGCAAGAGCCTGCGGGCGATGCGGCGGCGGATGCAGATCGTCTTCCAGGATCCCTACGGCTCGCTCAATCCGAGGCTCACCGTGCGGTCGCTCCTCGAGGAAGGGCTCGTGATCCACCGGATGGGCGACGCGGCGGCACGGGCCGAGCGGATGCGGCGGGCGCTCGACCGGACCGGCATGCCGGCCGCCGCCCTCGACCGCTACCCTCACGAATTCTCCGGCGGCCAGCGGCAGCGGATCGCGATCGCGAGGGCGCTGGTGCTCGAGCCGGAGTTCGTGGTGCTCGACGAGCCCATCTCCGCGCTCGACGTCTCGATCCAGGCCCAGGTGATCAACCTGCTGGCGGACCTGCGTCGCGAGCTCGGCCTGACCTATCTCTTCATCTCGCACGACTTGTCGGTCGTCGAATACCTCTCCGATCGGGTCGCCGTGATGTATCTCGGACGGATCGTGGAGACAGCGACGGCCGGGCAGCTCTATGCCACACCGCTTCATCCCTACACGATCGCGCTCTTTTCGGCGGTCCCGACGGTCGATCCGGCGAAGCGGAGGTCTCGGATCGTGCTCCCTGGCGACGTGCCGAGCCCGGCCCGCCCGCCCGCCGGCTGCCGGTTTCACCCGCGCTGCCCGATCGCCGAGGCGGCCTGCCGCGAGGTCGATCCGCCGGAAGTGTCGCTCGACGGACACCGCGTCCACTGCCACGTGGCCGCCCGCGAACTCGACGCGTGCGGCGGCGACGAACGCCAGGCCTCCGCCCGCATGACGAGCCTCGTCGCCGCCACGCAAAACGCAGGTCGCGAGGGACATCGGCAGCCGTGAATCGGGCGTATTCGTTCGACCCGAACACGCCCGTTGCTGCGGGGCGGCGCTCGAGGGCCGGCCGGGCCATGGAAACAATCGCTGCCATCTGAAAGAATGCCTCGAAAGGAGCCGCCGAGCATGCGACCGCCTGGATCATCGTTGACTGACTCCTCGTGGACTCACTCCCGCTCGATCGTCGTTGCGATCGCGGCGATCGGCCTGCCGCTGGCCCCAACGCAGGCGGCCGACGGAGCGGCTGCGATCGGCCCGTTGCGGGCGGAACTCGTGCACCAGTGGGACCTCAACAAGGACGGCACGATCGACGAGTCGGAAGCGGAAGTCGCCCGCGCGAAGATGCGTCGGGCGAGGCGGCAGCTCGAGGAGCAGGCCGCGGCCGAGAAGCCGCTCTTTCCCGACCCCAACCGGGACGATTCGCCGGCAAGGCCTCCACGCGACGAAGCTCTCGATCCCCCGAAAAACAATCCTGCGGAAGGAGACCCGCTTGGCGAGGCATTTCGTCCGGTGAAGCCGCCGGCGCCGAAGCCCGATGGCGAGCGGTCCGCTCGCGACGCCCCCGGTCGGGATCGAGATCTCAACGCCGGCCGCCCGGTGAACGATGGCCGTCGCCCGCCGAACGGCCCGGTTCCGCGAGAGAAGATGGGGATGGGAGGCGTGGTCAGCGGCGGCGTGCGGGCGGGAGCACCTGCGCTTCGGCCCGGATATGGGGCGAACGGTCCGAAGGTCGATCTGAACGCCGGCAGGCTCCCCGCGGGACTCCCCCCGGCCCGCGGCATGCCTCCGCAGGTCGGCTCCGCCCCTTTCCGCAGCGGTGTTCCGGGCAGCGGTCAAGCCCGGGGCCGCGACCTGCGTGGAACGGCCGCGGAGGCGGGTGCCGTCGAGTCGCCGAGGGCCCCCCTTCTGCCTTCTTCGCCGACCCGGGTCACGGCCGATGACTTCGGCCTGCCGTGATCGCCCTGGACGGCACCTTGCTCGTTCAGAGTATTGATCGCCGATTGACGCACTCGCCGATTGACGCCACTCCCGCTTCGACGACTCCCCCTCTTTGACGTCACACCGACGAGCCGGTAGCGTCAAGGTTTTTCGCTCCCGTTTTGCCGGGGGCGGTTCGTCCCGGGAGTCAGGGCATGCGTGGAACGTGGCGTCCTTCGTCGGTCGTGCTCGCTTGGATCGTCCTGACCGCCGCACCGGCTGCGATCGCCGACGAACGTCCCGCGGCGGTGGCCGCCCCGCTCGTCTCACCGTCGGACGCCGGCCGGGTGTTCGTATCGGGCGCCGGTGGCACGTTCCAGAAGGTCCGTGAGGCCGTCGCGAAGGCCAAGCAGGAGACCGGCCGCGACTACAGGGTGTTCGTGCTCGGAACCGCCGGCACCGATCCCGACGCGGCAGAGAAGGCCCTCGACACGATCCTGGATCGCTGGCGGGCCTCCGAGGCGGCCGGCTTCGACCCGTCCAACGACATCACGATCCTGCTCGACGTCGGCGGCCGCTCGCTCGCGTACCGTGCGCCGTGGGGACTCGAGGTCGTCGCCGGGCTCGACAAGGACACGATCAAGAAGCACCTGATCGAACGGGTGTTCGTGCCGAAGGCGAAAGACGGCCTCTACGACGAGGGCCTCGCCGATCTCGTGACCGCGACTGAAGACTGGGTGAAGCAGCGCAAGGACCGCGACATCGCGAGGGCCGAGGCGGCGAGGGTGTTTCGCACCCGCACGCTGCCGATCGGCGCCGCCGCGGCCGCCGGTTTCGGGGGGATCGCCCTGTTCTTCCTCCAGCGGGCGAGGCACGACCGCGCGATGCAGGCGGCCCGCAAGAAGCTCGCCGAGTTCAAGGGGGAGGTCGTAGCGCTGTCCGACCTGCTCGACTCGCAGCAGGAGCGGCACCGCATGCTTCCCCACTCCGACCCCGACTTCAAGACGCCGATGGAGGGACTCACCCGCGTGGCCTACGACGGCGTGCAGCAGTCGGTGAGAACCTACCGCGAGCGGTGGCTCTCGCTCATGGACATCTGGGAAAAGGCACAGGCCCAGATCGACGCGGAATGGTTCCTCGGCACCGCCTCGGCGGAAAAGGCGCTCGCGATGCTCGACGCGGCCGACGCGCGACCGCCGCTCGACGAGGTCGCGGCCGCATGCCGACTTCCCCTCGACACGCTCGAGTCGGCCCACGAGAAGGCCCGCGAGGCCGCGTCGCGGCTCGAGTCTGCGATTTCCTCGGCGAAGGAACGGGCGGCGGCGATAGCAAAACGCGGCCGCTCCGCGGCGATCTTTCAGCAGCCATTGGCGTCGGCCGATCGGGCCCTCGGGATCGCACGGGCCGAACTCGAGTCCGACCCGGTCGCAGCCGGTGGTCGGCTCGACGAGGCGGAGTCGTCGCTGGCCGAGATGGTCGGTCGCATCGAACGGCTCGAAGGCATCGACGACCGATCGACGCGGGCGGCCGAGGAAGCCGAACGCATCACCCGCAAGGTCGCGGCTCGTCGCGCCGAGGGCTGGCTGCTCTCGGAGCCGGGCGCCGATCCCGACGAGCCCCTGGCGCAGGCCCGCTCGCAGCTCGAGACCGCCGCCGGACTGCTCGACGCCGGCGAACTCGACTCGGCCGAGCGGCATGTCGTGCGCGGGGAGCAGCTCGTCGCCGAGGCCGACGCGGTCCTCGAAAGCGTGATCGCGGCGAAGGCGCGGGTGGAGGACCTGCTTCCGGGCTGCGAAACCAGGCTCGAATCACTCCGTTCCCGACACGGCCAGGCGGAGCGGGCGTTCGAGCACCTCGCGGTGGAATACGCGGAGGCTTCCTGGAGCGACGTCGCCGGAAACATCGGCAAGGCCTCCGAGGGCTTGAACCGCGCGGGGGAGCTGGTGGTGGCGGCGAGGGAGGCGACCACGCCGAATCTTCAGCACTACTTCCGGGGAGTGGCACTCGCGGAAGAGGCCGTGAGACAGGCGGACTGGGTCGATGGATGCTACACCGCCGTGACCGACCGCCGCGCGGAACTCGACGAGCTTCGCGGGTCACTGCCCGCCCGAACCGAGGCGGTCGCGAGGAAGGCTGCCGAGCTGCTCGCGGGCCTCGAGCGGCAGCGGACCGACCGGCTACGGGCCAACGAGCGGGCCCGCGAGGCGAGGGAACTCGTTCGGGTGGCCGCCGAGAGCTTCTCCCGCCCGCGGCCGGATCTCCGGGAGGTGGCGGCGATGGTCGATGCGGCCGACCAAACCGTCGATCGCGCGAGGGAACTCGCCGAGGAGGACGAGCGGCTCGCGCGGCAGGCGATCCACGAGATCGAGGAGACCGAAAACCAGATTCGACGCATCGCCTCGTGGTACGAGGAGGGCGTGTCGGTCGACGTGCACGCCGCCTCGGGGATGAGCGAGCAGGCGAAGGGCCTGCTCGGACGGCAACGATACGAGGAGGCGATCAAACTCGCCGCCGAAGCGGCCGTCCAGGCCCGGCATGCCTACGCAGCCGCCACGGCCGAGGCAGCGCGGCGGCGGCAGCACCGTCTCGCGGAAATCCAGCGGCGGCAGCTCGAGGAATCGTTTGCCCGGATGAGCCGTGGCGCCGGGCCGTGGGTGATCCAGCTCCCTGGTGGCCGGTTCGCCGGACCCGACCCTTGGCGGTCGCTGCGGGTGCCCGGGCTCGGCATGGGCGGCGGTTCGGGATCCCGCACGAGCTCGTCGAGTTGGTCGAACGACACCGTGCAGGTTCGCTGGTAGCGGTTTCGTCCGTCATCTCGGGCGAACAGCCGGCCGGCAGGATCGGCAAGGAGCATGGACGGCGGACACGTCGCCGGTCAGACCGGGAAGGCCGCGGCATCGCGGCAGTCGAGCGAAGCTGCGGCGGTGCGGCGGTGTCGGCGACGATGAAACCGTTTCTTCCAGTGAGACGGGTCGTGACGACGATGATGCCTCCCATTGGGGGCCGCCGTCGGTGCGGCCGCCGGTGGTCGCGCAGGCAGGGAGGGGATCATGGCTCGCTACGGCACGCTGCTACGTTGGGATTCGACACTGGGCACACTCGGGGTCCTCCTCGCGATGGCGTCGGTGAATGCCGACGAGCCCTCCGCCCCACCGCTCTCGCAGTCCGCCGTCGCACGGTCGCCGATCCGGCTCGCCGCGCAGCCCAGCGCCACGGGCCGCAGGGTCGCCTCGCGGACGCCGATGCGGAGCACCTCCCCGGCGACGAATCAGGCCGCTCCGGCGGCGACCACGGAAGCCGCTCCGAAGAAGCCCGTGCTGATCCCGGGCACGGGAACGCCCGCAAAGAACGCCGGCGACGACTTCGAGGATGAGAACTGGAAGTGGAACTACCGGCATCCGAAGAGTTCCGAGGAGCAGGACGAACGGGTCCGCAGCCCGATCGGCACGAGCGTCAACCGCAAGTGGTTCGAGGGGATGAAGCGGGGAACCCCCGACCTCGTGAAGCGGATCGAGCTGCCGAGCCCGGGCCTCGAAGGGAGCACCCACGGCCTCCTGCTCGCCACGCAGCACGCCGGCATCCCCGGCAAGGTCACCTACCAGATGATGCAGGACGACTTCATCTTCGACAGCGGCCGCTTCATCGGCGGATCCGGGATGTCCGTGGCCGACAGCCCGAGCATCGTCACCCGTGTCTACCTGCCGCCGTTCGAGCAGTGGGAGAAGCGGACGGGCCCCTCGTTCGGTTTCCGGGCCGGCTGCTTCACGCACGCGATCATCACGGGCGAGGATCACCCCGACAAGGGCAAGTTCGGCGTCGAGGAGTACTGGCCGGGCATGTTCATCTGCTTCGAGAAGGGGGACGGCGGAGAGAAGGCCGACGCCGCCCACATCCGCGTCCGCGGCAACCGCAACGGCCGCGAGATCCGCGGCCCCGACGTCAAGGAGCTCGGCTGGTGGACGCTCGGCATGTCGTTCACGCCGGACGGTCAGATCCACTATTTCGCGAGCCCCGGCGTCGACGAACTCACGATGGACGACCACATCACCTCGCAGTTTCCCTACGGCTACAAGACGGAACGGGTGAAGACGTTCTTCTACAACGTGTGCACCCGCGACGACGGCAAGACCTGGAGCACGCCGTGGGTGATCGACGACCCGCAGATGTTCTTCGTGAAGCGTCCACAGGTGGCCGGTTCGAAGAGCGGCACGAACCGCTGACCCGCCGGCTCCTGATGCACGAACGCGTCGAAGAGTTGACCGTGAGGGGCTGCCCCGAACCCGCCAGCGTTGACCCCACGAGACAAGCCGTCACGGCAGGCAGGTTTCGGCGACCGCCCGGAAGGCCTCGACCTGCGACCGCTGCCAGGCTTCGTCGCGGCCGAGCTCTCGCGCGATGATCGAGGCGACGACCGGAGCGGCCTCGATCGCGGCGCGGGCGTCGATGACGAGGTCGCGGGTGCGCCGGGAGAGGACGTCGTCGACCGTGCGGGCCATCTCCTGGCGGACCGCCCAGACGACCTGAGCGCGGATCGTCGGGAGGGAGGCGTGGATCGGAGACGCCAGGCGTGGGTCGGCCGCGGCGAGTTGGCGGATCGACTCGGCGACGGTGCCGTAGACGGCGAGCGGGCCGGGCGATGGTGGCTCGGTGGCGATCCCTGCAGCCGTGGTGCCGGCGGGCGGGCTGCCGTGAATCCGGAGCGAGCGGGTCGAGCATGGCCGATGCGGCAGTCCGGCGACCGCCTCGATCCGGTCGACGGCGTCCTCCGCCATCCGACGGTAGGTGGTCCACTTGCCTCCGGTGATCGTGACGAGCCCGGATCGAGACGACTCGATCATGTGGTCCCGCGGGAGTGACTTCGTCTCGCGGGACGATCCGGCGGCGACGAGCGGGCGGACGCCGGTGAAGCAGGCCAGGATGTCGGCACGGGTCGGACGCTGGGCGAGTTGCCCCGCGGCGAGGTCGAGGAGGAAGTCGATCTCGCCAGCGAGCGGCCGCGGCTCGGCCGCCGGTGACGCGATGGGGGTGTCGGTCGTGCCGACGACGACCCGGTCCCGCCAGGGGATCGCGAAGACGACGCGGCCGTCGGGAGTCTTGGGCACGATGAGAGCCGTGCCGCCCGGCAGGAACCGCGACGGAAGCACGATGTGCACTCCCTGGCTCGAAGCAACGATCGGGCGGGCGGCGGGATCGTCGAGCCGGCGGACGGCGTCGCAGAAGGGGCCGGTGGCGTTCACGACGCCGCGGGCGAGGCACTCGAACGACTCGCCGGTCTCGCGGTCGCGAAGCACGGCACCGGCGATCCTGCCCGCATGCGACAGCATGGCGACGGCCTCGACATGGTTCACGACGCACGCGCCCGACGAACGGGCCGTCGCCGCGAGATCGACCGCGAGCCTCGCGTCGTCGAACTGACCGTCGGCGTAGAGAACGCCACCACGGAGCGGTCGCCCGCCGGGCGATGGCGACAACCCCGGCAGCAGCCGGAGGAGTTCCGACGACGCCACGAAACGTGATCCGCCGAAGCCGCCTGCCGAATCGCGGCTCCCGATGGAAAGCAGGTCGTAGAGCCCCGTGCCGGCGGCGTAGAACACCCGCTCCCACACGTTATGGCAGGGAATCGCGAACGTGATCGGATGGACGACGTGCGGGGCGGCCCTCCGGAGGATTGCCCGCTCCCGCAGCGCCTCGCGAACGAGCGACAGGTTGCCTTGCCCCAGATAGCGAAGGCCGCCATGCACGAGCTTCGTGGACCGGCTCGACGTTCCGCAGGCGAAGTCGCCACGCTCGACGATCGCGACGGCGTGCCCCCGCAAGGCCGCATCGACCGCGATACCGAGGCCCGTCGCCCCGCCTCCGAGGACGAGGATGTCCCACGGAAGGCGATGCTGCCGCAGGCGATCGATTCCGTCGTCGCGGTGCATCGGTCGGTTATCCCGGGCAAACCCGGACGATTTCAGCGGTCGGTCGAAGACCGCGCGGTCCGAAGAAAGTCACCGGCCGGTGGCAACAGCCGCTCGACGGCGTTGCCGGAGACCGTGCACGACACCTCGTCGGGGCCGAGCCTCGTGATCCGCAGCGTGCCGCTGGCCGGGCTGCCGTCGCCGAGCGTGCCGTCGACGAGGATCACGATCCGATCCCCACCGTGCTCATCCCGATCGTGCGACCATGTCCCCTCGGCGAAGCCGCCATCCGAGCAAAAAATCCACGATCTAGTCGACTTCGTGACGGGATCCCAGCCGATGATCTCGGTGATTTCGCGGTCGCCCTCCCGCCCAGCCGGCGTCTCGTAGCTGACGACCTTGTCGCCCTCTTCTTTTCCGGCGGATGCCGCGTCGGATACGACGTGGCTGCGAACGAGGTAGGCGTTGCGGGCGCTCCAGAAGCAGTGCGTGGAAGAAGCCTGGTCTCCCCTGCCGGTGCTCTCCCAGTGGCCGAGCAGCCAACGGAGCCTCGAGAGCGGCTTGACGATGTCGGCGTGGCCCGACACGGGCATCGCCGCCTCGCGGACGCTCTCCAGCAGCCAGCGGCCATTCTGCTTCGCGAGCACCGCCGAAAAGCGGCTTCGGGCCGGCCGTTCCCCGGCGCAGGCGAGCGTCGAGAAGCCGTCGACGATCGCCACGTCGTCTCGGATAGGCCGGACTGCCGTGAGGTCGACGCGGACGTCCGCATCGACCTCACGCTCGAACAGCGACGCGAACACGCGGCCGATCGACTCCCGCCCCTTCGTGGACTCGCCGGAATCGAGGTCGATGCTCTCGCCCGACTCGCTCCAGTGGGAGACGAGCGACGCGACGTCGCGCTTCCTGAGGGCGGCCACGTAGTCCCGGATGGTGCTGCGAACTTCCTCGGTCGCCGGCGACTCGGCCGACGGGAATTCGATCGGCTCGACCTGCCTCGCCTCGGACGGCGGGAGCCTCGCGATGATCGAGGGCGGAAGTTCGAACAGCCGCGGCTTTGAGATAACCTCGGGAATGGGACGGATCGATCGGGACTCTTGAGGACTCGCCGACTGGGTCGCCGAAACCGGCTGTTCAGCGTGAGCGGCGGTCGTCACCGAGGAGGCCTGCTTGCCGGAACGGCCTGAGGCCGTGGGCCATGGCTCGCTCTTGGCGGAGCATCCGCCAACGCCGGCGGCGAGGAGAAGTACCGGGGCAAGGAACGGCGGCCGTGTCACGAGGATCCCTCCGTGGAACGCTGACAGAACAGACAAGTGGTCTGAATCCGAATCGTACCCGCTGGGATCGAGTGGACGCCAGACGGGGGGCATCGCGCAGCCGCTCAGATACTCCCA
>CAZPEM010000048.1:18441-20347 GCA_964585575.1 uncultured Chitinophagaceae bacterium
TGGGATCGAGTGGACGCCAGACGGGGGGCATCGCGCAGCCGCTCAGATACTCCCATACTCCCACCGCCGTACCGTCTTCCACGCCGTACTGTCCAGGAATTCATCCGTGCGAACGGGTGTCATGGGCAGTCTCGTTGCGGAATACGGCACGGAAACCAGGCAGTGGTTCGGTGCGGCGAAGGCGGGGCCGGACGACGAACGGCTGGCCCTACCGGAAATCCGGGACCATCAAAAATCCCGTCTGTCTGGGTGCCGCGGCTTTTTGGAAGTCGCAGGGGTCGGCCACCGGGGACGGGCCCGGCCGGGCGGCGATGTGCGGCAGAAAGTGCCAAAATGGCCGTGAAATTCGTTCTTGGAGTCCTTTTGGGGCGGTGTCTTTTGAAGCGGACGGGCCAAGGCGACAAGGCTTCCTCACACCACCCAGACAGCTCACGCCAAAAAAACACCCCAGACCTTGAAATCGATTTTTCTTCGCCTATCCTTTGCAGCTTACCAGGCGGTCGAGCGTTTCGGTCGCTGATGCGATGGAGGGTCCTTTCGATCAGCCGACTCCCGGTGTCGTCGAATTCAGCCCGCGTTTTCTTGTTTCTGGTTTCGTGATTCTCCTTAGGAGGTTTTCTCAATGCGTCGATTCATGGCTCTGAGCGTTGCGACGATGGTCGCCGTGCTCCTGAGTGCCACCTCGGCCGAGGCCGGGTGTCACAAGCACCGTCGCCACCATGGCGGCTGTGCGGATTGCGCCGCTCCCGCAGGCGACTGCGGCGGCAGTGCTGGTGGTGCTGGCTGTGGCGAAGGTGCCGCCGCCGGTGGTTGTGGTGCCGCTGCCACCAAGACGGTGTACCAGCGGGAGTACGTGACCGAGATGCGTCCGGTCACGTCGACCGAGTACACCACGGAAACCCGCGAGCGGACCTACACGGTCCACAAGCGTGTTCCGCGGACCGAGGAGAAGACCCGCACCGTCACGGTCATGGTCCCCGAGACCAAGACGAAGACCGTTTCGCACACGGTCATGAAGAACGTGACGGAGACGAAGACCTCCGAGTACACGGTCCAGGTCCCCTACACCGAGCAGGTCGAGCAGACCTACACGGTCATGGAGCCCCAGTCCGAAGAGAAGACCAGCACCTACACGGTGAAGGTTCCCTACACCGAGCAGGTCGAGCAGACCTACACGGTGAAGGTCCCCTATACCGAGGAAGTCACCACCTCCCGCACGGTCAGCAAGCGGGTTCCGGTCACCACGATGAAGACGGTGCAGGTCAACGGCGGCCACTGGGAATCCCAGACGGTCACCGTTGACGGCGGCGTCGACGCCTGCGGCTGCCCGTGCCCCCCGAAGACCTGCTGCAAGAAGGTCTGGGTGCCGAGCTGCGAGACGAAGGAAGTGCCCTGCACGACCTACCAGTGCGTGACCGAGGAAGTCCCCAGCACCCACACGGTCACCAAGTGCCGTGAGGAGCAGCGGACCCGGACCGTCAGCGTCACGAAGCACCGTGACGAGGAGAAGACCCGGACCTACACCGTGACGAAGATGGTCCCCGTGACCAAGACCCGCACGGTCAGCGTCACCAAGCACAAGTCCGAGACCCGGACTCGTGAGTATCAGGTGACCAAGTCCGTGCCGGAGACGGTCGAGAAGGAAGTCACCTACACGGTGAACGTTCCCACGCAGAAGGAAGAGAAGTACACCGTGACGGTGTATGACTCGGTGCCCGAGACCAAGACCGAGAGCTACACGGTCAAGGTTCCTCACCAGGTCACGAAGGAAGTGGCCGTTCAGGTCTGCAAGATGGTCGCCGTCGAGGTGCCCGTCGAGAACGGCGGTTGCGGTGGTGCCTCGGCCGGTGGCTGCGGCGGCAGCAATGGCGCCTGCGGCGGCAGCAATGGCGCCTGCGGCGGCCAC
>CAZPEM010000049.1:0-20144 GCA_964585575.1 uncultured Chitinophagaceae bacterium
GCGAACCGCGTCAGCTCACCGCGAGCATCCGCGTCAGCTCACCGCGAGCATCCGCGTCAGCTCACCGCGAGCATCCGCGTCAGCTCACCGCGAGCATCCGCTCGAGCGCGGTCACGGCCCACTTCGCGGTCTCGTCGTCGACCGTGATGACGTTCACGGGCGTGCCCCGCTCGAGGTGCTCGAGGCTCCAGCAGAGGTGCGCAAGATCGATCCGGTACATCGTCGCGCACATGCAGACGACGGGGGAGAGGAACCGGATCGACTGCTCCGGATGGCTTTGCTCGAGCCGCTTCACGAGGTGGAGCTCCGTGCCGATCGCCCACTTCGTGCCGGGCGGGGCGGCCTCCACCTGCTTGATGATGTAGCTCGTGGATCCGGCGAGGTCGGCCTTGTCGACCACCTCCATCGAGCACTCCGGGTGCACGAGCACCTTCACGCCGGGAATGTTCGCCCGCATCGCGTCGACATGCTCCGGCCGGAACATCGCGTGCACGCTGCAGTGCCCCTGCCAGAGCACGACCCGGCTCTTCGCGAGCCGCTCGCGGGAGTTGCCGCCGAGCGTGGGGTCGTGCGGGTTCCAGACACACATCTCTTCGAGCGGGATCCCCATCTTCCGCGCGGTGTTCCGTCCGAGGTGCTGGTCGGGGAAGAAGAGCACCCGCCGGGTTCTCTTGAAGGCCCACTCCAGCACCGCGCGGGCGTTGCTCGACGTGCAGACGATGCCGCCGTGCCGTCCGCAGAAGGCCTTCAGGCTGGCCGCGGAGTTGATGTAGGTGACGGGCGTGATGTCGGAGGTGTCGATCGCCGTGCCGAGGTCTGCCCAGGCATCCTCGACCTGGTGGATCGCCGCCATGTCGGCCATCGAGCAGCCTGCCGCCATGTCGGGCAGGACGACCGTCACCCGCCGGCCGTCGCGGGCGGCCACCTTCTCGGGCCGGTTCACGAGGATGTCGGCCGTCTCCGCCATGAAGTGGACGCCGCAGAACGCGATCGCCTCGCACTCCGTCCGCTCGGCGGCCGACTTCGAGAGCTGGTAGCTGTCCCCCTGGAGGTCGGCGTGGGCGATCACGCCGTCCTGCTGGTAGTGGTGGCCGAGGATCACGAGCTTCGGTCCCATCCGGCGACGGACATCCTCGATCCGCTCGGAAAGCGCGGCGTCGTCCAGGCCGCGGTAGGCGGGAAAAGGCCCGGCCAGGCCGGGCTCCAGCATCGCTTGCGTCATCCGTTCACTCCAGTCCGCGGCGCCGCCGCTTCACCCCGCATTCTACATCCCGATCCAGCCGCTATACTCCGTCCCTCGAACGGCCGTTCCGCGGCCACCCACCACGCGCGAAGAGGAACAGACCTGCTCATGGCACGCAAAGTCGTCAATCGGAAGGAACTGAGGGCCCAGGCGGACGCGGCGGAGGCCCGCGGCAAGACCGCGAAGAAGGCCCCCAAGGAAAAGGCCGAGAAGGCCCCGAAGAAGGAGAAGGCCGTCGCCTCAAAGAAGTCGGCCGCCAAGAAGCCGACCCGCAAGAAGGTCGTGAAGGAGGCCCGCATGAAGGCCTACTGGGGCGTCTTCAACCAGGCGATGAAGCGGCTGGTGGTGTTCGAGTACGCCGACAAGAAGGCCGCCGAAAAGAAGGCCGCCGACCTCATCGCCTCGAGCCGCTCCCACCATTTCGTGCAGCTCGTGAAGGAACCGATCACGGAGTGACTCCATGCGACTTGCCCGTCGATCCGTGCTCCGGTCGTCGGCCGCGATCCTCGTGATGGCCGCCGGACTCGGGTGCTCCAAGCCGGAGGGCCCGGGCATGCTCGCCAACGAGACCCTGCCGCCGGTCGATCTCAACACCGCGCTATCGGTGGACGAAGGCCGCGTCGCGGTCGCCTCTCCGAAGGGCTGGCATCGGGCGCCGAGGTCGAAGGAATACCTCGTTCGGTACCAGCGGGGCATCAAGAAGGCCTACCCCGCCGTGACCGTCACGGTCTCCGACCCTCCCGCGGGAATCGAGTCGGTCGGAAAGGACGGCCATGCCGCGTTCCTCGAGGCGATGGCCGCGCAGCTCGCCGAACGCTTCACGAAGGACGGCACGAGCACGCTCAGGCGGGGGCCGACGGCCGTGGCGCTCGGCGACCACTTCGGCGTCGCCTGGGCCGCCCCAGGTCGCACGAAGACCGGCGGCGCCACCGAGTCGATCGATTGCTTGAGCTACGCGGTCGTGTTCAACGGCCGGCTCTACACGGTCGAGGCCAGCGGCCTCCGTGGCAAGCTCGACGCGGAGGGCATCCTCGCCGCGAAGGCGGTCGCCCGCTCGCTCTCGGAGCCGAAGCCCGCTCACGCGGCCGAACCGGCCGACGAATCGAAGCCGGCCGCGGCAGGTGAGCCCGCGAGTTGACCGTGAGGGGCTGCCCGTGCCATGTCGCCGGGCTATGGAAGCGAGCGCAGCCCGGAGGGCGAAGCGAAGCGGACATGCAGTGAGCAAAGGTCCGGACGACCGCAGCGAACGTCCGGCCAGGCGCACGGGCAGCCCCGAACCAGCACGCTCGACGCTCACGGCTCCCAGGGACTCGTCCAGTCGCCCCAGGCCGCGAGGTAGCGGGCGAGGCCGGGCGAGGTCTTCGCGCGGGCCTCGATGAACTTGCGGGCCGAGTCGATCGCGGCCTGCTCCTGCTCGATGCCGATGGCGCCGGCGATGACCCGCGTCCGCAGGTAGACGAAGTAGGTGTCGAGCACGTCTCCCTTGCAGTAGTCGTGGATCTCCTGGCGGCGGCCGGAGTCCCAGAGGTCCTGCACCATGTGGCCGGCCACGTCCATCTTGCCGGGCTTGCCGATGAGATTGGCCGCCAGCGACAGGCCGCCGGTGAAGCGGCTGGCGCCGGCGTTGGTGAGGAAGTCGTGGAGGTCGAGGTGGGAGGCGGTGTTGTAGCGGTTGCGGGGCTGGTCGAAGCTCCGTTTCTCCTCGGCGAACCACTCGGGGATCGGAAGGGCGTAGCGGAAGGCGGCCAGCTCGAGCAGAGGCATGTCGAAGCCGCGGCCGTTGAAGCTCACCAGCCGCGGCCGCCGGTAGCGTCGCCAGCCCTCCCAGAAGAGCCGCACGATCTCGTGGGGGCGGCTCTCCGCCTCGTCGAGCGCGACGAGATCGACGAGCGTGTAGTCCGTCGCCACCTTCGCCACCACGAGCGACACGGGCAGCTGGAAGGTGTAGGGGATGAAGTCCTTGCCGTCGTTTTCCCTCGCGAGTTCCTCCCGGTATTTCTTCACCGCCGCCTTCGGATCGAGCCCCTCGCCGGGATAGCGGAGCTTCGAGACGAGACCGCCGTCGGCGATGCTCTCGATGTCGAAGACGAAGGCGGCGATGTCCTGCTTCGCCATGACGGAATCACCTGCGGGCGAGCCGGTGCGCCAGCGGCAGCCAGCGGCCGTCGTCGCGGCTCGAGGCGACCGACTGCTCGATGAAGAACATCCCCTCCACGCCGTCGCAGACGTTCGGGTAGACGGTGGCGACCTTCTCGACGGTGCGGCCCGACGCCGCCTCGGCCATCGCGTCGAAGGCGGCGCGGTAGACGTTGGCGAAGGCCTCGAAGAAGGCCTCCGGATGCCCCGACGGGAGCCGGCAGGCGGCCTTGCCGGCGGCGTTCATGAAGGGGGCGTTCGGGTCGCGGGTGTAGATCTGGTGGGCGTGGCCGTTGCGGCGGACGAAGAGCTGGTTGGGGCTCTCCTGGAGCCACTCGAGGCTCGCCTTCGTGCCGTCGATCTGGATCCGCAGGTCGTTCTCCCGGCCGTGGCTGATCTGCGAGGCGGTCACGGTCGTCAGACCGCCGTTGGCCAGGCGGATGACGGCGTGACCGTAGTCGTCGAGCGGCCGCGGGGGCTCGAAGATCTTGAGGTTGGCCGAGAGCTTCTCCGGCAAGACGCCCGTCATGTAGCGGGAGAGGTTGTAGGCGTGGGTGCCGATGTCGCCGAAGGCGCCGGCCGCTCCGCTCTTCTTCGGGTCGGTCCGCCAGGCGGCCTGCTTCTGCCCCTCGGCCTCGAGCCGCGTCCGCAGCCAGCCCTGGATGTATTCGGCGCGGATCGCCTGGATCTCGCCGAGCTCCCCGGCGAGCGCCATCTCCCGGGCCTGCCGCACGAGCGGATAGCCGGTGTAGTTGTGCGTCACGGCGAAGACGACCTTCGAGGCGAGCACGATCTCCGCGAGCTCTTCGGCCTCCGCAAGCGTGAGCGTGAGCGGCTTGTCGCAGACGACGTTGAAGCCCGCCTGGACCGCGGCCTTGGCGACCGGGAAGTGCATGTGGTTGGGGGTCGTGATCGAGACGAAGTCGATCCGCTCGCCGGCAGGCAGCTGCTTTTCCTTCGCGAGCATCTCCTCCCACGAGCCGTAGGCACGGTCCCGCGAGACGAAGTAGTCGGCGGCGCTCGCCTTCGACTTCGCGGCGTCGCTCGAGAAGGCCCCGGCAACGAGTTCCGCGCGGTTGTCGAGCACGGCCGCCGTAACGTGTACGCGGCCGATGAAGGAGCCGATGCCCCCTCCGACGATCCCCATCCGCAGCTTGCGTCCGAGCGAACCATTGAGACCCGAACCCGCGTCTCCGCCCCCTTCGATTGCCATGGCTTGCCTCTTCTCCCGCGTCGTCGATGGCGGCGCGGGATCCTGCCTCTCGACCGCCCTCCGTGGGTCGGCCGACGCCCGCGCGTGGCCAGAGTTGTAGCAGATGGCGGCGGTTGCCGCTCGATGGCGGCGTCCCCTACGATACGTCGGTTCCCTCGCGTCCCGCAGGCTCCGCCTCCAACCCGACGACCCCCGGCTTTCCTCATGGGTTTTTCCGACCGCCGCTACGACCGCTTCGACTCCCCTTCCTATGCCTCGGAGTGGACGGCCGTGATGACGATCATCGTCGCGAACGTCGCAATCTGGGTTGCGAACCTCCTCGCGGCAAGCGAGTTTCCGATCAACCGGCTGCTCGCGCTCGACGGCGATTTCTTCGAGCAGCCCTGGAGGGTGTGGGAGCTCGTCACCTACGGCTTCGCGCACGACGATTCCAACCCGTGGCATCTCGTCTTCAACATGCTCGCCCTCTGGTTCTTCGGCCGCGTGGTCGAGGAGATCATCGGACGTGCCGAGTTCTACCGCTTCTATCTCTGTGCGGTCGTGATCGCCGGGCTGGCGTGGCTCGTGAGCCTGCAGTTCGGCAGCGGCCTCCTGGCCCGATCGAGTTCCCTCGTCGGCGCCAGCGGCGCGGTGATGGCGGTGCTCGCGGTCTTCATCTGGAACTTCCCGAAACAGATGGTACTCATCTGGGGCGTGCTGCCGGTGCCGGCATGGGTGCTCGGAGTGCTCTACTTCCTTTCCGACGTGCAGGGCGCGGCCTCCGGCGGCGGCCAGGTCGCCAACGTCGCCCATCTCGCCGGCGCCATCTTCGGCGCGATCTACGCCTGGAGAGGACTCGACCTGGGCTCGCTCTTCGAGCCGTTCGATCGCTGGCGGCGGCGACGGCGGTCGCTGAAGGTCGTGCGACAGGACGACGATGCCGACGCCTTCGGCACACCCATCCGACGCCCGGCGACGCGGTCGGCCGACGAGATCGACGACGCCAAGCTCCAGGAGGAGGTCGACCGGATCCTCGAGAAGATCAGCCGCTCCGGCGAGGCGAGCCTCTCGGCGAGCGACCGCGAGACGCTCGCCCGCGCGAGCCGCCGGCTCAAGGAGAAGATCCGCTAGCAGGCGGCGATTCGCATATCCGCCCACCCAACGCCCGCTGCGGCTCGCGGAGCCGCAGCCCGTCAGTCAGCCGTATCGCTCGAGTCATACGGTGCCTTCGCACGGATCGGCTCGGCCCTCGCGAAGATCCTGCACCCGCCAGGGCGGCACGAGGCCGCAGGTGCCGCGGGCCACGGACGGCCAGCCGAACCAGGCGCGGAAGGTGTGGTAGGCAGGCGAATCCGGAAGCGGATAGGCATCGAAGATCGCCCGCCAACTCGCGAAGCGGCTCCAATCATCCCGCTCCGGAAAGATGCCGAAGTCAAACGCCGCACAGACTCGGTGCAGGTAGTTCGCCTTCTCCTCCGGCGTCGTCAGGAAGTCCGGGGGAGCGACGAGGTCGGGATAGACCGAATGGTCCAAGGGCACTGTGTCGCAGGAAACACTGCTGCAGGAAACACTGTCGCAGGAAATCGTGTCGTGGCCGACGTTGTCTCGCAAGGTCTCGATGCGGACGGGAGACCACTCCGCCTCGAGCGTGGCGTCGAGGTAGCGGTCGCGTGGGGCGAGGCGGCGACAGGCGTGGATCCTGGGGCCGCAAGAACGACCGACCCCGATTTTATCGAATTCGGCCGGCGATGACTCGATGGCCGCTCCGCTCGCCTTGACCCTATCGCGGCTGCACCGCCGGCAGCAGGGAGGTCCGCGGGCCGGCAAGCGACTGGCGGCGGAGCCCATCGATCCGCGCGGCGAGTTCCTCGATCCGCCGGTCGTCGAACTGGCCATTCTCGACCGCGTAGAGCCTCCCCGCGGTGTCGATCACCGCGACGTTCGGCACGCCCGGCACGAGCCCGAACGACTTCTTCATGACGCCCCCGAAATCCATCCAGACCGGAAGGTGCGGCGAGTCGGAGCGAAACTGCGACCTCGCGAGCATGTGGAAGGGCGAAGGAATCTCCGCCAGGCAGGCGACCGGCATCACGCGGACGTCGGGCACCCTCGCTCCCTGCGGCCAGCCGGCCAGGCCGATCACCGGCTGCTTCGCCGACTCCGCGGGGGCAACGTTCTCCGCCGTCGGATGGAACCACACGTGGAGCTTCCGCCCGAGTTCCCGGCCCGCCACGGCGCCGGTCCGCTCGGCGTAGACGAGCACCACGACGTCGCCCCGCATGGTGGCGGTGTCGTGGCGGTTGCGGAACTGGTCCTCCATCGAGATCGTGACGGGAGTGTCGGCCGCTTCGGCGACGCCCACGGCGATGCCGACGGCCACGGCCATGACCCAACCGATCGTGAAATTCTTCTTCATGACACCGATTCCTCCATGACATCTTCGAAGACCGCGTCGTCCGGCTCCGCGTGGTCGGGCGGGGACGGCGCGGGCGGACCGAGCCCCGGCAGCAGCCTGAGCACCGCGGGCAGGAAAACGAGCGACGTGATCGTGCAGGTGGTCACGCCGAGCGTGAGAACGCGGCCGAGCGATTCGAGCCCCTTGTGGCTCGCCACCATCAGCGCTCCGAAGCCGAGGATCGTCGTGATCGCATCGACGAGCACGGAGTTCGCCGTCGAGGCGCTCATGCGATACTCGCCCGGCCGCTCGAGCGCGTCGTGGACGATGTGCACTCCGTAGTCGACGGCGATGCCCAGGATGAGCGGGATGCCGACGAGGTTCGCCGGGTTGAGCGGAATGCCCACCAGGCCCATGATGCCCAACGTCTGCGCCATCCCGACCGCCAGCGGCATCGCCGCGAGCAGCGCGAGGGGAATGCTGCGGAAGTCGACCAGGAGCACGGCCAGGATCACGACGATCGAGTAGACCGCCGCCTGCTCGTAGCTCCGCTTCATCTCGAGCGAAGCCTCGTAGGCCTGCAGGGGGTTTCCCGTGGCCCGAGCATCGACGCTCCGCACGTCGCGGACGAACCGCTCGAGCGAGTCGAAGTTCCAGATGTCGCCCCGGCCGTAGATCTTGAGCAGGTGCTTTCCATTCACGCCGACGAACCGATCGACGAGGCTCGCGGGAAGGTCGTCGAGCTTCGGAGGCTCCGGGTCGGACACGTCGCGGAGCGCGTGGAGCCGCGTGAGCAGGTCGCCCGCCGACTGCTGCTGGAAGGTCGAGATCGCCCGGTAGCAGTCCGCCGGCGGCAGCCGTCGCAGCGTGTCGCGGACCTGCTCGAGGTGCCAGGCGGCCCGCAGGCCCCCCGGCCGCTTCGCGGCCTCCTGCTGCGCCCAGGCGATCGTCTCTCCGAGGGCGTCGAGCCGGTCGATGGGAATCTCCGGGGGCCGTTCCGGGAGCCCGCCGACATCCCCGCGAATCCGCTCGATGAGCGGCCGCTTCGTGCCGTCGTCGACCGGGAGAAGCGAGGCGATCTCGTCGACCCGCTCGACCGTCGGCAGGTCCTTGAAGCGGGCCTTGGCCGCGAGCAGCTCGTCGCGGGAGTCGGCGATCGAGAGGGCGTACCAGACGCTCTGGTCGCACTCTGAGAGCAGCTTCTTCTCGAGCTCGACGCTCTCGAGCCCCTCCGGCTGCATGTTCAGCAGATTGTGGTCGTACTCGAGCTCGTGGATGCCGGAGGCTGTCACGAGGATCACGGCCATCGCCGCAAGTGCCACGATCCGGGGATGCCGCATCACGGGGGCGAGCCAGGCGTGCACGGGCACGGGCTCCGGGATCCTGCGAAACAGCGGCGAGCGGTCGACGAGCGCCAGCGTCGCCGGAAGCACGCAGAGCTCGGCGAGGGCGCAGAGGATGATGCCGCCCCCCGCGATGAGCCCCAGCTCCGCGACGCCGACGAAGCTCGTGAGCGCGGCCGAAAAGAAGGCCACCGCCGTCGTGATCGCCCCGACGAGGATGCCCGGCCCCACGCTCCCGCTCGCCCGGAGGAGCGCCTCGTCGCAGCCGAGCCCGCGGCGGCGCTCCTCGAGGTAGCGGCCGACGTAGTAGGTCCCGTAGTCGATGCCGACGCCGATCATCGTCACGGTGAAGGTGACGCTCAGGATGTTGAGATGGCCCACGGAGGCGGTGGCCCAGGCGAATGCCCAGGCCATGCCGATCACGAGTACGAGGTTCGCAAGCAGCGCGTGACGGATGCCGCCGAAGCCGGCGATCACGACGAGCAGCACGGCGGCCATCGAGAGGCCGCTCGCCCAGACCATCGACTGCTGGCTCGACCGCATCTCGTCGTCTTCCATGACCGGCAAGCCGGTCAGGCCGATGCGGACGTCGGGATGCCGCTCCCCGACGAGCCGCATCAGTCGGCGCAGTTCGTCGGTCGCCTCCGAGCCTCCGGCGAAGCCGCCCTTCGACTTCACGAGCCGCAAGAGCACGAATCCGAGCCGCCCGTCCTTGGCGAGCAGGTGCTGGCTGGCCAGGTCGGAGAGCGTCGAGAGCGAGCCGGGCATGCCGGGCCACGGACTCCTCCACTCCCCCGCCCCGTTCGTGGCCGAAAGGCTCCCGAGCAGGCTCTCGGCATACCGCTCGAGCGAGACGATCGCCGGCTCATCACCCGTCGCGCCGCCGCGGGCCGGCTCCCCAGCGACCATGCGTCCGGCGAGCCCCGCCACCATCGTGCCGACCTTCAGCTGCGACCAGCCGCCGTCCACGATCAACGACGCGCTCTCGAGGAACCGGCCGATCGATTCCAACTCGCCGGTCGGCAGGTAGTGGAGCCCCTTCGCGCGGACCGCGGAGAGGTCGACCTCGTGCAGCACCGAACGGAAGAGCGAGCCATCGCCGCTGATCTCCCGGGAGACCTCGCCGAGCACCTCCACGACCCGCTTCTTCGACGGCCCCTCGACGACGATCACCGCGTCGTCGTCCTCGCCGAACTCGGCGATGTACTCGATCCAAAGCCGGTTGTATTCGTTCTTGGGATCGAGCAGGTCGAGCCGGCTCACCTTGTAGCCGAGGTTGCCCGCCGCGTAGACGCCGGCGGCGACCGCCGAGAGCACCGCAGCCACCGTCACGGCCGCGGGTGCCGCGAGGCAGACGCGGGTCCAGGCCACGAGCAGCCTGCCGAGAATGCTCGTGCGGTCGGCGGCCATGGACGGCTCCGGTGGAAAACGGTCGGTCGGAAGGTGGCCGGGGGCGGCCGGGGGGCGGGGATCGTAGGAAACGTGAGCAACCCCGCCAAGCCGGGCTTCCCAACGCGCTGGCAAGCCGGGCAACCTCGGGAACTCCGCGGAAAAACGCCCTTGCGTCGTCACTGAAAACCCTGTTCCGCAAGCCCGTCGGCGGCCGAAAGAAGTCCGGTCGTCAGGTCCAAGCGACGCGAACGATCACGGGACCGGGACGAGGGGGCATGACGTTGCGGGGGGCATGGAAATGAGAGGCTCGATTTTCAGGACCGCCGCGGGTCGGCGGGCAAGGCTCGCGATCGTCGCGGCTTCGCTCATCGTGGCCGCATCGCCGCCCGTGACCGCCGACACCGCGACGGTCGAGGGCAACGGGACGTCGAGCCGTGCCGCCTACCGCGAGGCGATCGACGCCATCCCTCTCGAACGGCTCACGCAGCCGCAGGCCGATGCCGTGCGGCGCTGCCTCCGCTCGACCACGCTCTACCGCCGGCTGCCCTCCCAGACGATTCCCTGCGACCGCGGCCTGCTGGAGTTCTCGCTCGACCATCCGGAGGCGATCGTCGACCTCTGGAGGGTGCTCGACATCAGTCGGCTTTCACTCGATCCATCCGGTCGCGGCGAGTGGCGGCTCGCCGACGGCTACGGCACCGTCGGCGTGCTGCGGCTGCTGCACCGGGAGAGATCTCCCGCCGGCGGCACGATGCTGCTCATCGGCCGCGGCGGCTACTCCGGCCCGCTCACGCCCAAGCCGCTCACGGGCAACTGCCTCGTGCTTCTGCGACACGCCCCTGCCACGCCGTCGGCGGACGGCCGCGAACGGCACACGATCGTGATCGACGCCTTCCTCGACACGGACGGCTTCGGCCTCGAGATCGTCACCCGCACGCTCCAACCGCTCATCGTGAAGACCGCCGGCTGGAACGTCCGCGAGATCTGCACGTTCCTCTCGGAGCTCTCGAACGCCTGCGAGGAGAACCCCGAGGGGGTCGCCCGGCTCGCCTCCCGCCTGTCGCGGACGGAGCCCGCCGACCGCGAGCGGCTCGCGGCGATCGCGCGGGCCGCGGGAGGGCTCAAGCCGGCGGCCGCCGTCTCGGAAGGCGACCCGGATCGGCTGTCGGCCGAGCTCGCCTCCCGATGGCTTCCCGCCGCCGAGATGCCCGACGTGCGGTGAGCAGCCCGAGGCACGACTGTCACTGCCGTGCGGCGTCGGCGACGGGAGGGCTCTTGGCCGCGACGCGGAGCCTTGCCTCGGAGGCGACGAGGTAGGGCCGCTTGTATTCCGGCATGTAGCCGCGGGCACCGCGGACCGCCACCTCCTGCCCCACGAGCGGCGCGAGGTTCGCCGACGACTGCGGCGAGATGAACGCGATCACCTGGTTGTTCTGGTCCACGATCGCCCACCGCGGCGCGTCGGGCCGCCTGGAGACGACGGTCGCGAGCCGGCCGGTCGTCTCCGTCTGGTCGGGCGGCGTCCAGTCGGGGGTGCCGTCGGCAGGCTTGCCGCCCGGAAGCACTCCAGGCCGCACCGGTCGCGATCCGATCGCCGAGAGTGCCGACCACATCCCGCCGAGCCGCAGCGTGTTCGATTCTCCGGCCTGCGCCGCGGCGAGCGTCGCATGGCGGCCCTGGATCGACTCGAATCGCGAGAGCCTGGCGTCGATCGCGTCGGCGCGGTGGCGATCCTGCATCGTGACCGCACGGCCGGCGGCGCGCCGCAGCCGATCACGCAAGGGCGCAAGATCCCACGATTCCGGAGGGCCGACGACGGCGAGCGAGAGCGCGAGGTCGATATCGGCGAGCTCGTCCCCCGACGCCGCGAGCGGCGTCGTCTTCGCCGGAGCCGCAATCATCCGCGCGAGCGGATCGAAGATGCCCGAGCCCTGAGGCATCCATCCCGCCGGGGGTGAGGACGCCTGCGCGGGCGGGATCGAGGCGGCGGGCGTGTCGGGCAGCCGGAGCGGTTCGGCGGTGGGCGGCGGATCGTCGGACGGGAGCGTGCCGGCTGCGAGCCGGACGCCGTCGTCGTTCGCGGCGGGTCGAGGAACGATCGGGCGGAGCGACGCGGGCAGGTCGAGGTCGGCCGCCATCGCCCAGCGAAACTCGCCTGGCGGCGGTTCGATCCGCAGCCAATGGCCGGCGTGGCGGCCCTCGGCGATCCGCACCTCCTCGATCACCCTCACCCGCTCGCCCGCCTCGAGGCGAACCTGCGCGACGTGCCGAAGGTCGTTGAGCTGGGAGCCGATCCTCGCGACGGCGCCGTCGGCGACGACGATGCCGACGCCACCGACCGTTCCGTCCGCCGCGGACTCCGCGCCGGCCCGATCGACGGCGGTCCGCCGTTCGACGTCGGACCCACGAACCCAGCTGAAGCTGCCAGCGACCGGACGCACGGCGCAGCCGCCCGAGGGGTCGATCGCCCAGACCTCGACGCGGTCTCCGCGGGCGAGTCGCTCCGTGGGGTAGTAGTCACCGCCAGGACCGGCCCGCAGGTAGGCATGGTTGGAGACGACCCGCGCCGTCATCGGCAACGACGGCTCGTCGGCGGCCGCGGAGGACGAACCCGTCGCAACGGCCCCGATCAGGAGCACGCCGACGAGAAGGTCGAGGAGCGTCGGCGGGCAGACGACACCGCCTCGCGGCACGCGGCACCACGCGATCGACCGGCCATACGACACATCCATGCGAAACGTGACCGCGGTGCTGTTCCAAACAAACCCCGCGCGCGGACGAGGCTTGGGCTTCCTCGTCCACGCGCCGGGCGGCCTCCGCCGAGACGGAGGACACAGGTCTTGTAGCCCCTCAGAACGCCCGGCTCAAGCCTGGATTTTCAACCTGGATTCCAAGACGCTCGCGGCCGCTTTCAACCGGGATTTTCCAGGGTGAGCGGCCCGGGGAAACCGCTGCCAGCATGCCGGCGCCAGCAGTCCTGCGACCCGGGCGCCCCGGGGCTCACCAGCGGTCCACGGGCCGGTCGAGGATCTCGCGGATCACGATCAGTTCGCGGAGCGTGGCGGGAGACCGAAGCGACCGCACGATCTCGGCGGCAGCGGGCAAGACGCTCGTCGCCCCGCCGCTCGGCGGCGTCGATGCGAGCGCGCGATCGGCGGTGAGCGGCGTCGAGAGGTGCTCGAGTTCCTTCGAGAAATCCTGCCGCACCCTCTCCGCGATCGACTCGCCCGACACCCGGGACGGCATCGGCTCCGGCACCTCCTTCGACCGCTCGACGAGCTGCGGCGCGGGCCTCGGCCTCGGTGGCCGCGGCTGCGGCGGGCTCGTCGCGGGCGGCGGCATGGCCCGACGGCGATCGGGCGACTCGCGGCGGAGGAACTCGCGGATCTCGTCCTGCAGGTCGCCACGGCCGACGCCATCGACCGCGACCGGCCGCGGCTTGCGGATCGGCGGCGGCTGCGGTGGCTGCGGCTGCGGACCCGCGCCCCCGCCGACGACCTTCTTCACGACCCCGACAAGCTGCGCGAGGATCCAAAACAGGAAGAACAGGACCGGCAGCAGGGTCTCGAGCCAGTCGAGACCGTTGGCGAGCAGCGGCAGTCCGATCGCGAGCGGCATCATGTCGGAGGGAGCCCTGCTACTGCGCGACCGCGACGTTGGGCGTCGTGCCCCCGGCGATCGTGCGTCGCATGTCGGTGTCGGCCTGGAGATTCCGGAGCTTGTAGTACTCGATGATCCCGAGCGAGCCGCCGCCGATCGCCTCGGCGATCGACTTGGGCACGTCGGCCTCCGCATCGACGAGCGACGCGCGGCTCTCCTCGATGCTCGCGACCATCTCCTGCTCGCGGGCCACCGCCATCGCGCGGCGTCCCTCCGCATTGGCCCGGGCGACGCGGGTGTCGGCCTCGGCCCGGTCGGCCTGGAGACGCGCGCCGATGTTCGCGCCGACGTCGATGTCGGCGATGTCGATCGAGACGATCTCGAACGCCGTGTTGGCGTCGAGCCGGCGGGCGAGCACCGTCTTCGAGATGATGTCGGGGTTTTCGAGCACGTCGCTGTGTCGTTCGGCCGAGCCGATCGCCGAGACGATCCCCTCGCCGACCCGCGCGATGATCGTCTCCTCGGTGGCGCCGCCGATGAGCTGGTTGAGGTTCGTGCGGACCGTGACGCGGGCCTTCACCTTCAACTGGATGCCGTTCTTGGCGACGGCGTCGAGCGACTCGCGGCCGCTGTTCTTGCCAGGGCAGTCGATCACCTTCGGGTAGACGGAGGTCTGCACCGCCTCCCGCACGTTCCTTCCGGCGAGGTCGATCGCCGTCGCGAGCTTCCAGTCGAGTTCGGTCATCCTCGCCTTGTTGGCCGCGATGAGCGCCTGCACCACCAGCGGAACCCGGCCGCCGGCGAGGTAGTGGGCCTCGAGGGCCTGCCGCGTGACGCCGGCGGCATCGCCGATGCCCGCCTGCACCGCCATGATCTTGCTCCGCACGATCACGGTCGGGTTGACCTTCTTGAAGCTCATGGCGACCAGATCGAAGAGGCCGATCCCGGCGTTCGAGGCGTATGACTGCAGCCAGAGCCGAAGGTAGCGGGCCAAGACGGCCAGCACGACCAGGACGGCGAACAGTCCCAAGCCCAGGAGGATGAGCGGCAGCATCGGCGGAATCTCCGGAGGCGGGTGCGGAAGAGGATTTCCGAATGGTTGATTCGGGACCGGGGCCGGTCAAGCCGGCGGGCGGCCGAGACCGTCGAAATCGAACGCCTCCAGCGTTTCGCTGCGGATTGCGGTCGGTTCGGCCGGAGTGCGGGGCGGCGGCGGCGGCTCGCGGCGACGGACCACGAGGCTCGTTCCCTGGGTACCGATGACCTCGATCGGCGTTCCGGCCGCGACGACGCCCCCCTCGCTCATCGCCTCGTGGAGCCGGTCCGCGACGAGCACCCTTCCCCACGGCACGAGCTCGTCGACGACCGTACCGACGAGGCCCACCGCCGCCTTCGCCGCATCCCTCGCCGCCTGCTGCGGCAGCACGTCCGAGGGCTCCGGCGGCGGCGGCAAAACCCGCCTGCCGAGCGGCGTCGCGGGGAACCAGCGGAAGGCCACGACGAGCACGGTCGGCACGAGTCCGATCGACATCCCGAGCATCACGAAGCCCGCGAGCACTCCCTGCTGCACGAACGCCGTGACGATCGCCGACACGATAGCGACCACGCTGACGAATCCGAGCACGCCCCCCGAAGGCAGGAACACCTCGAGCATCATCACGGCCAGCCCGATGACGAGGAGCACGACCGCCCAGACGATGCCGTTCATCTCACGCTCCCGCGACGCGACCCGCTTCGGCGACGATGATCCTGCCGCCGCGGACCGCCTCGACCCGGACCGGGCGGCCGGGCTCGATGAGCCTGCCGTCGGTCGTGACATCGAAGAGACGCCCGTCGATCCGGGCCTTCCCGGCGGGAACCAGACGCGTCGTCGCGACGCCCTCCAATCCCACGAGTCCGGAGAGATCCTCCGCATGGAGCGGCTCCGGCGGAGGCGGCTCGAGCGCCACGTGCCGAAGCCCCGGGGCCGACGGGAGCCACCGCCGGAGCACCGCCGCCACCGCCACGACGCTCGCCACCGCCGCGAGGATACCGCCGAGCGACCACTGCATCTGACGGATCTGGTAGGCGTTCGTGGGGAGCACGAACGACTGGCTCGCGAGCACGATCGACGCGATCACGAGCAGGCCGCCGCCGAGCCCGAGCACGCCGAACCCGGGCAGCACGAAGATCTCCGCCGCCAGGCAGAAGAGCCCGGCGAGGAAGAGCATCACCTCGAGCCATCCCGACGTGCCGTGCAGGTGCTGGCCCCAGAAGTAGATGATGAAGGCCACCATTGCGATGAAGCCGCCGAGGCCGACGCCCGGAGTGTGCAGCTCCAGGTAGAGCCCCACGCCGCCGATGACCAGCAGGAGCCAGGCGATGCCGGGGCTTGCGAGCGCTTCCAGGAGCGTGTCGGACCACCGCGGCCGGACGGCCTCCATCGGCCCGTCGAGACCGTAGACCTTGAGCAGGCCCTCCGGCGACTCGACGAGGTGTGTCGCGAGGCCGAGCGATTCCGCCGTCCGGCCGCTCGCCGCGATCGGGCCGACGCCCACCTGCGGCCCGAGCTCCCAGGCATCCCGGTCGTCCCTCGCGGCGAGTTCCTCGTCCGAAAAGTAGTCGACGGCGCCGGAGTGCCTCGCGGTCGCCCGCCGCACGACGATCCCCGGCTTCACCATCGCGACCGGCAGCGACCAGCTGCGCCCCTTCCTCGCGGCCACGCCCTCACGCCAGGCCGCGGCGATCGCCTCCGCCGCCCGCTCGTCGATCGACGCCGCCCCCTCGCCGCCGAGAACCGCGTCGGGATGCATCACGATCTCGTCGCAGGCGAGCGCCACGAGCGCGGCGTCGGCCCTGGCCTCCTTCGGCACGTAGGCCACCGTTCGCACGGCCGAGGGGTCGATCGCGGCGATCGATTCGGCGAGCGCGAGGCTCCGCTCGGGGGATCCCCCGGCCGTCTCGATGCGGAGACAGAGCAGGTTCACGCCGTCAGCGACCGCTCGCTCGATCTGGGACTTGAGCCGCGAGACGCCCGCGGCCTCGAGCGGCCCGGCGACGACGATCTCCTTCGTTTTCCACCCGCCGGCGACGACCGCGTCGGCCTTGAGTGAATCGGGCCCGAGGCCGAGCCCCCGCTCGACCTCCGCCGGCGTCGATGCCAGCAGACGAACGATTCCGAGCGACCGGCCGCGGCGGCCGGTCGGCGCGATCGGCGCCGGCTGGAGTTCTTCCACCTCGAGCACCGCCTGTCGCCGCCGCAACTCGGCCAGGTCCGACTCCGCGACGAACACCTCGCCATCCCCGGTCACCGCCCGCACCGTCCTCGCCTTCGGGTCGACGAGCGCCACGGCGATCGCCGACGGCACGGCCCTCCGGACCTCGGCAATCTGCCGATAGCCCGCCCGCACGGTCTCGTCCACCACCGGCTCGTCGGCGTTGGCCGGACCGAGCACGGCATCCGGCGCCATCACGATCTCCTCGCAGGCGAGCGCCACGAGCACCGCGTGGCCGCGGACGGTCTTCGGAAGGTAGGCCACTGTCTTCACGCCCGCCAGCCTCGGCCCGACGAGGAATCTCGCAAGCGCGAGCGAGCGGCCGAAGTCGCTCCCGGCGCCGCCGTCGTCGGCGTCGAACGACAGCACGAGCACGCCCCTCCGGCCCGGCCGGCTCTCGAGCTTCGGCAGGCTCCGCTGGATCGCGGCCTCGACCTGCTTGTCGCGGCTGCCCGTGATCGGCAGCGGCAGAGACACCGTCACGACGACGGGCGGGCCTGCATCGGCGGGCGGCCGTTCGGCCCGCGGCGGCTCCACCGCTGGCTCGACCTGCGTTGCGGCGGCCGCGGGCTCCGCCAGGCCGGCGAACGGGTCGGCGTCGAAGGGATCGCCGGCCGCTCCGGCCACCGCCGTGAGTGCCAGCACGATCCATGGCACGATCACGGCACGACGACGCTCCCATCGGCTCGGGACGATGGACCGCATCGGATCGCTCTGAAAAAAACGGGGAACAACCACGACGTCATCATATAATGGAGGCAACGGCCGATCGGCCGGAATTCCCGCCCAAGGCATCGAAGGACACGGAAGCCTCATGACAGTCTCCGCCGCCGCCCGAACCGACACGACGCTCGATCGACTCCGCACGATGGTGGAATCGCGGGCCCTCAGGCGGGGCAGCTTCCGGCTGGCTTCGGGCCGCGAGGCGTCGTATTACCTCGACTTGAAGCAGGTGGTCCTCGACGCCGCGGGCGCCATGCTCGTTGGTCGGGCGATCCTCGAGAAGCTCCGCGGCCGCGGGGCGATGCCCGACGCCGTCGGCGGAATGTCGATCGGCGCCGATCCCGTGACGTCGGCCGTCGTCACGATGGCGGGCGTCGAAGGGGTGTCGATGAAGGGATTCCTGATCCGCAAGGAGCCGAAGGGGCATGGCACGCAGCGGTACGTCGAGGGACCGGTCGAGCCCGGCATGAAGGTGGTGATCGTCGAGGACGTCGTGACGACCGGAGGCTCGTCGCTCCTCGCGATCGACCGTGCCGTCGAGTTCGGCCTCGTGGTCGATCGGGTGGTCACGGTCATGGACAGGCTCGCCGGCGGTGCCGACGCCTTCGCGGCCCGCGGCATCCCGCTCGACCCGCTCCTCACGATCCGCGACCTGGGTCTGGAGCCCGAGTGACCGTCTTCCACGCGGAGCTTCCGATGGTTTCAATCCGCGGTCGGTGGCTTCTTGCGGCCTGGATCCTGCTCGTCGGCCTCACCCGGGCCGACCGCGGCCCCGGCGAGCCGCAGCGGGAGCGGATCGAGGCGCTCGTGGAGGATCTCGGCAGCGCCGAGTACTGGCGGCGGGAGTCGGCGGCCGCGGAGCTTCGCCGCCTCGGGCCGTCGGCGATCGACCCGCTTCTCGCCGCCGCGGAGCGGAGCGACGATCTCGAAATCGCGCTCGCCGCCCGGTGGCTCGTGGACGGCATTCCGCTCGCGGAGGATTCCGATCCGCCGGAGGTCGTGAAGCTCGTGGAGCAATACTGCCGGGCGAGGTCCTCCGACTGGCTGCCGGTGATGCAGCGACTGCTGCGGGTCGACGACGACGCGGGCATCGAGCCGCTTGCGCGAATCGTCCGGCTCGACCGGTCGCTCGCCGCCTCCACCGCCGCCGCGGCGCTCCTCGCAGCCGAGTGGCGGCGGGACGACCCGTCGTTTGCCGCGATCGCCCCCCGGGTGGCCGCCGGCATCGGCTCGAGTTCGCGGCCCACGGCCGCATTCCTGCGGGGTCTCGTCGGCTTCGCCGGCGGCGACCCGCAGGGCGTGGAAACGGCGGCGGCGGCGATCGACCGGCTGCGGGCTACCCCGCACGAACGCCCCGCGGTCGGGCGGCCCGCCGACCGCATCCGCAGGTCGGCGTTGGTGCCGGGCGGGGTGGCGCTCGAGGACCCGGTGGTCGGCCTGCCATGCCATCCCGGGGTGATCCTCGACCGCACGTTCATCGCGATGCTCGTCGCGGCCGGTCGCCGCGATCGGGCGGTCGCGGAGTCGCAACGTCTCCTCGAGGAGGCGGTCGAAGAGCCGCAGGAACTGCTTCGGGGCTACCGCATCGCGTCGGTCCTCGCGTTCTCGGCCGACCAGGGCGTGCCTCAACTCGCGGAGGAGGCCCTCGCGCGGCACGCCGACGTCATCACGTCGCATCCGATCGCCATGTACGCCGCGGCGATGGCGCTGAAGGCCGCCGGCAACGCGAAGCGTGCCGAAGCGGTCGCCACGGAGGCACGCGACGTCGCAGCCGACGAATACAAGCTCCACCTCGATGCGGCGAGCAAGCTTTCCCGCTGGGGCGAGCCTGGCTGGGCGGGTCGCGAATACGAATCGCTCACGACCGACCCCGCCGTGCCTGACGGCGAGTTCGTCGCGGCCGCGATCATGTTCGCCGAACACCTTCACGATCTTGGAAAGGATGCGGAAGCCGCCGCGTGCCTGCGCCGCCTGCTCGAGCCCGGGCTGGAGCCGGCGGCGCCGAACCACCGCCCGCCCGCCGACGATCTGCTGCGGCAGTTCGGCCGCGACCCGCGATCGACCCGTTCGAGAATGCTCTTCTTCGAGGCGTGCGACGCCGAGTCGCGGGACGACCGGGCTGCCCGGGCAAAGCTTCTCGAGCAGGCGATCGACGGTCCCGGCAAGGATGTCGACGCACTCATCGCCGCCTACCACGCCTCCGCCGACTCACCCAAACTCCGCGAGCGGCGGAAGCAGGATATCCGGGAAAGCCTCGCCGTGCTCGAGGCGGAGATTGAGTCCGCCCCTGAGGAGGCCAACGCCTTGAACGAGCATGCCTGGCTCGCGGCGAACACCGACGGCGACGCGGAGCGGGCGATTCGCTACTCGAAGCGTTCGCTCGCGCTGTCGTTCGACAACCCGAGCTACCTCGACACCCTCGCCCACGGCCAGGCGCTCGCGGGCCAGTTCGACCGGGCGGTTCGCACGCAGTCGGTGGCGGCCCGCCTCGAACCGCACAACCGCACGATCCGCCGCAACCTCGAGCGGTTCCGAGAGATGGCGGCCAAGGCCCCATGATGACGGCCGGGCAATCACACGTGGTAACGCGAAATTCTCGTGCGCGTGAGGACTCGGGAGGGGGTGCCCCTGCCATGTCGCCGGGCTATGGAAGCGAGCGCAGCCACGGAGGGCGGAGCGAAGCGGACATGCAGTGAACGGAGGCCCGGAGGGCCGTAGAGAACGTCCGGAGACGTGGCAGGGGCACCCCCGACCCGCGGTGAAACTCGATGAGCCAGAAAATTCATGTCGACGTCCGCGGCGGATCGATCGCGGCGCACGTCGCGGGGGACGGCCCGCCGCTCGTGTGCATCCACGGGTTTCCGCT
>CAZPEM010000050.1:0-20106 GCA_964585575.1 uncultured Chitinophagaceae bacterium
CTTCATCAACCGCAACAACCCCGCCAACTTCGAGCGGATCTGGAAGCAGGCCTACTACCTTTACCGACGGATCGGAGCGATTTCGAATCCGCCGGTGCCGTTCGACCAGGTGATGGACTTCTCGATCATCCAGAAGCTCGGCAAGGAACCCAAGTACGCCGAGACGAAGGACGAGTACACGAAGCCTCTCCCGCCGAAGACGCTCTCGCAGATCCGCGCGGAGAACGAGGAGATTCTCACGAACACGGTCGTGATCCACTTCTTCCCGAACAGCTGGGACCTTCGGAAGAAGATCACCCGTCGGATCGACGGGAAGGACGTCGAGGAGCTCTACGACCCGAGCGTCGACATCGTGCTCGACGAGGTGGCCACGCTCGCCAAACAGTTCGGCGCCGCCCGGATCGTGATCGAGGGGCACACCGACGGCTCGATGAAGGGGCAGGTTCCCGCCGCGATGGTCCGCGAGCTGTCGCAGCAGCGGGCCGCCTCCGTCAAGGAAGCGATCGTCGCGAAGTTCGATTTTGACGATGGGCGGTTCGCGGTGGACGGCGTCGGCTGGGACCGGCCTGCGGACCCTGAGCATCCTGACAACCACGCGCTCAACCGTCGTGTTGAAATCAAGGTCTACTCCGCGGAAAAGGAGTGAGGCTGCCGTGGTCGAGCCGAACCGTGACGACGTGCCTCCTGCGGCCTCGGCGCCCGACGCGGGAACGCCGGCGGGCTCTGCGGTGGCTCCGCCGTCGCTGCGCGGTGAGGTCGGCGTCCTGGAGCGGCTTTTCTGGGGCGCGACCTGTCTGGCCGCCGTCGCCGCGGTCTGGTTCTTCGCCACCGCCGGGGAGTCGGAAAGCCGGCTCGTGAGCCCGGCCACGCTCCCGAGCCCCCTGGAGACCGCGAGGGAGCTGCCGCGGGTGATCGGCGAGCGGAGGCTCGTCGCCAACACGCTCGTGACGCTCGAGCGGGTCTGCCTCGGCTTCGGGCTCGCGGCGGCCGTGGGTGTTCCGCTCGGGGTGCTCGCCGCCTGCTTCCCTGCGGTGCGGGCGTTCCTGGCGCCGCTGGCCGTCTTCGGCCGCAACATCCCGGTCGCGGCCCTCATCCCGCTGACGTTCATCCTCTTCGGGATCGGTGAATTCCAGAAGATCATGTTTCTCTTTATCGCGAGCGTGGCCTTCATCCTGAGCGACACGACCTCGGCCGTGCTCGACGTGCCGCAGCGGTACGTCGATACGGCCTTGACGCTCGGGGCGAGCCGTAGGCAGATCATCCTCAAGGTGCTCTCGCCGCTGGCGGCGCCCGCGATCTTCAACTCGCTCCGGCTGCTCTTCGGACTGGCCTTCGGCTACGTCATGCTCGCGGAACTCGTCAAGCTCGGCGGGGATGCCGGCGGGCTCGGCGACCTCATCATGGCGTCGCAGCGGCGCAACCAACGCGAGCCGATCCTCATCGTGCTCATCGTCATCCCGCTCGTCGCCTACGGCATCGATCGGCTGCTCTGGTGGCTGCAGTGCGATCTCTTTCCGTATCGTTACGGCGGGCGTGGAGTCCTGCCCCGGGCGTTTCATGCCGGCTGGCAGTGGATCCGGCGACCGTTTTCGGCCCTCGCGACGAGTGCAGTCGAGGCGAAGGCATGAGCGTCGAACCGACGGCCGCGGCAGCGATGCCGACCCCGGATCGGCCGCCAGCGGTCGAATTTCGCTCGGTGACGAAGGTCTACGGCGCCGGCACGAATCGTGCCGCGACCGCGATCGAGAACGTGACTTTCTCGATTCCCGACCTGCCCGACCATGGCGAGTTCTCGGCGTTTTTGGGCCCGAGCGGCTGTGGCAAGAGCACGGTGCTGCGGCTCGTGGCTGGGCTCGAGCCACAGCACCCGCCGACCTCGGGAGAGGTGCTCGTGCTCGGGAAGCCGGTGGTGGGGCCGGGGGCCGACCGGGGAATGGTGTTCCAGGACTACACGAGCTTCGACAACCGCACCGTGCTCGACAACGTCGTCTTCGGCCTCGAGTGCCGTGGCGTGGCACGGAAGGCACGCGAGGCGGAGGGCCGCGACTGGATCGAGCGGGTCGGGCTCGACCCGGTTCGCGATGCCCGGAAGTATCCGCACGAACTCTCCGGCGGCATGCGGCAGCGGGTGGCGATCGCCCGCACGCTCGTGCTTCGCCCGCGGATCATCCTCATGGACGAGCCCTTTGGGGCGCTCGATCCGGCGACGCGGCTCGACATGCAGGACCTGCTCGTGAAGCTCTGGCGGGAGGTGCAGGCGACGGTGCTCTTCGTGACCCACTCCGTGGAGGAGGCCGTCTACCTCGGCGACCGCGTGTTTGTGATGGCGACGACGCCGGGCAGGATCGCCGAGGACATCCCCGTGCCCGCGCCGACGAGGCCGGCCCGCGAGACGCAGCAGGAACAGTGGTTTCACGACACGGTCAACACGATCCACGAGCGGATCGAGCGGATCGAGGCCGAGGCCGAGCGGCAGGATGCCAAATGAGAACCGTGCCAGTCACGTCAAGCGTGGGTCGGGGGTGCCCCTGCCACGTCGCCGGACGTTCGCTACGGGCTTCCTGGGCAGGACGCGCGTGGGACGGGGTTGCCCCTGCCATCTCACCGGACGTTCGCTGCGCCCATCCTGGGCTTCGCTCACTCGGAGCTGCCTGCGCTTCGGCATCCATGCCTGCGCTGGCCAGCTACGCCGGCTCCACGGCAGGGACAACCCCTCCCTGTCGTAAATTTCTCGAGGAGCAGAATCCCGAAAGCCCTCGCCGAAGCGACGGGATCGACATGACGCCAGCATTCGAGGTTCAAGAGGAGCCGATTTGTGTTTGAGCGTTTCGGCCGGTATTTCAAGGCGGCGTTCGCGACGCGGTGGAACCTGCTCTTCTTCGGGGCGGGCATCGCCGCCGGCGTGATCAGCGGCTTTCCGGGGATCGTGCTGCCGCTCGTGGCGGCCGGGGAGCTCTACTACCTCGCGAGCATGCTCGGCAACGAGCGGTTCCGGGCGTCCGTCGACGCGCAGGATGCGAAAAGCCGGCGGGTGGCCGAGGCGGTCGGCTCCCGCGAGGCGTACGAGCGGATCCGAAAGTCGCTGCCGCCCGATCTCCTGCGGCGGTTCGACCGGCTCCGCGACCACTGCGAGCGGCTCGTGAACCTCGCCGGCAGCCTCGGCGGCGACTCGCCGAAGATCGACGACGGGGCCCTTGCCTCGCTCGACCGTCTGCTCTGGGGCTACCTGCGGATGATCCGCGGCGCGACGACGCTCTCGGAATTCCTCGACCACACCGACGACGCCGCGATCCGCAAGCGGATCGGGGAACTCGAGGCCCGGCTCGAGCGGCTGCCGAAAGGGGACGGCGGCCCCGATCCGCTCCGCGCCGCGATCGAGGACAACCTTCGCACGAGCCGCGAGCGGCTCGACAACATCGACGAGGCCCGTCGGAAGCTCGACGTCATCGCCGCCGAGATCGAGCGATTGGAATCGAAGATCGCGGCGCTCGCCGAGGGATCGGTTGCGAAGCGTGACGTCGGCGATCTGGCCCGGCGGGTGGACGAGGTGGCCGAGGGGATGCGTCGGACCGACGAGACGATGCGGCAGCTCCAGCTTCCGCCGGAACTCGAGGAGTTCGAGGAGCCACCGAGCCTCCTCCGCGAGCACGCCTGACGGTGTTTCGGTCCGGTTGCGCGGGTCGGCTGCCGGGCTACCGTTCGGCGAGCAGAAACTCGTTGCTGATCGCCTTGAAGCTGATCGAGCCGCAGAGGCTTCGCACGACGATGCCCTCCCGCTCCTGGGCCTCCTTGGCGGCCGGGAAGTGATCGCGGTAGCGGCCCCTCGCCCTGTCGAGCAGATCGATCATTGAATAGGCGAACGCTTCGCCGCGTTCCAGCACCGGCACGAAGGGCACGCCGATCGCGGCGGCAACCGCCAGGGACTCGTCGAGCGGAAGCCTCGCGCTCGTCGCCGTGTTCACGACGGTGAACACGTAAAAATCGACCTCCTTCAGGCCCAGCTTGTTGCCCCGGATGCCCGGCCCCACGATCTCGCCCTGGATGGCGATCTCACCACCGAGCGACTCGAGCCCCGCCTTGATTCGGTAGCGGTCGTTCACTTTCCAGAACGCATGCTCGGGAGTCTGCTTGTAGCTGTAGTTTCGTCCGCACGCATGAAACTCGCCGTCTTTCGGGTCGATGATGAACGTGCAGCTGGTGCCGTCGAGCTTGAGGCTGACGTAGTAGGGTTTCCCCGCGAGGGCCGCGAGGAAACGGTGCTCGTCATCCTGCTGCACCCGGATCTCTTCGGTCTTGGGAATCGACCAGCGGAAGGGGCGGGTGTCGCCGGCGATCTGGCTGGGGATCGGCGGATCGTGCTGCTCCACGCCGAGAAATTCGGTGAGATCGGAGCCGACCGGCAGCCCGGCCGCTTCGGGAAAGAGCCCCACCGGCAGGGCGAGTCCCTGGCTCAGGTGCTTCCGGAGCCTGACGGTGCGGAGCTTGAATTTCCCGAGATCGGGCTTGAACGAGGACGCTCGCAGGAACTCATACCGCACCTCTTCCGGGAGGAGGCTGTCGATCTCGAAGTAGACGCAGGGGTCGCCTTCGCGGAACTCGCCCTTCTTCGCGACGCACTCCCAGCCGAGCACGCCGACGGCCTCGATGACATCCGTGCCGGCGATCGGGCGGACGTGCTTCACGGTCTGGAGGGAGGCGAGTTTTCTCACGGTGGAGGAAGGCGGGAGGGAATCCGACCGGCAGGGTGCACCGCGGCTTCGGTGGGAAGTGTACCCGGCAAGACTTTCAGTTGGCGATCGCCCAGAAGGAAACGGACCGTGAGGTCAAGCTCGCGAAGCAGTTCGGGTTCGTGCAGGAGTCGTCGGGGCCGGAGCAGTTCGCCGCGGCCAACGGCAGCCAGGATGAGATCGCTGTGGTCGTGCGAGGAAGGTTCGATGGCCGGCCCGTCGGGGAAGCGGGCGGCTACCTCGCCTTTCCCACATACGATTCTCGTGAAGCCCGCCGATTGAATCGCGGTCCGGCCCCTGCTGCCGCACGACCGCGAGACCTATCCCGCAGGTGCTCCCGCGAGCACGATGGTGTTGACGGGGGTTTGTCGTCGACGGTGGTTTTCGGATGACTGACCGACACCCGGGTCATACTGAAGCCGCGAGGAGGAAGCCGAGCGGGCGGTGGCGAAATGTCGAGCGACGCGGTAGCCTTCGGCGTTCGCGGGAGGCAGGTTTCATGCCTATCAAACCTGGTCAGCAACTGCTTTGGGACCGGATCCTTACACACCGGTTTGACGACCCGACGGCGCGGCTGACTTTCACGGCCCGGCTGGCACGGGAAAACGGTTGGTCGATCGGCCGTGCGGTGCGGGTGGTGGATGAGTATCGCCGGTTCGTGTTCCTGGCGATGACTGCCGGGGAGTCGGTGACTCCCAGCGAGGATGTCGATCAGGCCTGGCACCTTCACCTTGCCTACACGCACGACTACTGGGGTGCCTTCTGCGGCGACGTGCTGCGCGCACCTCTGCACCATGGGCCCACACGTGGAGGCGGCGCTGAGGCCACCCGGTACGATCTGCAGTACCGGCGGACGCTGGCTGCGTACGCTGCCGCGTTCGACGCCCCACCACCGGCCGACATCTGGCCGGCTCCCGACCGACGCTTCGGCACGGACCTCGCCTGGCGGCGCGTGAACATGGCGAGCAACTGGGTGGTGCCAAAACCACGCTGGCTCCGCGGCCGCTCGCGGCGGGCAACGAGTCTGGCCGGACTGGCTGCAGTGCCTCTGCTGGCAGCGGGGATTCCGAACCCGCTCGACCTGACCGGCCCGCCGTTCCTCGCGCTCTTCATGGCCCTGGCGACCGGCTCGTTCGTCGCTGGACTGGTGCTGAAGCGCATGTTTCAGCCGCCGGGCGACCCAATGGTCACCCCCCAGGATCTCGAGCCCCTCGAACTCGCGCTGCTGGCCGACGATGGCTGTTGGCGGTGCGCGGCGACCGGCCTGGCGTCGCTGTCCATCGCACCCGAACAATCCGCCGAGAATAAAGGCGGCGGTGCAGGCCCGGCCCTCAGAATCATGCCGGAGCCGCCGGCCGGCGCGCCGCCGAACCTGCAGGCCCTGCATGCCCGCCTCACGGCGCTCGGAAACTGCGGGACCATGGAGGCGATCAAGGCCGCGGCCGACGTGGCTCGCGATGAGTTTGAACCGTCGCTCGTCTCACGAGGATTGCTCGTGGGCGACTGGTGGACGACCGCGGCGCCGTGGGTAATTCTCGGACCGTCGGCCGGGACCTTCTTGCTGGGAATCACGAAGATCGCCGTGGGGTTGTCCCGTGGCAAGCCGGTTGGGATCCTGGCGATCGGTTGTGCGGCGCTCGCGCTGCTCAGCCTGCTTGCACTCGCGCGGAAGCCGCGGCGTACCCGACAGGGAGATGCCGTGGTGCACGGGGCCTGGCGGCACTTTCGTGAGTCGGGCCAGCAGCAGGAATGGACGAGCCGCAGGCGGCCGGAAGCCGCAGCACAGCCCGTGGTGCTCATGCCGCTGGCCGTCGCACTGCTGGGCATCGAAGCGCTCGGTGGCACCACGCATGCGTTTCTTCACTCGCCTCTCGAGCGGCTGCGGACCGGCAGTTCGGCATCGGGTGACAGCCTCGGATGCGGCAGTTCCGGCGACGGGGGTGGTGGTTCCGGCGGATGCGGCGGCTGTGGTGGCTGCGGCGGAGGGGGCGACTGAGCCTGCCTCGAGTCGGCTACCCGCGGATCCAGCCGCCATCGACGTATCGCCACGGCCGGCAGGATGGGGCGGCGTCGCGGAGCATTTCCGGAAGGTTGTGCTGCGAGAAGCCGTCGAAGCAGACACGGCGGGCGAACCGCAGGATCGACCAGGGCATCCCGACCGCCGAGAAGAAGGGGGGGCCGGCCGAGGGCCAGGGGCCGCCATGCTGCATCGGCGGCGTGACGGCGAGGCCGGTGGGCATGCGGTTCTCGATGATCCGGCCGGAGCGTTCGACGAGGAACGGGGCGATCGCCGCGAACGCCGACGCGTCGCGGCCGTCTCGTGCGGCGTAGAGGCTCGCCCCGAGCGACCCGTGCACGCACGCCAGGGCGGAGGCCAGTTCGTCGAGCGATCGGCATCGCACGAGGAGCGTCGCGTTGCCGAACGCCTCCACGAGCAGCCGATCCGGCCTCGCCATGAGCTCGGAGGCTGCCACGGTGAGCAGCGTCGGCGGATGGCCGCAGGGGCCGGCTTCGGCGTGTTTGCCCTGGGCGACGAGCGTCGCACCGGCCTGCGAGAGCCGCTCGATCGCGGCGACGAGCCGGGCACGTCCTGCGGGCCCCAGGAGCACCTGCGGTTCCGTGGAGGAAAATCGCGATGCCAGCGACCGCGCGAATGCCTCGCCCGCCGCGTCGTCGACGAGAAAGACCGCGCCGGGCTTCGTGCAGAACTGCCCGGCCGATCCGGTCACGCTCGCGACAAGTTCGCCGGCGATCTCGTCGCCCCGTTCGGCGACCGCGCCCGGCAGGAGCACCACCGGATTGACGCTCCCCATCTCGACCCAGATCACGCGGCCCGCTGCGGTCGCCGCCGCGAAGAGCCGCCTGCCCGCCTCCTGGCTGCCGGTGAAACCGGTCGCCCCGACCCTGGCGTCGGCCACGAGCCGCTCGCCGTCGTCGGCTGCGATCCCGTGGAGCAGCTGGACGGTCGCCCGCGGGAGGCCGGTCTCTTCGACCGCGGCAAGAGCCTCCACGGCCGCCAGTCGCGAAACCGACGGATGTCCCGGGTGGGCCTTCGCGATCACGGGATTGCCCGCCGCGATCGCCGCCGCGAAGTCGCCCCCCGTCACGCCGCCGTAGGCCAGCGGAAAGTTGCCGGGGGGAAACACGACCACCGGCCCGAGGCCCATCGCCATGGAGCGGATGTTTCGCCGCGAGTCGATCATCGCCATCCGCCAGGTCTGCTCGCGGGCCGCGGCGGCCGCCTGCCGCAGCTGGTCGAGCATGCGGGGAAGCTCCACCTCGACGAGCCTCGGCCTCACCGCGAGGCCGGTCTCGGCATGGGCGGCGGCCACGAGCTTCTCGGCGATCGACGCGAGCCGGTCGGTGTAGCGATCGAGGAACGCGGCGAGGCGTTGCGGGGGCGTCGCGCGAAGCTCGGCTGCCGCGGACGATGCGGCATGGAGCGCCGTCTCGACGTCGCTCCAGCCGCTCACCGGCCAGACGGCCTCGCGGGCCGAGCCCGTCGAGGGATCGACGGCCCGAAAGTTGTCGATGGCTTCGGCGGCCCGCCACGCGCCGGCGACGAGGATGGGTTCCATGGAAACGCCGTCAGTCGAGCCAGTCGCCCTCGTCGATTCGCTCGGGCGTGTAGACCTCGGTGACGTAGCTGATGTCCTTCGAGATGAGCGACTCGACCTCGAGCTTGAACCCGTTGGTGAGCATCGTCTCGATCTCCTTCTGCCAGCCCTTCTTCCCGGCGAACCACGGGTAGGCGGCGATCTGCTTCGCCCGCTTGATGTCGGTGTCGGCGAGCTGGATCTGCACGCTCGGGGAGAGCTTGCACCGTCCAAAGTCGCGGCTCCGCAGTCCGAGGAACCTCGCCTCGGGGATCGCCATCCGCTTCGACTCGTAGGCGAGGTTGATCGATCCCTGCTTGAGCACGGAATAGATGTAGTAGCCCCAGGGGTCGTTGTCGAGCAGGCAGTAGACCGGCAGCTTCAGCTCGTTGTGGAGCCGGTAGAGCATCCGCCGCACGCCGCGTGGGGGCTGGCCGCCGCCGTGCGTGAGCAGGCAGCCATGCTTCTTCCAGTACTTGTCCTCGTTGAACCGCCGCCAGACAGTGTCCTTCTCGACGTGGAGGATGTACTTCGCGTCGCACTTCTTGAACTGGATGACGTCGGCCTCGACGATCGAAGGGATGCTGTAGCCGCCGGATCCCATCCTCGCGCAGTCGATCTCGTCGCCGGAGTCGACGAGCGTGATCGGGCCCACCATGCCGCCGCGGTTGCTCGCGTAGACGTGGAGTTCCTCGCGAAGGCTCTCGAGCGTCACCTCGAGATCCTCGATCATCGGGTCGCACTCCTCCTGCGTGGCGAACGTCTCCTCGCGGGTTCCCTCGATCGTGTGCTTGAGCAGGTAGTAGAGCCCTCGGATGCTCGTGGTCTTCTGCTGGTCGATCAGCTGCTTGCAGCCGGTGGCGACGAGGAGCGTCTGCATGTAGCTCTTCGCCTGGGAGAGGTTGAAGAGCTGGCGGCAGTTGGTCTGCGAGCCCATCTCGATGATCCGCCGCGACTTGTTCCACCGGGTGTTGGAGAGGCTGCGGGCGGGGATGTCGAGGTGGGGATCCCGCTTCTTCTCGGCGGCGGCCACCACCTTGTCGGCGAGATCGACGATGAGCCCCCGCGTCTTCTGGTCTACGGGCGGCAGCTTCGGGGACGCCTTCGAGGCGGGCTTCGACTTGGTCTTGGCGGCCATGCGGGATAGGCTCTTCGGGACTGTGGAACGGAATCGTTCGCCACAGCCTAGCGTTCGCCCGCGGACTTTTCACCCGCCGAGCCGGTCACCCGCCCGAGGAAGCCCGCCGTGAAGTATTACGTCGCCTACGCCCTCTTCGGCCTGCTCGCCGGCCTCGGCACGTTCATCGTCTGCCGGCCGAGCCGCCGCGAGTGATCGCCGGGGCTCGGGCAGCCCCGAACGGTCGACTCTGCTGGGTTCGGGGCCGCCCGTGTCCCTGGCCGGACGTTCGCTTCGGTCCTCCGGACCTTCGCTCACTGCATGTCCGCGGCGCTCCGGCATCCTGCCTGCGCTTGCTTCCATAGCCCGGCTACGGGGCACGGGCAGCCCCTCACGGCCAACTCTGCGCGTTCAGGGCAGCCCCGAACGGTCGACTCTGCTGGGTTCGGGGCCGCCCGTGCCCATCGCCGGACGCTCGCTTCGCACATCCTGTGCTTCGCTCGCTCGGATGCCGACTTCGCTTCGCAATCCTTGCTTCGCTCGTCGGCATACGCCGGCTCCCGGGCACGGGCAGCCCCGAACGGTCGACTCTGCTGGTTCGGGGCCGCCCGTATCCCCGGCCGGCGTTCAGCAGCGGACTTCGTCGGCGCGGCCGACGGCGTTCATGCGACGGAGGAAGTGCGGGCCGTCGGCGGTCGGCGAGGGGTGGCCGCTGCCGGTCGCTTCCGGCTTCGGCTCCCCGCGGGCGGCATTCCCGAAGAACTCCGCGATCCGGCCGACGACGGTTCGCTGCTCGTCGACGGTGAGTTCGGGGAAGATCGGCAGTGCGAGCGTCTCCTCGGCGGCCCGCTCGGTTTCCGGGAGGTCGCCCTTCTTCCAGCCGAGATGCTCGAAGCATTTTTGGAGGTGGAGCGGGATCGGGTAGTAGATCTCCGTCCCCACCTTGCAGGCGGTGAGATGCGCGCGGAGTGCATCCCGGCGTCCGCCCGGCACGCGGATGACGAACTGGTTCCAGACGTGGCGGCCCCGCGGCTCGTCGGTCGGCAGGACGACAAGGCCCTCGAGCCCATGGCGGCCGAAGAGATCGAGATACCGGGCGACATTCCTCTGCCTGGAGGTCGTCCAGTCGTCGAGGTGACGGAGTTTCACCCGCAGCACGGCCGCCTGGATCGTGTCGAGGCGGCTGTTGATGCCAATCACCTGGTGGTAGTACCTCGGCTCCATGCCGTGAACCCGCAGGAGCTTGAGCGCCGCCGCGATGTCGTCGCGGGTCGTCGTGAGGAAGCCCCCGTCGCCGATCCCGCCGAGATTCTTCGTCGGATAGAAGCTGAAGCAGCCGACGTCGCCGAGCGCGCCGGAGCAGCGGCCGTGCCAGGTCGAGAGGATCGACTGGGCCGCGTCTTCCACCACGGGAACTCCCGCCTTGCGGGCGATCGGCAGGATCGCATCCATGTCGGCCGTGCGGCCGAAGAGGTGCACGGGCACGATCGCCTTGCACTTCGGGCCGAGCTTCCTTGCCACGTCGGCCGGATCGACGAGGTAGGTCGCCGGATCGATCTCGGCGAAGACCGGAATCGCGCCCAGGCGGGTCACGGCGCTGGCGGTCGCGAAGAAGGTGTAGCTCGGCAGCACCACCTCGTCTCCGGGGCCGACGCCGAGGGCCATGAGCGCCAGCAGCAGGGCGTCGCTGCCGGAGGCACAGCTGATCACGTGGGGAACGCCCAACTCGCGGGAGAGGTCGGTCTCGAGATCGGCCACGTCGGGGCCGAGCACGAACCGTCCGGAGTCGCACACCCTCTCGATCGCGCCGCGGATCTCCTCGCGGAGAACGGCGTACTGACGGTCGAGCGCGAGCAGACCGACCGATGGAAGCAGGTTCGCGGCGCCGGAGGTCTCTCGCTTCGCTTCCGTGGGCAGGTCGTGGCGAATCATGCCGAAGTCATCTCCGTGGCACTGGGCTTTCCGGACGGCGGGGCGTGCGGCCCGCCGTCGTCGCCACATGATGCGTGGCAGAGTCCGTGATCGTCACTCCCGAACCGTTCGCTGAAGTCGATTGCGGGCATCGGACAGGGCGGGGCTGAGGCGTTGTTGGAGCCGGCGAATGGCGGGGAATAGGAAATCCCCCGATCCAACGCAAGGGCAGCCGGGAGGATGCTTCGCGAGGTTGTTTGACACCTCCCCGCCAGGGACCCTAGATTCACACGTCCCGAAGGTCCGGCCCGAGCGGCATCCTCGGGCGTCGACAGTCGATCCTCCCTCTGAGTGATACAGGCCCTTGAGCGATACAGGTTCGTCAGCCGGCGCGGTGGCACCGCCCTCCCCGACGGCGGCCGCTCCGGGGAACGGTTCGGCCGCCGGCCCGATCGTCATCGACCTCGGGCAGATCGCCGGCCGGCTGGGGCTTCCCCCACCGCGGGTCGAGGCCGTGATCCTGCTGCTCGATGCGGGCAATACGGTTCCCTTCATCACTCGCTATCGCCGTGACCAGACCGGCGGGCTCGATGAGATCGACATCCGGCGGATCGAGAAGGCGATCGCCAAGGCCCGGCAACTCGCCGACCGGAAGCAGACGATTCTTCGCACGATCGAGGGCCAGGGGAAGCTCACCGAGCAATTGACGCAGGCCATCGTCGCCGCTGAGAGCTCGAAGCAGCTCGAGGATCTCTACCTGCCGTTCAAGCCCCGGAAGCTCTCGCTGGCGGAGATCGCCAGGCAGCGACGGCTTGAGCCGCTGGCCAGGGAGATCCTCGAGGCGATCGTTTCTCCGGAAGATCTCGACCGCCGCGCCGCCGACTTCATCGACGCCGACGGCCAGGTCGCGACCGCGGCCGACGCGCTGCTCGGCGTGGGGCACATCATCGCCGACACCTTCAGCGAACGGGCCGACGTGCGGCAGCAGCTGCGGTCGATCCTGCACAAGAAGGGGCACATCAAGAGCCAGCGGGTCGAGAGCGAAGGGAAGGCCTTGTCGAAGGCCGAGAAGCATTATCGAGACTACTTCGACTACGCCGAGCACGTTCAGCGGGTTCCCCCGCACCGGGCCCTCGCCATCAACCGCGGTGAGCGGGCGAAGCTGCTCAAGGTGAGGATCGACGTGCCGGTGGAGGAGCTGGAGGCGGCCGCCGCGGAAATTCTCGTGCCCGCCGGGCATCCACACGCCGACTTCCTCCGGGGCTGCGTCCGCGACTCGATCGCGAGGCTCATCCAGCCGAGCCTGGAGCGGGAATTGCGACGCGAGATCACCGACTGGTGCGAGACCCACGCGGTCGAGGTCTTCGCGAAGAATCTCCGCAACCTCCTCCTCCAGCCGCCGGTCGTCGGCCGTCGCGTTCTCTCGCTCGATCCCGGATTCAAGAGCGGCTGCAAGGCGGTCGTGATCGACGAGTGCGGCAATCCGCTCGAAAACGCGATCCTTCACATCATCGGGAAAAAGGAAAAGCGGGAGGCAGCCGGCAAGAAGATCGTGGAGATGGTCGCGACCCACGCCGCCACCGTGATCGCGATCGGCAACGGGACGGCCGGCCGGGAGACCGAATCGCTCGTCGCCGAGCTCGTGGCGGGAGAGCTCAAGCCTCTCGACGTCGGATATGCCATCGTCAACGAGGCCGGCGCAAGCGTCTACTCGACGAGCGAGCTGGCGCGGGAGGAGTTTCCCGAGCACGAGGCTTCCGCCCGCGGGGCGATCTCGATCGGTCGCCGTCTGCAGGACCCGCTCTCCGAGCTCGTGAAGATCGAGCCTGCGAACATCGGCGTCGGCCTCTATCAGCACGACGTGAAGGCGAGGCATTTGCATGCCTCGCTCGACGCTGTCGTTGAGAGCTGCGTGAACTACGTCGGTGTGGACGTCAACACGGCGAGCCCGGCGCTCCTGCGTTACGTTTCGGGCCTCAACCAGACCATGGCGAAGGGCTTCCAGGAGTGGAGGCTCAAGAACGGCCCGTTCAGGTCGCGGCGGCAGTTGCTCGAGGTGCCGGGCTTCGGCGAGGCGGCGTTCGTGCAGGCTGTCGGGTTCCTCAAGATCTCCGGAGGCGACAACCCGCTCGACGCGACCTGGATCCACCCCGAGAGCTACCCGGTCGCCGAGAAGGTGCTCGAACGGCTCGGCTTCTCTCCGGCCGACCTCGCCAACCGGCAGCAGGCCGACGCGATCGCGGAGAAGGCGGCGGCACTCGACCTCGCCGGCCTCGCCCGGGAGCTCGGCGTGGGACGGCTACTGCTTTCGGACATCATCGAGCAGCTTCGTCGGCCCGGACGGGATCCGCGGGAGGATCTCCCCAAGCCGTTCTTCAAGAAGGGGGTTCTCAAGCTCGAGGATCTCGAGGTCGGGATGGAGCTGCTCGGTTCCGTGCTGAACGTCGTCGACTTCGGCGCGTTCGTGGACATCGGGCTCCACGACAGCGGGCTCGTCCACATCAGCCAGCTCTCCTCGCGGTATGTGAGCGACCCCCACGACGTCGTGAGCGTCGGCCAGATCGTGAGGGTCTGGGTGCTCGAACTCGACAAGGCCCGACGCCGCGTGGCGCTCACGATGATCGATCCCGACGCCGCCCGCCGTGAGAAACCGCAGCGGCAGCAGGAGCGCAGCGAGGGGAGGCCCGATCGCCCGCGCAGGGAAAAGCGGGAGGGACAGCCCCGGCAGACGCAGCCGCCGAAGCAGGAGGCCGGTCAGCAGGAGCGGCGGCGGAGCGACGGCGAGGGTGGCCGCCGGAAGCACTCGGGCGGCCGCGGACAGAAACAGCATTCGCGCGATCGTGAACCGCGGGGCCGCGTCTATACGTCGAAGCAGGAGAAGCCGCCGCCAGCCCCGCTCACGAAGGAGATGCGGGAGGGCAAGAAGCCGCTGCGGACGTTCGGCGACCTGAAGCAGTTCTTTCTCGCGCAGCAGGAGCCCGAGGAGGATCCGAAGCCGGATTCACAGGCCGACGCCGTCGGGAGCGAGTCGGGCGATCCTTCGACGGGATCCAGCGACGGCTGAGAGCCGTGGGATCAGGTCCGGTTGCCCAATCGCGTCTGCTCAAACACGTCTGCTTGCCAACGGGCCCGCTTGCCCCGGGGCTCCGGCGGAGACGTTCAAGGCAACGGGCCGGACGATTCCCGCAAGTTCACCACGGAATTCGTGGAACCTCGGAATTCGCGAAACTGACTACCGCTCGCGGAAGGTGATGCGGCCCTTCGTGAGATCGTAGGGGGAGAGCTCGACCTTCACCTTGTCTCCCGGAACGATGCGGATGAAATTCTTCCGCATCCGGCCGGCGACGTGGGCGTTGACGATGTGGCCGCCCGCGATCTGCACGCGGAAGCGGGTGTTGGCAAGGGCCTGGGTGACGACGCCTTCGACCTCGAGCGCTGCTTCTTTTTCCGCCATGAGTGTCCCTGGGTGTTGGGAGCAAATGTATCCGGCCTCACCGCGTCCGTCCAGCGCGGCAGCCTTGCGGCGAAGTCGCAGCATGCCAGCTCGGCACTGCGGCTCATTCGTCGGCGGTGGCCACCGGGGCCCCGCCCGACGCCTTCCAGCGGAGATAGGCGTCGAAGAAGCCGTCGAGGTTGCCATCGAGCACGCTCTGGAAGTTGCCGACGTAGTGCCCCGTCCGCTGGTCCTTCACCCGCTGGTCGGGGTGGAGGAAGTAGTTGCGGATCTGCGAGCCGAAGCCGGTCTTGGGCTGCTGCTTGTAGCGGGCGAGCTGCTCGGCCTCCCGCTTCTCCTCCTCGAGCCTCGCGAGCCTCGCCCGCAGCATCTTGATCGCGGTCGCACGGTTCTTGTGCTGGCTCCGCTCGCTCTGGCACTGGACGACGATGCCGCTGGGGAAGTGCGTGAGGCGGATCGCGCTCGACGTCTTGTTGACGTGCTGGCCGCCGGCGCCGCTCGCCCGGAAGACGTCCTCGCGGATGTCCTCGTCACGGATCTCGATCTCGGAGTCGTCGTCGGCGATCTCGGGCGAGACGTCCACGGCAGCGAAGCTCGTCTGCCGCTTCCCTTCCGAGTTGAAGGGGCTGATGCGGACGAGCCGGTGGATGCCCGTCTCCCCCTTCAGGTAGCCGTAGGCCCACGGGCCACGGATCGCGACGGTCGCGCTCTGGATGCCGGCGACCGCGTCGTCCTGGCGGTCGAGCAGTTCGACGGTGTAGTCGTGCTTGCCGGCCCAGGAGGAGTACATCCGCAGGAGCATCTCGGCCCAGTCGTTGGCGTCGGTGCCGCCGTCGCGGGCGTGGATGGAGACGAGGGCATCGGAGGCGTCGTGGGCCCCGGAGAGGAGCGACTGCATCTCGAGCGAGTCGACCATCTTCTCGAGGCGGTCGGTCTCGGCGGCGAGCTCCACCTCCATCGAGGCATCCTCGGCGGCGAGCTCCGCCATCGCCTCGACGTCGGCCGCCGCGGCGAGCGCCTCATCGAGCGGCTTCAGGATCGAGTTGATCCCCTTGAGCTCGGCGACGGTCGCCTGCGCCTTCTCGGGATTGTCCCAGAAGCCGGCCTCGGCCATCGAAGCCTCGATCCGCGATGCGGACTTCTTGCGGCCCTCCCAGTCAAAGGGAGTCTCGCAGTTGGAGGAGTCGGTCGCGGATCGCTTCGGAACGGTTGACGAGGGCTGTGTCCATGCGACGGATTCTACGCGGAGGTCAAGCTTCCGGAACCCCCGGCCTTCGTTCGTGCTTCACGTCCGTGCGAGCCGGTTGCCCGGGAGCCGGCGGACGAGCCTTCGTACCTCGAGCACGCTCGCGGCGGCAAGCACGTTCGCGGCCGAAAGGGCCGTCGTCTCGACCACCTCGTCGATCGAGATCTCCCCGCTCCCGATGGCCGCGAGCACCTCGCGCTCGGCGGGATCGAGCGAACGTTCGGCGGGCCGGCCGGAGGCCTCGACGCCCGGAGCGACCGCCTGTTCGAAGAGCGGCCCGAGCTCTTCGAGGATGTCGTCGACGCCACCAACGAGCTTTGCGCCATCCCGGATGAGCTCGTGGCAGCCCTTCGACATGCGGCAGTCGATCGGGCCGGGAACGGCGAAGACCTCCCGGCCCTGCTCGCCGGCCAGCCTCGCCGTGATGAGCGCGCCCGACCGCTCCGACGCCTGCACCACGACCGTGCCGAGACACATCCCCGAGACGATCCGGTTGCGCTGGGGAAACGCGCCGACCGACGGCGCAGCCAACGGAGGGCATTCGCTCAGGAGGGCGCCGTGGGCGATCACCTCCTCGGCGAGCGAGACGTGTTCGGGCGGGTAGATCGAGAGCACGCCGCTGCCGAGCACGGCGATCGTGCGGCCGCCGGCCGCGATCGCCCCTCGGTGCGCCGCGGCGTCGATGCCGCGGGCGAGGCCGCTCACGACGGTGTAGCCGGCGCGGGCCAGGCTGCCGGCGAGCCGTTCGGCGACCTTGAGGCCGTAGGCGGTCGCGTGGCGGGCGCCGACGATCGCCACGGCGAGGTTGTCGCACTCCTGCAGCTCACCGCGTGCGAAGAGCAGCGGCGGCGGGTCGTCGATCCGCGAGAGGAGCGGCGGATAGCCCCCTTCCCGCTGCACGCCCTCGAGCAGGATTCCGACCGAACGCCGTCGGCAGAGCTCGATGACGCGGCCGGCCTCGTCGGCAAGCCGCGGGTCGCCGATCGCCTCGACGAGCTTCGGCCCGAGCAGCCGTGGTCCCGCCCGGCCGACCTCGCGAAACGCCTCCGGGCTCGCCGAGAAAATCGCCTCCGGTGAGCCGAAACGGTCGAGGAGAATCTTCCACGTCCGGGCTCCGACGCCCGGCACGCACGCCAGCCGCACGTGGGCCACCAGCGACGCATCGCTGACTTCATGCGAATCGTCGGGAGTCAATGGCCGGGCGGAGCGGGGCATGGCAGCAGTGGTCACGTCGCGACGTATACTATACGGAAGTTCAATATGCCGCGTCGCCGACAGGCCGTCAAGCACCCTCAACCGCTCTCCCGTGGCTTCACCGGCCGGAACCGCCCGAGGCCTTCGACTCGGACCGTTCCGGCGGTGGCAGGTGGCGGTCGGCGAAGTCGGCGAACCGCAGCCAGTCGTATTCGAGCAGGTCGTGCTTGCCCGTCCGTACGTGGTAGCCGACGCGATTTCCGACCGGCGTATTGACCGGGGGCCAGGCGGACCCGCCGACGCCCGCGAATCCGAAGAGCTTCCACGCCGGCTCTGCCGCGACGGCGGCGAGGAATTCCCCCTCGGGGTCGGCCCCGGTGTCTTCGATCGCGCTCGCCACGTAGAGCGGCCGCGGCGCCGTCATCGCCAGGAGCACGTGTGCGTCGCAGGGAAGATCCTCCACGCGGCCGGCGTAGCCGGCGAAGGCCGGGCAGAACCAGTTCGGGAATCGCTTCGTGATGTCGCCCACCGTTTCACCGACCCGCCTGCGTTCGAGCGCCGCGCCGCCGCAGCCCGAATCGTTGGAGACGACCATTGCAAACCGTTCGTCGCAGGCACCGGCCCAGAGGGCCGCCTTGCCAAGCCGCGAGTGGCCGACCACGATCACGCGGGTGGAATCGACCTCCGGCAGCATCACGAGCCAATCGAGGATCCGCGAGAGGCCCCAGGCCCAGGCGGCGATCGCCCCCGGCTCGTCGGCCGGGAGTTCGCCCGACACGGGCCGGCCGACCGCCGCAAGCACGCTGTCGGCGCGGCCTTCGGGACTGTCGGGGAAAATGTCCGCGGAACAGGCCGTCGCCATGCCATAGCCGCGGGCGAGCATCGACTCGACCGGAAACCGGCGGGAGTTGCTGCCACGCGAGGCCTCGGTCGCGCGGTTGTTCACGATGCCGGTCTTCTCGTCGTTTGCAAGCCAGGCCTGCGAGAGGCGGATCCCGGGATCGGGGTGCTCCGCATGATTGCCTCGAAAATTGAGCCCGACGAAGACGGGGCAGGGGCCATCCCGACGTGGCAGGTACACGAGCACGTCGATCAGACGCGACTTCGGTCCCGTGCCGATGCGGAGCCGGGCCTGCAGCCGCGTCGCCACGACGCCGTCGGTGAGCGGGGCCTCGCCCCGCTCGACCTCGCCTTCCACGTGCGTGACGGTCGCAGGCAAACGGCGGCCGTAGACGTGCCGTTCGAGCAGCGCGAACTGGTGGGGCCGGGAAACGTTTCTCCAGGCCTCGGGCGTGGTTGCGGGCCGGCCGTCCGGCCCGGCCAACAGGTCGGGGAGTGCGGCCAGGGCGGGGACGGCGGCGGCATCCACGGGCCTCGCATCCTGTCCGGCGGCGGTCATCGGCCGCCCGACGACGACCAGGGCCGAGACGAACAGTGCCGAGGCTGCGACGAGCAGGTCTGCTGCGGCCCGTGCGACTCTGAAACGTGTTGCGATGGAGTGTGGCCGAGCGTCAGCCGGCAGCGGCCTTGAGCTCGGCGAGCTTGAAGGCCGTGCCCACGAGACGATCCCAGTTCTTCTCGACATATTCCGGAGGGCCGCCGATCTGGGCGACGACGTCGGCCACCTGCTCGGTGGGCACCATCTCGATGGCGTCCCACGGGCAGACCTTGAGGTCATAGGGATTCGACTTCTTGCCCGGGATATGGACGCAGACCTCGCAGCCGACGCACCGCTCGATGTCGATCTCGCACCAGCTCTGCAGGTTGTGGAAGTTGTCGTACTGCTGCACCTTGATGATGCAGTCGACGGGGCACACCTCGAGGCAGCTCTCGCAGCCGGTGCAGTTGTCGGCGTTGATGACCGCCAGTTCCTTCGGCAGCTTCTTGCGGGGACCTGCTTTGGCCATGGTGGGAAAATCGTCCTGTGGGGCGTGGAAACTCCAGCCACACCATCGTAGCCGGCCAAATCGACCCGGCCAATCGGGCCTCCGGCCGCGGGATTTTCACCGCCTGCCTGCCTAAACCGTTTCGCCGCGGACGAGGTCCTCGACCGACTGCCGGCGGCGGACGAGCCTGGCCCGGCCGTCCTCCACGAGCACCTCGGCCGGCAGCGGCTTGGAGTTGTAGTTGCTCGCCATCACGAACCCGTAGGCTCCGGCGATCTCGATCACGAGCAGGTCGCCGACCGCTGCCTTCGGCAGGGCCCTCGTGGCGACGAAGCCGCCATCGGACTGCGTGAAGATGTCGCCCGACTCGCAGAGCGGCCCGCCCACGACCACCTCCTCCTGCGTCAGGCCTTCCACTCCATCCCGCGGGCAGAGACTCATCGGGTGGTAGGAGCCGTAGAGCACGGGCCGGGCGAGCGTGTTGAAGCCCGCGTCGACGAGGATGTAGGGCTTCGCCCCCTGCCGCTTCACGGCGCGAACCTCCGTGACGACGAACCCGCTCTCGGCCGTGAGGTAGCGGCCCGGCTCGATCTCGAGACGGATGCGGTGGCCGAAGCGGTCTTCGAGCTTCCGGCGAGTCGCGTCCCAGAGCGTGAAGTAGCCCGAGAGGTCGGCATGCTCCTCCCCGGGCCGGTAGGGGATCGGCAGCCCGCCACCGGCGGAGATCGTCGTGAGCGATCGACCGATCTCCCCCGCGATCCGCTCGAGCGCGCCTGCCACCTCCGCGAGGTGGGCGAGGTCCGTGCCGCTGCCGATGTGCATGTGGAGGCCGCTCACCGAGAGGCCGGCCCATTCCGCCCGCCGCAGCACGTCGGCGATGTCGGCGTGCCAGATGCCGTGCTTCGAGCCTTCGCCGCCGGTGTTCGTCTTCTGGCTGTGGCCGTGGCCGAAGCCGGGGTTCACGCGGAGCGTGAT
>CAZPEM010000051.1:0-19928 GCA_964585575.1 uncultured Chitinophagaceae bacterium
CGTCGACAAGCCGCGCAATCTCGCCAAGAGCGTGACGGTCGAGTGAGCGGGCGGCTCCGAACCAGCAGAGTTGACCGTGAGGGGCTGCCCGTGCCCGGGAGCCGGCGTATGCCGACGAGCGAAGCAAGGATTGCGAAGCGAAGTCGGCATCCGAGCGAGCGAAGCACAGGATGTGCGAAGCGAGCGTCCGGCGATGGGCACGGGCGGCCCCGAACCAGCAGCGTTGACCCACGGCGTCAGGGCGAAAGCGACGGAACGCCGATCGCCGTGCCGTAGGCCTTCACGAGATCGGCGAGCGACGTGCGGAACGTGCGGCCGAGGCTCTCCTCGACCGTGGCCCCCTCCTTCACCCCGCGCACGAACGCGGCGAACTGCTTCCGGTCATGGGACACCATGAACTTCACCAGCCCCGAGGCCATGCCGTACTGCACGGGCTGGATTTTCGCGTCATGGGCACCGGAGAAGAAGTCGGGGCCGAGCGTGCCGTTCCTGCGGATGAAGTCGGCGGCCTGTGCCTCCTTGATCGCGACCTGCGTGCAACCGGGCACGACCTGCGTGCCAACCCACTCGGCGATCCCCTCGTTGAGCCAGGCGGGCATGCGGGACGGCGAGATCCAGCGATGGTTGAAGCCGTGGCTCGTCTCGTGGACGAGCATGTGGGCGAAGGCGAGCTCGTCAAGCCCGCGGTGGCAGGCCATCACGACCCGCCCGTCGTGCCGCTGGTGGCAGACGCCGTGCACGCCCGCCGGGACGTCTCCTCCCATGAACCTCGCCTCGAAGGCATGAAAGTCGTCCTCGTGGGCGAATGCCACGACGAGACACTTGCCCCGCCAGACCGGCTCCCCCTTCGGGATGCCATAGAGGTCGCAGAGGAAGTCGTGCATGCGGTCGAGGTTCGCGACGAAGGCCGCCATCGTTTCCGCCGGGATGTCCGTCGCCACGAGGAACTCGTGCGTCGCGGTGGTCTGCAACCGGGGGAAGTCGGCGCGGATCCGACCGACGAAGGCCTCGAGTTCGTCGACGGCCGCCTCGTGCTCCTCGCTCGACAGCGCCGGCCACGGGGCGACACCCCTCGCCGTCATCCGCTCGGCCGACTCCCGCTCGGCCCGATCGTACGCCTCGCGGAGCTTGCGTGCATGGAACCCCTTCGCCGAGGTGTTCCGAGAGGCGGCCTCGTAGATGGTCTCGCGACCGGCGACGACCTTCACGATGCCCGGGAGCGAGACGATGATCGGCCTCGGCTCCCCCTCCCGCTGGAGCTTCAGGCCGCCGACGTTGCCGTTCCTTTCCACGACGCCCATGAGTTTCGGCCGGACGAACCGCTGGCCGGTCGTGAGCTCGACGACGTCGAGAACATTCCCGACGTGTTTCCTGATCGAATCGGCATCGGCGGCCGCCGCTGCCTCCCGGGCGAACGACGGGGAAAGAGGCGACCCGGCAAGCCAGGCGACGAGAAGGCACGAGGCCGCTCCGCGGAGTCGCGTCCGACGGAAACGCGTCATGGCGTGCCGCATCCTGTCGCCTTCCTTCGGATCTCCGTGCTCGACACGTCCATGCGAAACTCCCGCTCGGACACGAAGTAGGCTTTCCTGCGAATCGCCTCCGGGGCCTCGATCTGCGAGGCGTTCTCGAAGCGGCCCCCGGACGAACGACCGAACACGATCAAGCCCTCGATCGCCGAGGCGATCCGCTCGACGGCGGCGGTGGCGGAGTCCTCGGAGCCGCCATAGTAGCGGGGGTCGCCGAGACGGCGATAGGTGTCAGCGCCCATCACGAACACTGAACGCGGGAAGAGCTCGGTCTTCTCGACGAACGTGGCGGCGCGGGTGAGCCACACCGTGGCGTCGGGGTCGAACCGTGCCAGCCGATCCCGTATCTCCAGAAAATCGATCGTCGGCTTGTCGACGTTGACGATCGAGAGCTCGAAAGCCACGTTCGCTTCGGCAATCTCCCCGGCCAACCGGGCCATGTGCCGGTGTCCTTCATGCAACGGATCGAACGATCCGGGAAAGACCACGACCCCGGCCCCCGGCTTCGCGGCGGCATCGCCGCGGCCGGAAACGGCCCTCACTGCACCCGTGAAGAGCCGCTGCCAGGCCTCCGGCGGCTCGAACGAGTCCCGCACGACCTGTTCCTCCGCCCGCAGGCCAAGCTCTTCGAAGCATTCCTCCCGTTCGGCGGCCGCCCCACGGCCGGAAGCGACGGACAGGAGGGCGAGCACGAGGTCGGCGGCGACGGCCTCCTCCTGCGATCGGCTCCGCGCCCCCTTCATGAGTTCGACCGTGGCGGTGTGCGTGGCGGACGCCGTCTGGACGGCCGCGTGCACGCGATGCGAACCCCGCTTCGGCGCGAGCGTGACGAGGCTCGCGGTGACCGCCGCCCCGATCGCCGACTCGGGCGTCGCGGCCGCCGCGGCCCGCTGCCAGGCGGCGACGGCGAGACGGCAGGCACTCCGCCGGTCGCAATAGTGCTCCTGCGGACCGCCGAGTAGTCGATCGACCGACTCCCTCGAGTAGGGAGCGAGGCCCTCGTGCAGCACGCGGCTCGCCCCGGGAACGCCACAGAGGTCAAAGATTGCCCTGCTTCCTCCACCGGTGGCGACGAGCACGAGCCGATCGCCTGCCGCCGCCATCGCGTCGAGGATTCGGTGCGGATCCCTCGTAGACTTCAATCCTCGCTCCTCCGGCAGATCTCTCCCCGCCTCCCTCGATCACTAGGGCGTCCGCCCCTTGTCCGTTCGAGACTTGTCCGTTCGAGACTTGTCCGTTCGAGCCTTGTCCGTTCGAGCCCGCAAGTTGGCTAGAGCCCGCAGGCCACGATTGCCGATGCAAACTGGGATGGTCAGGGGGGAGCCCACGTGATTTTACCGATCCGATCAGCGACTGTCCGCGCGACCGCCAACCCGGCTGTTCCTCCTGCCGGGACGACCCCGCACCACCGGCGCCGACGACGGCCCCTCACCCGGGCCTGTGCCCTCGCGATCGTCATGGTGCTCGGTGGCTCGGCGACACAGGCCGTCATCGCCGCCCAGCCGGAACCGTCCAGGTACACGAAGAACGACCCGCGGCCGGACCCGAAGGTCGATGCCGCCAGGACGGGTCGCGACGCCGAGGCGATCCTGCAGAAGCTTTTGCCGGCGAGATCCGACACGCCGGCCGACTGGCATCCGCCGTTCGAAGGCCTCCATGCTCCCGGTGAGCCGAGGTCGCTTCCCCCCTCCGTCCCCCCGCCCCCGTGCGATCCGTCGCAGCCGCCGCATCCCTACGATCTCGTGGGCGTGCCGGGCAGCCCCAGCTGCGGCCCCATCTACCGGGGTCCGTGCGAACCGCGGAGCGGAGTCCACCGCAGTGGCGTGTTCTCGTGGTATCACCGCATGAGCGACCGCATGTTCGACCACTTCTACCGGTCGAAATGAGCAGGATCACTCCTCCGCCCGCTTGGAGACGCGGAACACCTCGTCGAGCGTTGTGAGCCCCTTGAGGGCCTTCTGCACGCCGTCGTCGAACATCACCCGCATGCCCTGGGCGACGGCCGCGCGGCGGATGTCCTGCGTGGGGGCGCCCTGAAAGGCGAGCTCACGGATCCGGCTGGTCATCACCATCAGCTCGAAGATGCCGAGCCGTCCCTTGTAGCCCGACTTCTGACAGTGAGCGCAGCCACGTCCCTTCATGAGCGTGGCCCCCTGGAGCATCTCGGGCGTCACGCCCGCCGCCTCGAGCTGGGTGTCGAGCGGCTGGAAGGGCTGCTTGCACTTCGGGCAGTTGATCCGCACGAGCCGCTGGGCGAGCACGGCGATGACGCTGGAGGCCACGAGGTAGGCCGGCACGCCCATGTCGATCATCCGAGTCACGGCTCCCGGCGCGTCGTTGGTATGGAGCGTGCTGAAGACGAGGTGGCCGGTGAGGGAGGCCTGGATGCCCATCTGGGCCGTTTCCGTGTCGCGCATCTCTCCGACGAGGATGACGTTCGGCGCCTGCCGCAGCATCGAGCGGATGATCCGGGCGAAATCGAGGCCGATCTGGTGGCGGACCTCCACCTGGTTGATGCCCGCCAGGTAGTACTCGACGGGATCCTCGGCGGTGATGATCTTCGTGTCGGGACGATTGAGCTCGTTGAGCGCGGCGTAGAGCGTCGTGGTCTTGCCGGAGCCGGTGGGGCCGGTGACGAGCACGATGCCGTTCGGCCTTCGGATGAGGTTCTTGAAGTTGCGGAAGTCACCCTCCGAGAGGCCGAGCTGCCGGATGCCGACGCGGATGTTGTCCTTGTCGAGGATCCGCATGACGACCGACTGGCCGTGGTTGGTCGGCAGCACGGAGACGCGGAGATCGTAGTCCTTCCCGTCGGCCGTGAGCTTGATTCGTCCGTCCTGGGGCCGCCGCCGCTCGGCGATGTCGAGCTTCGAGAGGATCTTGATCCGCGAGAGGATGGCTCCCAGGAGTCGTCGCGGCGGATTGTCTCGCTCGACGAGACGGCCGTCGATCCGGTAGCGGATGCGGACCCGGTCCTCGAACGGCTCGATGTGGATGTCGCTCGCCCGCAGCTGAACGGCCTCGGTGATGATCAGGTTCACGAGCTTGACTACGGGAGCGTCGGAAAGTTCGTCCTGGTCCTGTGCCGCCGCCTGCTCGATCGCCGTCTCGGTGAAGTCGATGGCGGTGTCGGTGAATTCCTGGAGCATCGAGTCGGCCGACTCGCCGTCGCCGCTGCCGTAGTGGCGGTTGATCGCCTCCACGATCTGCTCGCGGAGGGCCAGTGATTGCTCGATGTTGCGGTTGAGGATGAAGCGGAGCTTTTCCTGGGTGTCGAGGTCGCCGGGGTCGCAGGTGGCGATCCGGATCGCCCCCCCCTCGTCCGCGAGCGGAAAGATCGTGTTCTCGCGGGCCACGCTCTCCGGCAGCAGGCCGACCACCTCCTCCGGCACGTTCAGGCCCCCGATGTCGACGAACTTCATGCCGTGCGACTTCGCCAGGAGCCTCATCACCTTCTCGGCCGGCGCATACTCGAGCCGGATGAGCTCATCGTGGACCGACTTGCCGGAGGATTCGGCCAGGCGGGCGGCCTCGGCCAGTTGCTCGGCGCTGACGAGCCCTTCCGCAACGATGAGTTTTCCGAAGGTGTTGAACGGCGCGTGCATGAGACCCTTCAGAATACCAGAGCCCGCGGGACGCGAGCGACCGGGTGTTCGCTTCGGCGCGAGCCCCGTGGAACGGGCCTACGCCAGGGGGAGGGTGGCGACGACGGTCGCCGGCTCATCGAGGTTCACGACGTTCAGCTCGCTCTCGCCGATCGAGATGAGCCGTCCGCCGATCCGCAGGCTCCGGGAAACGGCCGAACCGTGCCTGATCCTCGCCAGCTCGGTGAATCCCTCGGCGGGATCGATTTCGTAGACGACCAGCGCGTTCCAGTCCGACGACGTTCCTGTCGCATCATCCCATGTCCAACTCGAAACAGGGATCGCAAGGACGCCCCGGCCTGAGAAGAAGGAGAAGGCATGGTGGTCGTATTCGGCCGCCGACCAGGCGTGGCCGTAGCCTCTGCCTCCACCGCCTATTTCGACGAAGTCCGTCTCGGTCGGCTGCGATGGCGTCGACACGTCGAAGAGCGAGAGCTTCACTCCCGACAGATCGGCGCTTCTGCCGATGCCGATGAGATGTGAGCCGTCGAGCGGGTGGAGGTAACTCGAGAAGCCGGGGATCACAAGCTCGCCCACGATCATCGGCCGGGTCGGGTCGGCCAGGTCGATCACAAACAGGGGATCGACCTGCTCGAACGTGACCACGTAGGCGGTGTCACCGACGAAACGGGCCGACATCGCCATCTCCCCGGGCGCGATGCCCCCCACGCTGCCGATCGTGGAAAGAGCCCCGTCGGCCGCCTCGAGCACGAAGAGGTTCGTCGAGGCCTCGGGGCCCCAGCCTGTCTGCGTCACGATCCGCACCGTGCCGTCGGCATGGGCGTCGATAGCAAACTGGTCGAGGACGCGGCCCGGCACGGTTCCGGCCGCCACATGGGGCATGTCGCCCGCGAGTGAGAACTGGTGCAACGTCGTCGCCCCCTCGCTCGCGCCCCACCAGGTGCCATGGTCGACCGACGCCAGGATGAACGAGTCGGGTGAAGCGTAGACGGTGCCGGCGAGGCCGAGCGTGGAGACGCTCCGGTCGATGCCGGGCGTGTCGTCGGTCGGCGTGAGCGAAACGATCGAAACGAGTTCGGCGTCGCCGCCCCGCGCCGGCAGGTAGATCGATCCCGGCGAGACGAGCGGCTGCGTACGCTCCTCGCCATCGACGGTGAACCGCGCGACCGGCAGGACCGCATCGAGGTCCGCCGACTGGATTCGACCGCGGAATTCCTCCGGCGACTCGAACTCGTAACCGCCGTTCCCGCCGACGGCCGGTCCGCCTTGCACCGCCCAACCGCGCGCCCCCGAGAAGGGAGCGAGCGGCATCGGCCCGATCTGCGGACGGTTCTCCACCACGAGGTAGATCGTGTCGCCGATGCTCCGCGAGGCGGAGAGCGTGCCGTCGAGCCTGGTCTCCTCGACGACCACGGGAGCGGCGGGAACGGAGACGTCGATGACGGTCACACGCACGTGCTGCTCGATGGGCAGCCAGGGAAGGAAGCAGCGAGGAATCGAAACCAGGTCGGCCGCGATCGGCGCCATCTCGACTGCCGCGGCTCCCGGCGTCGAATCGTCGGCCAAGGAAACAGCCAATGGGTCGATCACGACCGGCATCGGCATCCATGTGTCGGGCCACTCCGTCACGTGCGAGAGCACGGTGACCCGGTCGCCGTGAAGGTAGACCGCGTGCCCGTGGCCCTTGATCGGCGTCCGCGAAACGATCGAGAGGCTCGCCGAATCGGTGTCGATCACGACGAGTTCGCCCGCCTTCACCATGTAGAGATAGCGGCCGTCGGTGCGGACCAGGTCTGCCTCGTCCACGCCGGCGACCTGATTGTTGGTCGAGGAGAAGTCGCCCGCTGCCGTTCCCGCGGCCGGACCGCCACCCGGTGCCGGCGCGGATGCGACCGGCGTCGAGACAACGCCCACTCCGCCCGAAACGTCGGCCCGCGCGGCCCCGAAGGCCATCCCGCCGAAGACCGCCTCGTGCTGCTGCCGGGTCGCATGGCCGAAGAGCCAGCTCCGGATCTCGCCCTCGGTCGTCGCAAGGACGAGCGGATTGGCGAGGTCGCTCTGCGTCACCGTGTCGAGCGGGTCGTGGATAAATTCGTCACGGCCGAGCATTCCGAAGAGACGATCGACGCCCGGGCCGGCCCGGAGCGTGTCCTGGCCGGTTCCGCCGAGCAGCGTGTCGTTGCCGTCGTCGCCGCGGAGTGTGTCCCGGCCGGCCTCGCCGTCGATGGTGTCGTCATCGAGCCCGCCGATGAGCGTGTCGTGGCCGATGCCGCCGTCGATCGCATCGTCCCCGTCGCCGCCGACGATTCGGTCGGCGCCCCGGCCGCCGCGGAGGTAGTCGTCGCCCCATCCGCCGAAGATCTCGTCGTTGCCCTCGCCGCCGTCGATCGTGTCGTCGCCCAGTCCGCCGGCGAGCCGATCGCCGCGAGGGCCGCCGGAGATCGTGTCGTGGCCGGGCCCACCGTGGATCGTCGCGCCGATCCGCAGCCCGGGAGCATCGATCCGGATCGTGTCGTCGCCGCGGCCGCCGAAGATCTCGATGCGACGCAGGCCCACGACCGACCGCGTCGTCGCGATGCTGCCGTTGACGACGACCTCGAGCATCGCGGCATTCGAGGCCGAGTGCCGCACGACGATGGTGTCGTCGTGGTTCGTGGGGTCGCCGTCCCCCTGGATCGAGAGCAGGCCGGCATCGATCGAGGTGGTGCCGACGTCACCGGCGAGCAGCCGCCGCGTCTCGAGCGGTTCGGCGACCAACCGACGACTCTTCACAGCGATCGACAGGTTGCGTCCGGATCGGCGCATGCGAGCAACCTCCTTTTGCCAGGTGGGGCGGGGACCCTAGCTCGTTTCAGAATACCAGGCAAGACCGGTTGCCCTCCATCGGCTAGGCCTTTCCGGCCGCCAAAAAGGTGAGGCCGCCCATGACGGTGGTCGCGGGCGGCCTCATCGGAAGGCAAGAAACGGGGCAGCGTCGGTCAGATCGCGGCCGACGCGGTCTCGCCGGTGCGGATGCGAACGACCTCGGCGAGATTCGTCACGAAGATCTTGCCGTCGCCGACCTGGCCGGTGCGGGCGGTGTTCATGATCTTCCCGATGACGGTCTGGGCCTCCTCGTCGCTCACGACGACCTCGATCTTCACCTTCGGCAGGAAGTCCACGGAATACTCAGCTCCGCGGTAGGTCTCGGTGTGCCCCTTCTGGCGGCCGAAGCCGCGAACCTCGGTGACGGTCATCCCCTTGATGCCGGCGGCGTTGAGGGCGTCCTTCACCTCCTCGAGTTTGAAGTGGCGGATGATGGCTTCGATCTTCTTCATGGCTAAGGTTCCTCGCTTCTGTCTGCGTGTCGCACTGGCTCGCAGCCGAACAGCCGGCCGCGTCAGGCAATTCTTGATTGCACATTCCATGCCAAACGTCGGGCAGCACGATTCAGGCTTTTTTCAACGTCCCCGCCCGATTCAACTCGGATCCGACTGTCTCTTTCATGGGAATCGGGCGAACGAGTGTCTCACCGGCGTGGCGCCCATCCGCCCGTTCGGAAAGCCCGCCGAGCCGACGCGGCGGCCGGCAGTCTCGTTCCGCGAGGCCGACGGGGCGGATATGATCGCGGTATGCCAACCACGACCATCGCCGTGGCACGACGCCGAACATGACGACCGCAGATCGAACGATCATCGGGGGGGCATCGGAACCGCAGGCGGAGCGGCCCGTGGGCATGATCACGGCCGGATGCCAGTTCGCCAGCGACAACACGGCGGGCTTCTGCCCCGAGGCCTGGCGGACGCTCGACGCGGCCAACGCCGGATGCGTCGCCAGCTACGGCAACGACCCCTGGACCGAGCGGGCCTGCGACCTCATCCGGGAAGTCTTCGAATATCCCGCCGACGTCTTCTTCGTGTTCAACGGCACGGCCGCCAACTCGCTCGCGATCGCCTCGCTCTGCCAGTCGTATAACTCGGTTCTCTGCCACGAACTCGCCCACGTGGAGACCGACGAATGCGGCGCACCGGAGTTCTTCTCCAACGGCACGAAGCTGCTGCTCGTGCCCGGCGACGGCGGCAAGCTCACCCCCGATGGGATCACGCAGGCCGTCGAGCGGAGACGGGACATTCACTACCCGAAACCACGGGTGCTGAGCGTGACGCAGGCCACCGAGCTCTCCACGGTCTATTCGCTCGACGAACTCGGGGCGATCCACGACGCCTGCCGTCGGCACGGCCTTCGGCTGCACATGGACGGCGCCCGGTTCGCCAATGCCGTGGCCGCCATGGACCTGCCGCCCCGACGGTTCACCTGGGAACTGGGCGTGGACGTGCTCTGTCTGGGCGGCACGAAAAACGGCATGGGAGTCGGGGACGCGGTGGTCTTTTTCCGAAAGGATCTCGCCGAGGAATTCGCCTACCGCTGCAAGCAGGCAGGACAGCTCGCCTCAAAGATGCGGTTTCTCACGGCGCCCTGGGTCGGCCTGCTCGAGGAGGGAGCGTGGCTGGCCAATGCACGGCGGGCGAATGCCGCCGCGGCTCGACTCGAGTCGGGGCTCCGCGACATTCCGGGCATCGAGCTGCTCGGCAGCCGCGAGGCCAACGCCGTTTTCGTGCGGCTGCCGGAGCCTCTCGCGGCCGGCCTGCGGGCGTGCGGATGGCGGTTCTACGACTTCATCGGGTCTGGGGGCTGCCGCTTCATGTGCTCGTGGGCCACCACCGACGCCGACATCGACGCGCTGCTCGCCGACTGCCGCCGGCTCGCACGGTGACGCGGGCGGCACTGCCCGCCGCGAGCGGGTCTAGACTACAACTCCGGCTCGATCGTCGCCGTCATCGACCCCTTCGACTTCGCGATGAGCCGGTCGCGGCCGTAGGCATGGATCTGATCCCGCTTGAGCTCGGCGTGCTCCTTCGTCGTCGTGAGCACGATCGCCTTCCCCTTGAGATCGACCTCCTTCGCGAGCTGGTAGCCCTTCTCGGCCGGGTGGCCGAAGAGCTTCTGGAGCATCTCGATCACGTATTCGTAGGTGTGGTCCTCGTCGTTCCAGAGCACGACGTGGTGGCGAGGCTGCTTTTTCCGCTTCTCCCGCGGATCCGCAGCTGGTTTTGCCGCGACCGGCACGGGGGACGGCTCGACCACCGCGGTGGACGCCTCCTCGACAGCTTCCATCGTCTGCCTCCGCTGAACTCCTCTTAGTATAGTGGCCCGTCCAGAAACCGCCCGCCCCAAAGGAGAACAGCCCGTGCTCGATCGCCGCTACGTGAGCGACAACGTCGAGGCCATCCTGGAGAACTGCCGCCGCCGCGGCGTGTCGGCCGACGTGGGACGCTTCGCCGACCTCGACCGGCTCCGACGGGAGATGCAGGCCGACATCGACAGGCTCAACCAGCAGGCCGGGCTCGTGAGCAAGTCGATCGGCAAGGCCGCCGACGCGGCCGAGCGGGAGGCCAAGAAGGCCGAGGGCCGCAGGCTTCGCGAGGAGGTCGGGGCCCTCGAGGGACGGCTCGGGAAGATCCTCGCGGAGTCCGACGAGATTCTTCGCGGCATCCCGAACCTCACGCACCCGTCGGCTCCGGTCGGTGGCGAGGACGCCGCCGTCGAATTCCGGCGAGGCAAGACGCCGATCCGGTCGTTCGACTTCAAGCCGCTCGACCACGTCGATCTCGGCGAGCGGCTGGGACTGTTCGACTTCGACGCCGGGGCGAGGGTGGCCGGCCACGGCTTCTATTTCCTCAAGAACGAGGGCGTGCTCCTGGAGCTCGCGCTCCAGCGGTATGCAATGGAGCTGCTCGCCCGTCGCGGCTTCACGCTCATGACCACGCCCGACCTCGCCCGCGATACGATCCTCGAGGGGACGGGCTTCATGCCCCGCGGCCCCGAGACGCAGATCTACTCGATCGCGGGGAGCGACCTCTCACTCGTGGCCACCGCCGAGATCACGCTCGGCGGGGCGATGCACGAGCGGATCTTCGACCCGTCGGAGCTGCCGCTGAAGCTCGCGGGGATCAGCCACTGCTTCCGCACCGAGGCCGGCGCCCATGGCCGCGCCACTCGCGGCCTCTACCGCGTGCACCAGTTCACGAAGGTGGAGATGTTCGCCTTCACGTCGCCGGAAACCAGCGAGGCCATGCACCAGGAACTGCTCGAGATCGAGTGCGATCTCTTCGACGGCCTCGAGATTCCCTACCGCGTGATCGACACGCCCAGCGGCGATCTCGGCGGGCCGGCCTACCGGAAGTTCGACCTCGAGGCCTGGATGCCCGGCCGCGGCGAGGCGGGCGAGTGGGGCGAGGTTACGAGCACGTCCAACTGCACCGACTATCAGGCCCGTCGGCTCGCCATCCGCTGCAAGGCCCCCGGCGGAAAGGGCACGCACTTCGTCCACACGCTCAACGGCACCGCGATCGCCGTGAGCCGGGCGCTCGTGGCCCTGCTCGAGAACGGCCAGCAGGCCGACGGCTCCGTCGTGCTCCCGCAGCCGCTCGTCGCCTGGGTCGGCGCGAAGACGCTCGCACCCCGCGGCTGATCAGCCGCCGCTGCCACCGAACCCAATCTCCCACGCCCGCCCGCTCTGCACGCCCGTCCGATTTTCCACGCTGTCTCTCACGGAAGCCCTGCCTCTCACGGAAGCCCGGTCTCTCACGGATGCCCTGCCTCTCACGGAAGCCCGAGGCGCGAGCCGAGAGGGAGTTTGACGTTGCGTAGAAAGGCGACGTCGAGTCACCCAAAAACGCTCACAATCGACGCTGTTTCGCCAAACCATCCGGTTCTTCACTCAGCCCTGACTCCCCTCTCGGCTTGCGCCTCGGGCTTCCGGATTTTTTCAGAGTCCGCCTACGCGTCGATGTTCCGCGTCATGGCGGGGCCGCTTCATCAACCATCGCGGGGCTTGTCCTGCGCTTCGACCACGTACTCGATCACCGCCATCAGCTCTTGCTCTGAATAAACGTGCCTGCCACTGCCCCCCTCGCCCCACCATCGGGTCCGCCTCGCGGCCTCGCGCGAGCCCGTACGCCCCGAAGCGAGGCCTCGGGTAGCCCACGATTTGCACTGCCGCATGACCTCCATCGGGGAGTGCTGCGTTGCGGTGACGACCATGTGGATATGTTGCGTTCGACAGCTCATCGCGTGCAACAACCAACCGCGGACTCGGCAGTGTTCTCGGATGCATCGCTCCACGATCGAGCGACTTCTCCAATCGAGCGTCAACGGCGTTTCGCGAAGCAGCGACTGCGCCGCGGCGGCCCTGCCTGGATCGGGCGAATGAATTCGACCACCCGAATCGACCCATCCGCGTGGGTCGCCCGGCAGCCAGGCGCCGTACGTCGTCCACGTCAGGAAATAGGCGATTGGATCCCGGCAAGAGCGCGGGGTTTTGGAGCGGTGGATCATCGGAGGCCTTTGAAGATACATATGTATACTCTTTGAGAGTGGCATCAAGACGTTGATCCCGATCTGCCATGCGCGTGCGTTTTCCATGGAACCCGGTCTGCACGCACGCCCGTTTTCCAACGGAATCTCTTCCTTCCACGGAAGCCCGAGGCGCAAGCCGAGAGGGGAGTTGACTCGGCAGCCGTCAGTCGGGCGGGTTGCAAAAACAAAGCCAGACTCGGCAACGGGGTTTTCGAGGGACGCGACGTCTACCCGCGGACCCACCTCAACGCCCCTCTCGGCTTGCGCCTCGGGCTTCCGGATGGTTTCAGAGTCCGCCGGTAGGGAAACTTGCGCCTCGGCTTCCGGATGGTTTCAGAGTCCGCCGGTAGGGAAACTTGCGCCTCGGGCTTCCGTGACCGCGGGGTTGTGCAGCGCGGGCGCACAGGCACATGGATGCTGAACGCCCGGGGGGCGGACGTTGAGGAGCATCAGGCGTATCCTCGCCGTAGCGACGATGCGTCTGCCCCCCGGGCGGCGATGCGGTGTCGTGCAGGCGGGTTTGTGACCGGTCGTCTACTTGCGGAACCACCTCAACGCCCCTCTCGGCTTGCGCCTCGGGCTTCCGGATGGTTTCAGAGTCCGCCGGCAGGGGAAACTTGCGCCTCGGGCTTCCGTGACCGCGGGCTTCCTCGAATGCCGGCCTCTGCAGCCTGCGGCTGATCAGCCGCAGGCTCGCCGCATGTTCGCGAGGCTCTCGCGGGCGAGGCGTTCGATGCCGGGGCTGTAGTCGAACACCTCCACGCTCACCCATCCGCCGTAGCCGATCTCCTCGAGCGCGTCGAAGATCGGCACGAAATCGACGTCGCCGAAGCCCGGCCCCTGAAGGTTGGCGTCGTTGGCGTGGAAGTGCTCGAGGTAGGCCCGCGACTCGCGGATGATCTGCGGGATCGACTTCTCCTCGCTGCTCATCGCCTTGACGTCAAGGTGGAGGCGGACGTGCGGCGAGCCGACCGCATCGATGAGTCGGCAGGTTTCCTCGGCGGTGGTGAGCACGTCGGTCTCGACGGTGGAGAGCGGCTCGAGCGCGAGCACCGTGTCGGTCGCCTCGAGCGTCGGCACGACCCGATGGAGGAGCTCCTCGAGGTGCGCGAAGGCCTGTTCGGAAGAGACGCCCGGCAGCAGGCTCCGCTGCTTCGGCGACCCGAACACGAGCACGCGACCGCCAAGATCGGCCGAAAGCCTCGCGATCTCCGACATGTACTCGGCCGTCCGCCGACGCACGTCGATGTCGGGATGCGTCGCGTGGAAGCCATCGGTCTTCGCGAGCAGCCAATGGAGGCCGATCACCTTCAGGCCCGCCGACTCGACCACGCGGCGGATTTCCCCGCGGCGGGCGGCGGAGAGGTCGGTCGCGAGCGGCGCGAGCGTGAAGGGGGCGATCTCCAGTCCCGTGTAGCCGCATTCGGCCGCGAATCCGCAGGCCCGCTCGAGCGGCCAATCGACGAACGTCTCATTGCAGATCGCGAAATCGAACATCAGGTCTCCTTGAGGTGACGTCTCGTTTAGATCACATCGATCGGTCAGGTCAATTTGACTGCGCGGCCCGTTCGGGCCGACCTGTAGCAGGCCTCGACGACGGCCACGGCCTTGCGGCCCTCCCGGCCGTCGAGCGGGGGCTTCGTGCCCTGCCTGATCGCCGCCACGAACTCCGCGAAGTTTCGCGTGTGGTTGGAATAGTCGATGGCGAGCGGATCGGCCGCCCCGCCCGAACTCTTGCTCGAACCGGCAAACCGCTCCCGCACGACCGCATCCGCGGGCCGCTCCTCTCGGAACTGCCAGGCGACGAGCTGCTCCTCGAGAATCTCCGCCGTGCCGTCGCGGCCGCCGATCTGGAGACGGCGGAGCTGCCCCGGGTAGAGGCTCGTCGCCGCGAGGAGCTGGCCGACCGCGCCGTTCCTGAACCGGAGGATCGCGACGCAGGTGTCCTCCACCTCCAGCCGCTCCCGATCGTGAGCCCGCACGGCCGTCATCGCGACGACGCTCTCGACAGGATTTTCGGAGGCCGGGAGCTCCGGCATGGTCGCACCGGCGATCCAGACGACCGCATCGACGCCATGGATCGACTGGTTCATGAGGGCGCCGCCGCCGTCGAGCGCCTTGGTGCCCTGCCAGCGGCCGGGGCCGTAGTAGGCGTCGTCCCGCCACCAGGGAACGTAGCTGTTGATGACCGCGACGGAGCCGAACCGACCGGCGGCCGCCGCCTCGTGCACCGTTCGCACCACCGGATTGAACCGCTGCGGGAAGATCGCCCCGAGCGTGATCCCGGCCGCGTCCGCCTCGGCCAGCATCCGGTCGACCCGCCTGAGGCTGATCTCGAGAGGCTTTTCGCAGAGAACGTGAACGCCTGCCCGGGCGGCTGCTACGGCGGCCGGAAGGTGGGCCCCGGAGGGGGTCGCGATCGTCACGAAGTCGGGCTTTTCCTTTCGGAGCATCGCCCGGAAGTTGGCGTACCACCTGCCGCCAAATTCGGCGGTAAAGGCTCGCCCCTTCCCCTCCGTCCGGCAGCTGGCGGCCACCAGCTCCACCCCCCCGAGATCCCGCAGGGCCCGGGCGTGAAACCGGGCGATCGCACCGACACCGATGATGGCAGCTCTCATGGAGGAAAAAGTCTACCGGAAAAATTTCTCAACCGGGCGGGACTTTTTCGCCGAAGCTGCGCATAATGCAACCGTGGTGGATGGCTGTCAGGGGCCCATCCATCCTGAGCGAGGCCGGCGGCTGCCAATCCGACCGGCACCTTTCGTGAACCGGCGCCCGTCAAAAGCGGCTTCTTCCGCTGGTAGTGCTCGCCAGGACTCCGCGCGAGTTCTTCCCCGAGTCACAATACGCATGGGCCCAATCCGCGACTCCGCTGGCAGTCAACCATGAGCACCGCTTCCGCCTCATCCTCAATGACCACCGCCATCGATCGGCTCTTGAAGCTGGCGATCGACAACGGCGCGAGCGAGGTCCGACTCTCTGGAGGCGTCGCCCCGATGCTACGCATCGGCGACCACGTGAGGCCGCTGAAGACGAAGCCCCTCACGAGCGACGAAGTGTCGGCGATGGCTGCGGCCGTCATGCCTGCCGGCGCCGATCCGACGGGCTTCGTGTTCGCCACCGCGACGGGTCGCTGCTCGGGCGCGGTCCTCGACGTCTCGGGCACGAAGGTGCTCGTCCTTCGGCAAGGCGTGGCCGAGCCCCCGCCGGCGGCCGCCGACGACGATCCCCCGCTCGAACTCGACATCGCCGACGAGAGCCTCGCCGGGCAGGCCGCGGCGAACGCAGCCGCCATCGCCGCGGGCCAGTCTCCGTCCACTCCCCGCGTCGCCACCGGCACGATCCAGATCGACAAGCTCCTCAACGCGGCCGTGAAGAACGGCGTGAGCGACATTCACATCACGACGGGCCTGCCGCCGGTGTTCCGGATCGACGGCCACATGAAACCGCAGGCCACCAAGGTGCTCACGGCCGACGACACGAACGCCCTCATGAAGGCGATCACGCCCGAGCGGTGCCAGGCGGAGCTCGCGGAGAAAGGGGGCTGCGACTTCGGCTTCGCGTTCGGCGACATGGCCCGCTTCCGTGTGAGCGTGTTCAAGCAGCGAGGCAGCATCGCGATGGTGCTGCGGCAGATCCCCAACAAGATGCTCACGCCCGAGCAGCTCGGCGTTCCCGAGGTCTGCAAGAAGATGGTGATGCGGCCCCGCGGCCTGTTCCTCGTGACCGGTCCGACCGGCTCCGGCAAGTCGACCACGCTCGCGAGCCTCATCAACTACATCAACGAGACCGTCGACCACCACATCATCACGATCGAGGACCCGATCGAGTTCTACCACTCGTCGAAGAAGAGCACGGTGAATCAGCGGGAGGTCGGCACCGACGTGCCGAGCTTCTCGGAGGCGCTCCGCCGCGCCCTGCGTCAGGATCCCGACGTGATCCTCGTCGGCGAGCTTCGCGACCTCGAGACGATCGAGGCGGCGATCTCCGCGGCCGAGACGGGGCACGTCGTCTTCGGCACGCTCCACACCACCGGCGCCCAGGGCACCGTCAACCGCATCATCGACGCCTTCCCGACGAACCAGCAGGAGCAGATCCGCACGCAGCTTTCGACCGCGGTGATCGGCGTGGTGAGCCAGGCGCTCCTGCCGAAGATCGGCGGCGGCCGCTGCGCCGCCTACGAGGTGCTCGTCTGCACGCCGGCGATCGGCAACCTCATCCGTGAGAACAAGACCTTTCGCATCAACTCCGCCATCCAGACCGGCGCGAAGCTCGGCATGCGGCTCCTCGACGACGACCTCTTCCGGCTCTGGAGCGAGAAAAAGGTGACCGAGGAGGACGTGCTCGCGAAGTCGCAGAGCCCCGACGACCTCGCGCTGAGAATTGCCAACGCGAAGCGGGGCGTCTTCGAAGACGCGGAAACCGTCGCCCGGCGGGCCCAGAAGGAACAGCGGGAGTAGCAGCGGCCATGGCCCTCAAGCGGCTCGGACAGATCCTCATGAACCTCGGCCTCATCGACGAGCAGCAGCTCGCGGTGATGCTCGACGAGCAGGTGCAGCGTGGCGGCGAACTGCTGGGAACCGTTGGCGTTTCGCTCGGCTTCTTCAGCGAGGAGCAGCTCGGCGAGGCGCTCGCCGAGCAGTGGGGCACCTCGTTCGTCACGCTCTACGACCTGGAGATCAAGCAGGACGTCGTCCATGCGATCAGCGAGCCGATGGCCCAGCTCTACCGCGTGATCCCGATCGCGCTCGAGGGCAACCGGCTCACGATCGCCTCGTCGGAGCCGCAGAAGATCCAGATCGCCGACGAGCTGCGGACGCTTTTGGGCTACGACATCCACGTCGTCGTCGCCACCGGGGCGGAGATCGCGAAGGCGATCGAGAAGAGCTATTCGTCGGAGACCGAGAGCGTCGAGTCGATCGTGGACGACCTCGAGCACGACGACGCCCTCGCGGCGGCCGCGGCGGCCGCCGCCTCCGGCAAGGACGGCCCGACCGACCTCACGAGCATCGAGGCCCTCGCCGAGAGCGCGCCCGTTCGCAAGCTCCTCAACATGGTGCTCCTGCTCGCGATCCGCGACGGGGCGAGCGACATCCACTTCGAGCCGTTCGAGCACGAGTTCCGGATCCGGATCAAGGCCGACGGCGTGCTCTACGAGATGGTGCCGCCGCCCAAGCACCTCGCCTTCGCGATCACGACCCGCATCAAGGTCATGGCCAACCTCGACATCGCCGAGCGGCGGCTGCCGCAGGACGGCCGGATCGAGCTCAATGTCGGCGGCCACCCGGTCGATCTCCGCGTGAGCGTGCTCCCGACGCTCTTCGGCGAGAGCGTCGTGATGCGGGTGCTCGACCGGGGCGTCGTGTCGCTCGAGCTCGGGAAGATCGGGATGGAGGAGGAGATCCTCCGGCGGTTCCGCGAGGTGATCGTCCGCCCCAACGGCATCGTGCTCGTCACCGGCCCCACCGGATCCGGCAAGACGACGACCCTCTACTCCGCCCTCTCCGAGCTCAACACGCCCGACGACAAGCTCATCACCACGGAAGACCCGATTGAATACGACATCGACGGCATCGTGCAGGTGCCGATCGATGCGGAGATCGGCAACTCGTTCGCCGCCTGCCTGCGGGCGATCCTGCGGCAGGATCCCGACCGCATCCTCGTGGGCGAGATCCGCGACGTGGAGACCGCCGAGATCGCCGTGCAGGCCTCCCTCACCGGCCACATGGTCTTCTCCACCCTCCACACCAACGACGCCCCCTCCACCATCACGCGGCTGCGGGACATGGGGGTTCCCCCGTTCCTCATCACGGCGACGGTCGAGGCGATCCTCGCCCAGCGACTCGTGCGGCGGATCTGCACGGGATGCCGCGAGGAGGTGATCCCCGGCGCCGACGTGCTCGCCGACCTCGAGGTCACGAGCGACCAGGTGGCGGGCAAGAAGTTCTACCGCGGCAAGGGCTGCGAGAGGTGCAACCACAGCGGCTACAAGGGGCGGCTCGGTCTCTTCGAACTCCTGATCATGAACGACGCCCTCCGCGACATGGTGATGCGGAACGCCTCCACGGAGGACCTCCGCGACGCCGCCAGGAAGGCGGGCATGATCACGCTCCGCGATTCCGGCATGAACAACATCTTCCTCGGCAACACGACGGCCGAGGAGGTCATCCGCGAGACGATCCTGGAGGCCTGAAGCGATGCCCACCTTCCAATACGAAGCGATCGACGCGGCGACCGGGAAGGAGGTCCGCGACGTCGTGGAGGCCACGACCGAGGCCGAGGCCCAGGCCACGATCCGCTCGATGGGCTACATGGTCACGAAGCTCAAGGCCCAGCGGGCGAAGGCCGCCCCGAAGGCGGGCGGTCGCAAGCCCGGCCGCACCTTCGCGATGGGAGGCGTGAAGTCGAGGGACCTCACGCTCTTCACCCGCCAGCTCTCGATCCTCCAGGACGCCGGCCTGCCGATCCTGCGGAGCCTCAGGATCCTCGCCGAGATGCAGAAGCCGGGCCGACTGAAGAACAGCCTGCTCGACGTCTGCGACGAAATCGAGGGCGGTGCCACGCTCTCGGAAGCGCTCTCGAAATCCCCGAAGGCCTTCGACCGGCTCTACTGCAACATGATCCGGGCCGGCGAGGCGGGCGGGGCGCTCGAGGTGATCCTGCGGCGGCTCGCGGAGTTCATGGAGCGGAGCCAGTCGCTCAAGCGGAAGGTGAAGGGGGCGATGGTCTATCCGATCGTCGTCGTGAGCGTGGCCGTCGGCATCCTCACGTTCATCATGATGAAGATCGTGCCGCAGTTCAAAAAGATCTTCGACGACTTCGGCAGCACCCTCCCGCCGATGACGCAGCTGCTCATCGACATCTCCAACTGGGTGGTGAACTACTGGTACCTCATCCCGGCGATCCCCTTCGGCATCAACCTGCTGATCAAGGCGATCAAGCTCGTTCCCTACGGCCGGTTCGGTTGGGACCTCTTCATCCTCAAGGCGCCGATCTTCGGCCAGCTCGTGGAGAAGAACATCCTCTCCCGCTCGACCCGCACGCTCGGCACGCTCCTCTCCAGCGGCGTGCCGATCCTGGAAGCCCTCAACATCACCCGCGAGACCTCGAACAACATGATGTTCGAGCGGCTCTTTTCGAAGGTCTCGGAGTCGATCCGCGACGGCGACGCGATCGCGAAGCCCCTCAAGGAGCATTCCTCGCCGCCGCTCAACGCCGTGGCGATGCTCTTCTGGACGGCCTTCGTGCCGGTGATCGGCGCCCTGCTCTACCTCACCCGCTACAAGAAGCGGGTGGTGGACGACCTCGTCGTGAACATGGTGGACGTGGGCGAGGAGTCGGGCGAGCTCGACACGATGCTCTACAAGGTGGCCGACACCTACGACGAGGAGGTGGC
>CAZPEM010000052.1:0-19800 GCA_964585575.1 uncultured Chitinophagaceae bacterium
CGGCAGGGAACGCACGAGCCTGTTCCTCAGGCTCCAATCGATCAATCGGGGCGACAGGACTTGAACCTGCGAGGTAACGCTGGCTTCACGACGCTGAAAGCGGTCGCTGCGACTCAAAATGGGCGTCGGTCTCGCGATCCGAGCACACGCGCCCCTGCTCGCTCCAGAATCGAAGAACGTCTGGGCAAATGTCGAATCCATTCGGCCATGTCGCGACACCATCCTCGAGTCGGACGGCTGAAAATGTGGCGACATCGCGAAGCGGCTCAACAACTGGCCCGTTGTGCTCGGTCAGAAAATTGGTGAAATCCAAGACGGCGGTCACGGCATCGGTATAGACAACCTCCAGCCGATAACCTCCCAAATCGCGAATGCGGGTCACTGAGCTTTTCATGTCAGCGGATCGATCTTGTGCAAGGGGAGCGCCTTCTCACGTCGCACCCAGTTCTCTTCGAGTTCCGTCCGATGGAGTTCGGCCCACTCCTTCACGAGTGAGGCAGCCCGCCGAGGCAAGCTTCCGCCAATTACGTCGCCCGTGGCGATCTCGACCTGAGCCTCGTCTTCACCGTATGTCGCGTGAAAATGCGGAGGAGCATGATCCACGAAATTCATCGTGATCCTCACACCATAGAACCGCGACAATTCAGGCATGACGACTGGCCACGGGGACGTGACCCTTCCAACCGAAATCGGGGCGACAGGACTTGAACCTGCGACCTCTTGACCCCCAGTCAAGCGCGCTAGCCAGACTGCGCCACGCCCCGAAACAGCCGGTTGGCGGCCATGCCCTCGCATCACCGCCGTCCGACCGACACACTATCGCATACCCGACGCGGCCCTTCAACAGCAGTCTCCCCATGACGATCCTCCCCGATTCCAACCGCCCCGACACTGTCTCCGGCACCTCCGCCTCCTCTTCCACCTCGTCCAGCCCTTCCGGCGCCCCGAGCTTCTCCGAGCGGCTCACGAGGGCGATCTACGCGAAGCACACCCCAGCGTGCATCGGGCTCGACCCGAGGCGGGAGTCACTCCCGCCCGCATTCCACGCGGCGGCCGCGGCCGATCCGACGTCGCTCGCCGCCATCTTCTCGAAATTCTGCTGCGACGTGATCGACGTCGTCGCGCCTCTCGTGCCGATCGTGAAGCCGCAGCTCGCCTGCTTCGAGGCGGCCGGACCGCACGGCATGGCGGCGCTCGCGGAGGTGATCGCGCACGCCCATAGCCGCGGCGTGCTCGTGCTCGCCGACGGCAAGAGGGGCGACATCGGCTCGACCGCCGAGGCCTACGCCGACGGCTGGCTCGCGGGCCCCTGGGCCGCCGACGCCCTCACCGTGAATCCCTACCTCGGCCTCGACTCGATCGAGCCGTTCGTAAAGGTGGCTTCGGCTCGGCAGGCCGGCATCTTCGTGCTCGTGAAGACGTCGAACCCCGGCAGCAAGGACTTCCAGGATCTCACGACCGACGGCCGCACGATCTACGAGCACGTGGCCGCCGGCGTCGAGAGCCTCGCCGCGAAGACCGCGGGCGACGAACGCTTCGGCTGCGTGGGCGCCGTCGTCGGCGCGACCTGGCCGAAGCAGCTCGACACGCTGCGGGCCGCGATGCCCCACGCCTGGATCCTCGTGCCGGGCTTCGGCCGGCAGGGAGGCCGGGCCTCGGACGTTCGCGGGGCGTTTCATCCCGCGGGGCTCGGGGCGATCGTCGTCAGCGCCCGCGATGTGATCTTCGCCCACGCCCGGCCCGAGATGAACGCGGGGCTTGCCGACGCGCAGTGGCAGACCGCGGTCGAGCGGGCCTGCCGCGACATGATCGACCGGCTCGCCGACGACACGCCCGCCGGACGGCTGCGGCCGGCACGATGAGCACCGAATTGCTCACCGGACGACCGGTGTGGCTCGCCGGACGACCGGTGGCTAGCCAGCCGACTGGATGAGCTGCGTGATGAGCGGCAGGAGCTGCTTCTTGCGGCTCACGATCGTGTCGAGCTGGTAGAGCCCGCGGTCGAGCCGGGGGTAGTTGATCTCCTCCCAGGCGTCCGACTCCTTGGAGAGAAGCAGCAGCGACCCATTGCTCACGACGTCGGTCACGAGCAGAGCCGAGAAGTCGTAGCGGTTCTTCTCCGCGTAGGCTTCGAGCGCCTCCCGCAGCTCCTCCTTCCGCTCCCAGAAGAGGTCGAAGCCCGTCTCCTCGATCTGCGAGATCGAGAACCGCACGCCCCGCTCCGTGAACTCCTTGCAATCCTCGCGGATCGCGTCGGCCGGCGCCGCCGACCGCAGGGCCGAGCCGATCTCGAAGAACTCGCGGGCGTAGGCCGCTAGATCGACGCCGCAGAGCCCCGAGAGCCAGGCGAGCACGTCGCGATCGACGTCGGTCGTCGTCGGGCTGCGGAGGTGGAGCGTGTCGGCGATGATGCCGCTGGCCATGCAGAGCGCGATCCCCGGCGAGGGAACCAGCCCCGCCGCGCGGAACTGCCTCGCCACGAGCGTGCAGGTGGACCCGACCGGCTCGTTCACGAATCGGATCGGCTGCGTGCTCTTGAGATCGCCGCCGAGACGGTGGTGGTCGAGCACCTCCACGATCTCCGCCTCGTCGGCGCCGTTGACCGCCTGCGAGAGCTCGTTGTGGTCCACGAGCACGAGCTTCGGCTTGGGCGGATTGATGAGGTCGGTCTTGAAGGCGAGACCCACGAGCGTGCCGTCGTCGGCCACGACCGGGAAGACCGGCTGCTGCGACCGCTCGGCCGTCGCGCGGGCGTCGATCGCCGCCGACTTCGCCGACACCGTGATGCAATCCGTATCGACCACCGAGTCGATGAACTGCGAGGCCTTGAGCCGGAGCGTCGTGTTGACCGTGTCGAAGGGGCTCAGGATCACCGACACGCCCCTCGCCTTCGCAAGCTCGACCAGCCCGCTCGAGAGCGAGAAGCCACCCGTCACGACCATCGCCCGCACGCCATGCTCGATCGCCGGCAGCTGGATCGTGGGCCGGTCGCCGCAGACGACGATCAGCCGCTCCTTCGGATACTGCCGCATTCGCTCCGTGAAGCCCTCGGCGCTCATCGCGCCCACCATCACGAGCAGCTCGTCTCGCTGCTCGGGATCGATCGCGTGCTGAAAGCTGCCGCCGAGCACGTCGCGAATCTTCTCGAGGCTCGAGGCCACGATCCGCGACTTCATCGGGTCGCTTGCGTCGTGGAAAAACAGGTCCATCAGTTGGAGCACCGACACGACGCCCACGACCTTCCGCGCCGCATCGACCACGGGGATCGCCCGCAGGTCATGCCGCTTCATCCGCTCGTAGGTTTCGTGGAACGTGTCGCCGAAGGAGCAGGTCACCACGTCGCGGCGGCAGACGTCCTCCGCCTCCGGCCTCACGTCCATCACCATCCGCGGCGGCGGCAGTCCGGCCCGCCTGAGCGCGAACTCCGTCCGCTTGTTGGGCGGACCGCAGCAGGCGGCGACGGCATCTGGCCGGGTCGTCCGCCGCAGGAGATCGGCATAGGCGATCGCGGAGCAGATCGCGTCGGTGTCGGGGTTGCGATGCCCGAAGACGAGCACGTTCATGGGCTCGTCAGACCTCGCCCGGGGCCTGCAGCCAGCAGGCGAGCGTCGGATCCCATGACAGGATCTCATGGGGCTGGAAGTAGATCGCGATCTCGCGGGCCGCGCTCTCGGGCGAGTCGGAGGCGTGCACGAGGTTCATCTGACGGCTTGCCGAGTAGTCGCCGCGGATCGTGCCGGCCGCCGCCTTCAGGCCGCTCGTGGCCCCGAGCATCTCGCGGACCACGCGGATCACCTCCGGCCCCTCCATCACCGTCGCCACGACCGGCGAGGCGGTGATGAACTCCTCGAGCCCGGGATAAAACGGCTTCGACACGTGCTCGGCGTAGTGCTGCTTCGCAAGTTCGGGCGTCACCCGCAGCATCTTCATCGCGGTGATCCGCAGCCCCTTCTCCTCGAACCGACAAAGCACCCTGCCGAGCAGACCCCGCTCGAGGCAGTCGGGCTTGAACATCACGAACGTCCGCTCCATTCGAATCGTCTCCGGAAGATGGGCAATGAAATTGGCGTGGTTTGCGGGAGTGTAGACAGGATGCACCCGGGCCACAACGCCGAACAGCCCGATTGACGCGGCGGCGGGCACATTCCTAACGTTCCGCACATGCGGCCGTCCCTCGCACCGTTCGCGTCCTTCGTCGTCTTGCTTGCCATCGGCGGCGGCCTGCACGCCGCCGAGCCCGAGCCGCTCCCGCCCGACGTTCTCCCGCCCGACCTGGTGGAGTCGTTCACGCGGTCGATCCAGCCGCTGCTGCTCAACCGCTGCGCGACCGGCGGCTGCCACGCCGGCAGGACCGGCCATGCCCCCCTGCTCCGCCGCCACAACGCCGCCGGCCAGATCGACCGCGACGTCACGCTCGCCAACATCGACGCCCTCCGCGCCGGCGCGAAGACGCCCGCCCAGGCCCACGAGCGAGCCGTGATCCTCGCCGTGAGCCACCCGGGCAAGAAGAGCCCCGCGCCGCTCTCAGTCGCGCAGATGAACACGCTGCGATCGTGGCTCGTGGCTGCAAGCGAGGCCGACGCCGCGTTGACCACCGATTCCAAGATCGGCACGGCCGCGACCACCGCCCCGGCCCCGCCTCCCACCGCGAACGCCGCCAAGCCGAACCGGTTTCGCGACCTGCTCGAGAACGCCCGCAATCCCGTTCCCCTCTGGCCGCCGCCCCAAGAACCCAAGGGCGTGATCCTCAAGGACGCCCCCGCCGACGGGAACGAACAGTAATCGGGACCGGGCTCTACGGCGGTAGCGATTGCAGGACCGCCTCTCACCGGGACCGAGTATCACGGAAGCCCGCGAGCGGCCCCGGCATGCACGGACCCGACCGAGACCCTAGAATGCCGCCATGAACGCCATCCGCCCCCCCTCCGGTTCGTCCAACTCCCCCCGCTCCGCCGCCGGCCGCCCGTTCGGGGGCCCCGTGATCGTGATGCTCGTGCTCGCCGGCATCGCCATCATCACGATGCTCGCAAGGGAGCAGGCCGCCCTGCCCGGAATCATCAGCTATGACGAGTTCGTCCGCGAGGTGAAAGCGGGCAACGTGTCGAGCGTCGAGATCTCCGGCAACTCGCTCACCGGTGAGTTCCGCGAGCCGCTGCCGGCCGGCAAGGGCCGCCCCTCCGGCGGCAAGGCCTTTCGGCTCGAGCTTTCGAGTTACCTCTCCGACGGTCTCAACTCGCTCCTGCTCGAACACTCGGTCCGCACGACCGTGCGTCAGCCGACCGACGGCACCGGCTTCCTGCTCACGCTCTACCTGCTCGTGCCGCTGTTGCTGATGGCCGGATTCTGGATCTCGCTGCGGCGTGCACGGGATCCCTTCGGCGGATCAGGCTTCCTCGGCAGCTTCAGCAAGTCGCCCGCGAAGCGATATGCCGCCGGCGACAAGCAGGTGACCTTCGCCGACGTCGCAGGGCTCGAGCAGGTGAAACAGGATCTCCAGGAGATCGTCGAGTTCCTCAAGGACCCGAAGAAGTTTCAGCGGCTCGGCGGCCGGGTGCCGAAGGGCGTGCTCCTCATGGGCCCTCCCGGCACCGGCAAGACGCTTCTCGCGCGGGCGGTGGCCGGCGAGGCAGGCGTGCCCTTCTTCTCGATCTCGGGCAGCGAGTTCATCCAGATGTTCGTCGGCGTCGGTGCCTCACGGGTTCGCGACCTCTTCAAGACCGCCAAGGACTCCTCGCCCGCGATCCTCTTCATCGACGAGATCGACGCCGTGGGGAGAGTCCGCGGCGCGGGTCTCGGCGGCGGCCACGACGAGCGGGAGCAGACACTCAACCAGATCCTCTCGGAGATGGACGGCTTCAGCCCCACCGAGTCGGTGATCGTGCTCGCCGCGACGAACCGGCCCGACGTGCTCGACCCGGCCCTCCTGCGGCCGGGTCGGTTCGACCGGCACGTCACGGTGGACCGGCCCAACCAGAAGGCGCGGCTCGCGCTCTTCAAGGTGCATACGCGAAACGTGCCGCTCGCGGCCGACGTGAATCTCGAGCGGCTCGCAAGCGGCACGGTGGGGCTCACCGGGGCCGACATCCGCAACCTCGTCAACGAGGCCGCCCTCTGGGCGACGCGGCACGACAAGGAGGCCGTCTCCGCCAGCGACTTCGACTACGCCCGCGACAAGGTGCTCATGGGCCCGAAGCGGGAGGAGGTGCTCGCCGGCCGCGAGAAGAAGATGACCGCCTACCACGAGGCGGGCCACGCGCTCGGCGCCTGGCTCCTGCCGGGCGTCGACAAGCTCCACAAGGTGACGATCATCCCCCGCGGCCGCGCGCTCGGCGTGACGCAGCTGGTTCCCGAGGAGGACCGGATGAACATCGGCGAATCGGACCTCTCGAACAGGCTCGTCTTCATCCTCGCCGGACGGGCCGCGGAGAAGCTCGTCTTCGGCGAGTATTCCGCGGGGGCCGAGAACGACCTCGTGCAGGCGACCAGGCTCGCCCGGCGCATGGTCGCCCACTGGGGCATGAGCGACCGCGTGGGCCCCGTCGCCTGCCACGTCACCAACGAGCACCCCTTCCTCGGCCGCGACGTCTACGAGCAGCGGGAGTTCGGCGAGCACACGCTCAAGGTGATCGACGAGGAGGTGACGCGGATCCTCGGCGAGTCGGCCGAGCGGGCGACGAAGCTCCTCTCCGACAACCGCGGTAAGCTCGACGCGCTCGCGACGCAGCTGGAAGAGTCCGAGATGCTCGACGAGGACGAGGTCGTGGCCGTGATCGGCCCGGCCGTGCCGCGGTCGTCGAGCGAGGCGACCGGCCCCGGCGGTGCCTCGACCCAGGCCGCCCGCGGCTGACACCCCAAGGAACCCATCGATGCTCTGTCACTCCGTTTTCTTCACGCTCCGCGACCGCTCCGACGCCGCGAAAAAGGCCCTCGTCGCCAGCTGCCATGAGTACCTTACCGGCCACCCGGGCACGGTCGCCTTCCACGTCGGCACCGTCTCCCACTACGACCGACAGGTGAACGACCGCGATTTCGACGTCGCGCTCCATATCGTCTTCGAGTCGCACGCCGCACACGACGCCTACCAGTCGGACCCGAGACACACCGCCTTCATCGCGGAGCACTCGACGACCTGGGCGAAGGTGCGGGTCTTCGACGCCGACCTCTCCTGACTCGTTGCTACGTGACCAGGATCCGCGAGAGCGTGATCGCACCGGAGAAGCAGCGGTCGATGTCGTGGCCCGGCCGCCGCGGTCGATCGTGGTAGCTCGCCTCGTACTTCCAGCCCTCGTCGGTGAGACGGTAGCCGAGACTCATCGGCGACGGATCGACGGGGCACTCGACGAGCGGCGGCATCGCCGGATCGCCCGGTGCTGATTCCCCCGGCGACGGATCGACGTGCGGCAGGTTCACGTTCCAGAACTCGCCCGGGGCGACCGCCTGGCGAAACACGACCTCGTCGAGCAGCCGTGCCAGCCACGCCCCGGTCGCCTCCCAGTCGATCGGCCGGCCGCGGCGGTGGTACTGCGAGAACGCGACCGCCGGCAGCCCGTGGAGGGCCGACTCGCGGACCGCGGCGACCGTGCCCGAGTGGTGAATATCGACGCCGAGGTTGCCGCCGGCGTTCACCCCGGCGAGCACGAGCGTGGCGTCGCGGGCGAATGTCGCCAGCGCCACCCGCACGCAGTCGGCGGGCGTGCCGTCGATCGCGTGCCGCCCCGCGCCGGCCGCATCGACCGCAAGCGGCCGGTCGGTCGTTACGCGGTGGCCGCAGCCCGAGTGGGGCTCAAGCGGCGCGGCGACGACGAACGATTCGACCCGCGAGCCGACGAGGCGGCCCACGGCCGCCTCCAGGACGGCCAGGCCGGGAGCGTCGATGCCGTCGTCATTCGTGAGCAGAACCCGCATCATGCCCCTCCATCGTAGCCGCGACGGCGGAGATGATCGCAAACACTCCCTCGGCGGCGGTCTCGGCGGCCCGGCAGACCTCCTCGGCGTCGGTCTTCTCGGGCGAGTCGGGGCGGGCGACGTTCGTCACGACCGAGAGGCCGAGCACGCGGGCGCCGAGCAGCGAGGCCGCCACCGCCTCCGGCACGGTGCTCATCCCGACGACGTCGGCGCCGATGCGTCGCAGGAATCGATACTCGGCCCGCGTCTCGTAGCTCGGCCCGATGAGATGTGCGTAGACACCGCGGCGGGCCGGAGCCGAGGCGGCCCGCGCCGCCTCGATCGCCACCTCGACGAGCCTCGGATCGTAGGGGCTGCGGAAGAGCCGTCCGCCCCGCTCCAGCGCGACGTCGGCTCGGGGAAGCTCCCCGGCGGCAGCAGCCACGGGAAGGATCCTCGCAAGGTCGATGTGGTCCTCGAGTACGACGATTTCGCCTGGCACGAGCGCAGGCGCGAGCCCGCCGGACGCGTTCGTGAGCACGACCGTCTCGGCCCCGAGCGCGACGAGCAGTTCGACCCCGCGAGCGACCACGTCGCGGCCGAATCCCTCGTAGCCGTGGACGCGGCCCTGGAGCACGACCACGGGCACGCCCCCGATCCGACCGGTCACGACACGGCCCGCATGTCCGGTCGCCGTTGATGGCGGCAGGTAGTCCGTCTCGCCTGCGGGCCCTGTTTCGTGAGCGGGCCCTGTTTCGTGAGCGTGCATTGAGAAGCGGTCGTCGAGCCGGTCGGCGAGCCCTCCGAGGCCGGTGCCGAGCACGATGCCGAGCCGGCCCGGCGAACCGCCGCGGGCCACCACGAGCCGTGCCGCGGCCGCCGCGGCGGGCGGAACCGGCCGGCAGACCGGCGGCGGCCCCGGGTCGGCAGCGCGTGGTTTCGGGCTCGTTTCAGGCGGTCGCATGCGGGCAAGAGCATAAATTCCCAGGCCGGTTCCCGGCGCCCCCTTCCCCGTCGGGAAGTCTCCGCCGTATCCTCCCTGCCATGAACAAACCCACCCGCGCCGAACGTTTCTCCGGTCTCTCCGTCGCCATCGTCACGCCGTTTCGCGACGGCCGCGTCGATGAAAAACGCCTCGCCGAGCAGGTCGGCTTCCAGGTCGCCTCGGGCGTGAAGTGCATCTGCCCCGTCGGCACGACGGGCGAGTCGCCGACGCTCACCCACGACGAGCACGAGCGGGTGATCGCCGAGAGCGTGCAGGCCGCGGCGGGCAGGCTCCTCGTCATGCCCGGCACCGGCAGCAACTCCACCGCCGAGGCCCTCCGCCTCACGAAGCACGCGGCGAAGGCCGGGGCCGACGCGGCGCTCGTCGTGGGCCCCTACTACAACCGACCGACGCAGCAGGGCATCTACGAGCACTTCAAGGCGATCGCTGAGGCGGTCGACATCCCGATCTGCGTCTACAACATCCCGGCCCGCACCGGCCGCAACATCGAGCCCGAGACGATCCTCCGCCTCGCCGAGATCCCCGGCATCGCGATGGTGAAGGAGGCGACCGGCGTGATGGACCAGGCCTCGCAGATCATCGCCGGCAGCGACCTGACCGTGCTCTCCGGCGACGACAGCATGACGCTCCCCCTGATGGCGATCGGCGGCCGCGGCGTGATCTCGGTCGTGGGCAACCTCGTGCCCGCCGACATGAAGTCGCTCATCGACGCCTTCGACGCGGGAGATATCTCCCGCGCACGGCAACTCCACCACAAGCTCTTCACGCTCTGCCGCGACCTGCTCGGCCTCGCGAGCAACCCCATTCCGATCAAGGCGGCGCTGCGGCTCGTCGGCCGCGACACGGGGGAGGTGCGGCTGCCGCTGGTGCCGCTCGAGCCGCCGCTCGTCGAGAAGCTCCGCAAGGTGCTCGTGGACTACGGACTGCGGCTTGCGTAGCCGGCACGGATCAGCCGGTGAACTTCAGCCACCGGCGAACTTCAGCCATTCGGGTCGGCCAACAGCTGCTCGAGCCTGGGACGCAGCACGGGCGGGACGCGGGCTGCCGTGGAGGCGTCGATCAGGCCGACGTCGATCATGTCGAGCAGATGCACCCGATCCTTGAGCCGAAACGCCGTCAGCTTCATCGTGATCAGCCGGTCGAGATCGACGATCGGGTAGCCGTCGTGAGCTTCGATGCAAGACAGATCGGGGGCGGGCACGGGGTCGTCAGGCTTGACCTCTTCCCCGGCGAAGAGGATGTGAACCGCCTCACGAGCCTTGCCGGCGGGGCCGTCCACGAAGATATGGATGCCGAACGTGAATGCGTGGACGAAACCGACGGCCTCGAGGGCACGCGTCGCCCGTTCGAGATTGGCGCGAGCGATGAGGATGTCGACGTCGACCGTGGTTCTCACGGCCGCGGGGTCGATCCGCGACACCCACGCCGCCACGGCATGTTCGCCGGCAACCGCATGGGAAATGCCGGTCGCATCGAGCGCGGCAACCGCCCGCTTCAGCCGTTCCTTGACCATCGCCACCGCCTGCTCAACACGGTCGAGCACGTCGAAGCCGAACCTGACGACGCTCGGCCCCGACATCATGTCGTGGCGTGGACTCCTGGACGTGCCTCGAGTCTACCACGCCGATCGCCGAGCCACGGCACTTACTGAACTTGTGCACATATTTTCGTCAACCCACGGCGGCAAAGCCGAGTCCGCCACCTTCCTTGGCTGGGCACTCCTTCCGGGCGGTGCTTTGGGCAATCCTCCTTCAGGCTATCCTCCTGAGTGACGCCCCATCGCCGTCGAATTTCGTGATCATCACGTCGAGGTGGTCGTTCAGATCGAGCGCGTCGATCTGCTCGAGCAGGCCGGCCGCCTCGACGAGCGACTCGCAACAGGCGAACACCGTCGGCCCCCAACTGCTCTGCGTCACGCCCCTCGCCCCGAGCTCGCCGAGAAGCGAGCTGACGTCGCGGATGATTTCCGACGATTCCATCCGGCCCGTAACCGCCTCGAACGGCCGCCCGGCCGCGGCCCCATAGCGGGCCACCGCGTCGGCGAACCGGGAAAAGTTTCCTTCGTTGGCCGCCGGCACGAGGTCCAACAGCGCGATCCTCGCCATCTCGGACGTGACCTCGAGCGGAACGGCCGGCAGCTCCTTGAAGGCGTTTCGCTCCTTCTCACCGTGCAGGCCGCTCATGCCCTTCTGCATCACGACGACGCACCGCCACGAGCTCGGCAGCCGCACCCGGGCGACGAGCGGCGAGAAGGGGTCGCCGCCGTCGGCTTCCTGGCTCCCCTCGGCGACCATGCGACCCGCCTCGACGATCAATCCCCCCCGCGCGAACCCGTGCAGGCCGATGCACGACCGCTTCCCGCGGCCGACGGCCCGCGCGAGCTCGAGCACATCCGCAGGATCGAGTGAGATCGGATGCTCCGTGGCCCCCTCCAAGCCCGCAGCGGTGCCCGGACCGTGGATCGCCTTGATTCCCGCCGCGACCGCGAGCGACAGCTGCGTGCCGCAGCCGAGCCCCGCATGTTCCCGCGGCGCCGACACCACGTCGATCAAGACGCCCGCCGACGCCGGGGAACGCCAGTGACGCATGCACGCATCGGCCGCCGCAAGCGCCCGGTCGGAAAGCACGCCCCGGGCCTTCACTCCGCTGCCCCTCATGACGCGGAGCTGCACGCCCGGCCGGTCGATCATCATCCCGACGCCGCCGAACGACCGGACGTCACTGCGGCCGAACGAAAACATGCCGAGATGGAGCCTCGCCGGGGTCCGCACCTCGACGGCCTCGACATCGCTTCCGGCGTTCGCCGCGGAATCCTGCATCCACCCAGTAAACGGCCGTCGCCGGTTCCCTTCAAGGTTCCTTCGCGATCCGGGCCTGCAGCCGTCGAAAAGCCTCCCGCTCCCGCTCCCCGGCCGTCTTCGCCACGACGACCGCGAGCGTCTCCATCTGCCGCCGGATCTCGTCGATCGAAAGGATGCCGATCCGCGACACGAGGATCGCCCCCTCGACGACGGCACCGGCCGCCCGGTTGAAGCCGATGAACGGCCGGATCGCGTGGGTCGTGATGACCTCCGCCTCCCAGGTCGCCCGCGGCCCGTCGGTGCGGGCGGCGCCGACGCGAAACTCGTAGGCCATGCAGGCCCCGGTCAGGATGAAGCCCGCCACCCGCTCCGCGGCCCGGCTCGCCGGCGGCGACGAGGGCGAGCCCGTCACCACGTCGGCCAGTAGGAGCACGTCGTCGGTGAGATGGAAGACGCCCTCGCCGTGCCGCGCGAGGTTGGCGTGGGTCGTGCTCGAAACAAACGGCTTGAGCGCAAGCCGCCGGATCCGCCCCGAGGAGCGGTCGATGTCGTCCTCGTCGAGATGCGGCCCCATCGCGGCGAGGTGCATGTGGCCCGCCGAATCGGTCGTCGTCACGAGCCCCTCGAGGATCATGCCCGGCCCTCCGACGTGATCGTCGGCAGCTCGGCCGGCCGCGGCAGCCCGCACAGCTCGAGGAAGTTGGCGAGCACCGCGAAGCCGTGGTCGGTGAGGATCGACTCGGGATGGAACTGCACGCCGTGGATCCGGCCCGACTCGTGCTCGATCGCCATCACCGTGCCGTCGGCGTCGCGGGCGGTCACCCGAAGGCACTCCGGCAGCGACCGCTCCTCGACGACGAGCGAGTGGTATCGGCAGCCGGCGAACGGGCTGGGCAATCCCGCGAGCAGGCCCCGGCCATCGTGATGCACGAGGCCCGTCCGCCCGTGCACGGGCTCCTTCGCCCGCACCACCCGGCCGCCGAAGGCCGCCGCGATCGCCTGATGACCGAGGCAGACGCCCAGGATCGCATGATCGCCGCCGAGGTCCCGGATGACGTCGATCGAGCAGCCCGCCTCGGCTGGCGTGCAGGGCCCGGGCGAGACGACGATTCCGCGGGGCGAAAGCTCGCGGATCTCCCCCACGGTCGAACCGTGGGCCGGCACGACCTTCACGTCCGCGCCGAGCCTCGCGAGATATCTCCCGAGGTTGTGGACGAAGCTGTCGCGGTTGTCGAGGAGCACGATCACGGCAACACCCCCGCCGGTTCAGTCGTCGTCGAGCCCGCTGCCACGGCGTCGAGCACGCGGATCAGGCCCTCGGCCTTGTGGAGCGTCTCGTCGTATTCGGCGGCCGGATCGCTCGCCGCCGTGATGCCACCGCCGACGGAGAAGGTGAGCCGGCCTCCGGAGGCCACGAACGTGCGGATGAGCAGGTTCAGGTCGGCCGATCCGTCGAATCCGACGTAGCCGATCGAGCCGCAGTAAGGCCCTCGCGGGATGCCCTCGAGCTCCGAGATGATCTCGCAGGCCCGATGCTTGGGCGCGCCCGTGACGCTCCCCGCCGGTGCCGCCGCGAGGATCGCGTCCACCGCCGTCCGCCCCTTCGCCAGCCGCCCCGCGACGACGGAGACGAGATGCTGCACGTAGGCGTACCGCTCGAGCCGGCAGAGCGCCTCCACACGGACGCTCTCCGCCGTGCAGACCCGCGACAGGTCGTTCCGCACGAGATCGACGATCATCACGTTCTCGGCCCGGTCCTTGGCGCTGCCGCCGAGCTCGTCGCCGGCGAAGAGATCGGCCTCGGGCCTCCTCGTCATCCGACGCGTGCCCTTGATCGGGTGCATCCGCACGACTCCACGGGTCACCTGGAGGAACCGCTCGGGCGAACTGCTCACGATCGCGCGGCCGCCGCCGAGGTCGAAGAAGCTGGCGAAGGGGGCGGCGTTGATCCGCCGCGCCGCCAGATGGAGCCGAACCGGATCGCACGGGCACGCCGTCGAGAGCCGCTGCGCGAGGTTCACCTGAAAGATGTCGCCGGCCCGCACGTATTCGATCGCCCGGCGGACCATCGCCTCGTGGTCGGCCCGCGAGTGCGACGAGACGATCGCAGGACGGGCGGGCAGCGGATGGCCGCCGGTGGGAGAGGCGTTTGCTCCAGCCGCCGCGATCGGCTGCGGCCCTTCCTCCACCATCGCCAGGAACGACGCGAGCCTCGCCTCCGCCCGCCCGCGACGCGCCACCGGCCCGCGGGGCAGTCGCGGATCGGCCGCCAGGCCCTGGGAGATGATCCAGCCGGATCGCGATTCGTGGTCGAAGGCGGCCACGACGTCGTAGGCGTTCAGCATGACGGCCGCAACCGCGCAGGCCTCGGCGGCCGGCGAGGCCACGCCGAGCAGGCCGAGCCCAAACTCGTAGCCCAAAAGCCCCGCGTAGCCGCCCTGGAATGGGGGCAGCCCTGGAATCGTCACGGCCTCCATCGCCGCGAGCCGCGATCGAAGCTCCGCCACCGCCGCGGCAGCCCCCTCGCGAGCGTCACCCGCATCGACCACGATCGCGTCGATCGGATCGGCCGCGACGAACGAGTACCTCGCAAGCCCCGCGGCGAATCCGCCGCCCGGCCCCGCGTCGCCCTGCGCGTCGCTGCAGCTATCGAGAAAGATCAGCCCCGCGCGGCCCGCGAGCCGCTCGAAGAGCCATCGCGGCGACACGTCCGGCCGCAGCTCGGCGACGACCCCGCCCGACGCGGTGCACCAGCGGCGTTCGACGATTTCACGCGGCACGGCGAGGGCGTTGGAGGCGGTCACTCGGCAACTGATCCTGCACTCGGGGAACCGCGCTTGGCGGAGACCTCGGCAGCATACCGCGACGGCCCGTGGCCGATCTCGGGCTCCGTGAGATGCCCCCAGTCGAGCGGCTGATCCTGACGGTAGTCCTTGCCGAGGGTGAGCGCCGTCACCGCCTTCGCCATCTCGTAGCCCAGGTAGAACGCATGGGAGGGATCGACGTCGTCCCGGCCGGCAAGCGAGAGCGCCTCGAACAGTTCGAACGGGTCGCGCGACTCGAGATGCATTCCCGCCCCCACGAGATGGATGCGGCCGCGTTCGGCAAAGAGCCGGAAGTTGGGGTCGCGGATCACCGTGGCGAGCCGGTCGAGCGTCTCCTGGCCGTGGCTGCGGGGCTTGCCGCCGCGGAGCGTGACGAGCCCCGGCTCGAGGTGCTTCGGCAGCGTGCGACGGGTGACCGCGTGGTGGACGAGCCGGCGGGCGAGGTCGCACTCCTTCACGCTCGAAGTCGCCCAGTGGATCACCTGCGTCGTCAAGACGGAGCGGATGCCGGTCTCCTGGCAGAAGCCGAGCAGGAGCGTGTTGACGCCGGCTGAATCAACGTCGGTGAGCTCGGTGAGGTTGCCGATGCCCATCATCATCTCGCTTGCGGGATACCGACGGCGGATCTCGAGGTAGCGGCCGAGGCTCTCGGCGAACCCGAATCCGATCGGCTCGAGCACCGGGTCGATGCGATGCCGCACCCCCTCCACCGCAAGCCGTTCGAGCGTCTCGTCGAGCCCTTCGAGCGTCGCCGGAACGTCGGGCACCGCCACCACCTCGACGCCCCAGTCGGCGGCCGCGGCGACGTTCATCGAGTTCACCGAGAGCACGAGCGACGCACCGGCCCGCGCGGCCGCGGCGATCTCCCGCGGCTCGAAGCTGTCGATCGACACGCGAAACCCCTCCGCCACGAGCCGCATCACGGCGTCGCCAACGCCGCTCCACACGCTCCCCGGATCGCAGCCGACGTCGATCACGTCGGCCCCGTCGGCCACAAGCCGCCTCGCCTCCGCGACGAGTTCGTCGGCCGTGAACCGCGGGGCGTGGTTGATCTCCGCGATGATCTCGATGTCGAACGCCCCGTAGCCCTCGCGGTCGCCGCGGTCCTGGCCGAAATGTTCCGCAAGCGCCCGCAGGTCGGCCGGCCCCCGCTCGACCGGCACGCCCGCCGCGGCCTCGAGCTCCGCAAGATCACCCCGGCAGAGCCCCGGGATGATCACCCGCGACGTTCCTTCCGGCACCGCGAGCTTGCGGGCGATCCAGGAAGTGGTCATGAGCGCCGCCACCGTGATGTTGAGCACCTGCACGGTGTAGTCGAAGCCGGCCCGCTTCGAGAGCGGCTCGAGCACCATCAAAAGCGACGGCTCCGCGAGCTTGCCGGTGACGAAATGGATGCGTTCGCGGGCCGCGTTCATGCCTTGAATCATAGGTGGATGCCGACGAAACGCTCGGAAGCCGGCTCGATTGGCGGCCGACGAGGGAGTCGGCTACCATGCATCCCGGAATCGCCGCCTCCATAATGAGTCGCAAAATGGAATCAGTGCCTCGTTTTTTCCAGCCGCCTGACGGGCATTTTTTCCTGTTCGGTCCGCGCGGCACGGGCAAGACCTGGTGGACACGGCAGGCCTACCCGTCCGGCATCCGCGTGGACCTCCTCGACCCGGAGACCACGCGGCGACTCGCCGCACGGCCGGAACGGCTGCGAGAAATCGTTGCCTCAGCCTCGGCGGGCGACACCGTAGTGATCGACGAGGTGCAGAAGCTGCCCGAACTCCTGGAAGTGGTTCATGCGATGATCGAGGACGCCCGCAGCGGCCGTGGGCCAGCCGTTCGCTTCGTGCTCACCGGCTCGAGCCCGCGAAAACTCCGCCGCGGCTGCGCGAACCTGCTTGGCGGCCGCGCCGCAGAATGCTGGCTCCATCCCTACATGGCGGCCGAACTCGGCGGCCGGTTTCGTCTCGAAGATGCCCTGACGAGCGGCCTGCTTCCCGTGATCGTCGGCAGCGACGACCCGAGGAATCAGGTGGCGGCTTACAACGCCCTTTACATCAGGGAGGAAGTGCAGGCCGAGGGACTTGTTCGCTCGATCGGAAATTTCTCGAGGTTCCTCGAGGCGGTCAGCTTCTCGCATGCCGGGGTGCTGAACCTCGCCAACGTCTCGCGGGAGTGTGCCGTCAACCGCAAGACGGCCGAGGGCTATCTCGCGATCCTCGAGGATCTGCTTCTCGGATTTCGCGTGAACGTTTTTGCGCGGAAGGCGAAGCGGGCCCTGGCCGCGCATCCCAAATTTTATTTTTTCGACGCGGGCGTGTTCCGTGCGAACCGTCCTGCCGGGCCGTTGGACGAGCCAGGAGCGATCGAGGACGCGGCCCTGGAAGGGCTCGTGGCTCACCATCTCCGCGGCTGGTGTGACCTGTCGCCGGGACGCCATCGCCTGCACTACTGGCTCACCCGGTCGCAGGTGGAGGTTGACTTCGTCGTCTATGGCGAGAGCGGCATTCATGCCTTCGAGGTCAAGAACACGGCGAGGATCCGCGACGAACACTTTCGCGGACTCAAGGCCTTTGCCGCCGACTACCCGATGGCTCGAACGTGCCTTCTGACGCGCTCGCGAGAGCGAGCCGTCGTCGATGGCATCTCCTGCCTTCCGATCGAAACCTTTCTCTCGCAGCTCCGGCCCGGCCAGCCGCCGCCGGTTACGCCCGGCGGAACCCGCCGTTGACGGCGAGCACCTGCCCCGTGAAGAACGCCGCGTCGTTCGAGACGAGCCATGCGGCCGCGTGGGCGATGTCTTCGGGCGTGCCCCAGCGGCCGAGCATGCTCTCCCGAACGGCCCGCCGCTGCCAGGCCTCGCTCGCGTTCTCCCCCCAGGCAGTGCGGATCCAGCCGGGGGCGACGCAGTTCACGCGGACCTTCGGCGCCAGCGACCGCGCGAGGCTCCGCGTGAAGGCCATCACGCTCCCCTTCACCGCCGCGAAGAGTTCGCCGCTGTCTCCTTCCATGCCGGCATGGGCCTGATCCCAGCCGACCGTGACGATCGCGCCCCCGTCACGGTCGTGCATCCACCGGCCGAGGGCCCGCGCGAGCTTCATGGTGGCCGTCACGTCCACCCGCAGAAGCTCCTCGAGCTTCCGCTCGAAGGCCCATTTCGCGGGCTCGCCGGTGAGCACGTCGGCGCCGGCGACGAGCACCACGGCATTCAGCTCGGGCACGGCGGCGGTCACCGCCGCCACGAGCGACTCGGCCCCTTCGGCCGTGGCGAGGTCGGCGAGGAACGTGCCGGCTTCCGCGGATCCGAGCAGCGAGGCCACCTCGGCGGCGGCGGCTTCGCTGCGGCCATGCACGGCCACCCGCGCGCCGCCGGAAGCCAGCGCGAGGGCCACCGCCCGCCCGATGCCGCGGGTCCCGCCCGTGACGAGCACGGTCTTCCCCGACAGGTCGCTCATCGCGGAGCCTCGTTCCCGGTCGGCGGCTCGCCGCCCGCCCCAGCCGCGAAGGCGTAGCAGACGGCCTCCTCGGCATTCCGCACGAGCAGCCGACCGCGGACGACGCAGGGATTGTTCCAGGTCTGGTCGTCGAGGGCCGCGATCCGGCAGCGTTCACGGAGCTTCTGCGGCGAGCAGTCCACGATCACCACCTCCCCCGCCTCCGCCTGCACGACGAGCATCTCGCCCACCCGCAAGACCTGCCCCTGCCCGTAGCGGCCCCCCTTCCAGATCCGCCTGCCGTCGGAGAGCCGCACGCACTCGAGGATGCCGTCGGAGAGCCCGTAGGCATGGCCGTCGCGAATCGCGACGTTCGTGAACTTCGTCTTGAGCAGGCCCGGCTCCGCCCACGCCGGCTTGAAGGAGCGGGCAGCGGCATCGGCCGCGGGCTCGAAGACCGCCGCGCCGATGCCGTAGCCCTTCGAGATGAGGATGCGTCCGCCGTCGAGCGGGTGCGGCTGGGAGCATGAGGCGTCGGAGTTGGAGTGACCCGGCCAGGGGAACGACCAGAGCCGCCGGCCGTCGAGGGGATCGTGGGCCGCCACGCTCGCCTCGTTCACCGTGAGCACGACCTCGCGACCGGCGTCTTTCGCGAGGATCGGCGACGCATACGCGATCTGCTCGTCGCCCCCGGTCCACGCCCGCTCTCCCGTCGCCCGGTCATAGGCCACAAGCGACACGGCGCCGCCGCCATCGGCGAGCGGCCCGCCGCCCGGCACGATCACGAGCGACTCCGTGACGAGCGGCGAGGCCGCGCGGCCCCAGGCGACGGCCTTGCGGTGCTTCTCCTCATCGATCTTCAGATCATCGACGACGTTCTTCCGCCAGACGACCCGCCCCGTCGCACCGTCGATCGCATGGAGCCAGCCTGTGCCGCCCGTGGCATAGACGACGCCGTCGCGGATCGTGGGCGTCGATCGTGGCCCCACGCCGCCGAGGACGGTCTCGTGACGTGCCTTGACCGTCGCGGTCCACTCGGGCGAACCGGTCTCGAGCGAATAGCACGCCACCACCTCCTCGTCACCGCGTTGCTCGAGCGTGACGGCGTGGCCGTCGCAGACGGTGAACCCGCCCCAGCCCGCGCCGATCGGCCGCCGCCAGATCTCGGTAAACGCGTCGGCCGTCGCCGGGATCGCGATCCCCTCGAAGCTCGCATCGCCATGGGGACCAAGGAACCTCGGAAAGTCGGCCTGCTCGTCGGGCTTCCAGGCCCCGCCGCCCCGGTCGCCTGCGGGGTTGACCGCCGGCTCGTCCCGAGGCAAAAGCCGGTCCCGCGAGTGGCTCCACTTCCAGGCGAACCTGGGAATCAGGTCGCCGCTCACCCGCTCGACCCGCAGGGTGGCCACGCCCGCAACGACCGCCGCCGCGATCCCGCCGAGCAGCCCCCACCGCACGGCCGCGGGCTGGCCGCTCTCCCGCACGAACCAGACGAGGAGCGACACGACCGCCGTGAACACGAGGATCAGCGAAATGATGTTCGCCACGGCGATGTCGACGATGCTGCCGACGAGCGACTCGAGCAGCCCCGCCCGCACGAGGCCGGTGGCCGTGAGCAGCGACGCCACGGTCACGAGCACTCGCCGAGGCGGCAGAAGCGTCGCGGGACGAACTCGAGCGGCAGAAGCGGAGCGTTTTTTTTCTGACAGTTTTTTTCGAGTCATGAGAAGCTGGAACAGGAGTCTATCGGCTCCCGGGCAAATCATCCTACGCGCTACGCGGCCAAAGCGTTGACCGTGAGGGGCTGCCCGTGCCGCGTAGCCGGGCTATGGGAGCAAGCGAAGGCAGGATGCCGAAGCGCC
>CAZPEM010000053.1:0-19542 GCA_964585575.1 uncultured Chitinophagaceae bacterium
CGTCGGCGTCGCCGGCCTCCTCGGCGACCTCGCGGAGTCGTTCCTGAAGCGGGAACTCGGGGCGAAGGATTCCGGCCATGCGCTCGCCGCCCTCGGCGGAGTGCTCGATCTGGCCGATTCCCTGCTCCTGGCGGCTCCGGTCGCGTGGATTCTGTGGGTCGTGAGGCTTCCGATCCCCGTTTAATTACGGCCTCGGGCAAGCCCCACGGCCCGGGTGGTATGCTTTCCTACCATGTCCCGCACGACCATTTCGGTGGTCGACTCGAAGAGGCTACTCAGCATCTTCGGGCCGAGAGACCAGCATCTGCGACGCATCCGTGCGGCGCTGGGGGTCGGCGTGTCGGCCCGCAACGACTGCATCCACATCGAGGGCGACGAGCCTGCCGTCGTCCGGGCGACCGAGGTCTTCGAGCAGCTCGAGCGGATCGCCCGGGAGCACGGCTCGGTGGACCAGGCCGACGTCGCGTCGCTCCTGTCGGCGGCGACCGGCGGAGAGCCGCCCGTGGTCCACGAGCCGATCGAGGTCCACCGGCCGGGGAAGCAGGTCGTGCCGCGGTCGAAGGGCCAGGCCGAGTTCGTCGAGGCGATCCGGCGACACGACGTCGTGGTGTGCGCGGGGCCGGCCGGCAGCGGAAAGACATTCCTCGCCGTGGCGATGGCCGTGTCGATGCTGAGGGCCGAGCGGGTCCGCAAGATCGTGCTCGTCAGGCCGGCGGTGGAGGCGGGTGAGAGCCTCGGCTACCTGCCGGGCGACCTCCAGGCCAAGATCAATCCCTACCTGCGGCCGCTGCTCGACGCGCTGCGTGAGATGATGGACTATGAGCTCGTGAAGCGGCTCACCGAGCAGGACGTGATCGAGATGATTCCGCTGGCCTACATGCGAGGCCGCACGCTCAACCACGCGTTCATCATCCTCGACGAGGCCCAGAACACGACCGTGTCGCAGATGAAGATGTTTCTCACGCGGCTGGGCACGGGCTCGAAGATGGTGATCTCGGGCGACACGACGCAGATCGACCTGCCGCCGAACCGGCGAAGCGGCCTGATCGACGCGATGAACAGGCTCGAGGGGGTGAACGGCTGCCGTCGCGTGCAACTCGGAGGAGGAGACATCGTCCGTCATCCGCTCGTGCAGCGGATCGTGGAGGCGTACGACGATGCGCAGGAGGACGAGCCCCGTCGCAGCCGCAAGGGCTGAGCCGCTCCGGGGGCCAAACGCATGCCGATCGCACCGTCATCCTTCCGACGCAGGGCCCGCCGCGGCGGCTCCGTCGACGCGCCCGTCGGGTTCGTGGGCGGCCTCATCGAGCGACTCCAGGAATCCGAGGTGCTGCTGAGGCTGTCGCTGTGCGGCGTCGCGGCCGTGCTGCTCCTGATCCTGCTGAAGGGCTGGGAGCCACCGTTCGCGTTCCGCGAGGGCTCGATCGCCCCGCGGGGCATCGTGTCTCGGGTGCCTTTCGAACGACCCGATCCCGACCGAACGCGGGCGGCACAGGAACGGGCCGCGAGCCAGGTTCGCGTCGTCTACGCGCAGGACAAGGCCCCGATCGTGCGACTGCGAGACGGTCTCAAGAACCGGGTCGCCGAGGTGGCGGCCGCCACGACGCTCACGAAGGCCTCGCAGCCGGTCTGGGCGGAGTTCGCCCCCGAGACCTCCGATCTCCTCCCGTTCCTCGCCGATCAGCCCGAACCACAGACGAACCCCGCGGGCGGCGACAAGGCCGCGTCGGAGCCGCCGGCCGCAGGCGCGAAGGAAGCGGCGGCGGAGGCCCGTCAAGGCGGCGACAAGGAGCCGAAGAACGAGTCGGCCGCCGCCCAGACCGACGCCGACGGCCGCGCAGCGTCGGCCACGAAGCCATCCCCCGATCCCGCGATCGCGAAGCGTCTCGCCGACGCCGAGGCGGCCTTCGCGGTGTTCCGCGCCAAGATCGACACGAAGGAAAAGCTCGTCGACTTCGACAAGGCCGTCGATCGCGGCTTCGCCGTGACCGAGCGGGCAGGCGTGCTCGAGAAGATCCAGCATGGAATCGACGAAGGCAGCCAGACGGAAATCGACGTTCACCCCGTCGGCAACGTCACGGAGATCACCCGCGAGCAGGTGGCGAACGTGCTCATGGGAGAGGCGAAGGTGCGGCTGCGGGCGAGGCTCGCCGAGGAGCTCGGGGAAGGGCCGTTCCTGCAGCGGATCATCGGGTGGATCGAGCCGAAGCTGACCGGTTCGCTCGAAATCGACCGGGATTCAACGGCCCGTGCGAAGAAGGAGGCGATCGAGAAGACGCCGACGCAATACGTGCGGTACGCGGCCGGGGACGTGCTCGTGCCACCGGGGAGTCCCGTGTCGGAAGAGGAACTGAAGCTGCTCAAACGTGAGCATGCGGAGTTCATCCAGCAGTCGGAGACGTGGCAGAAGCTCGTGCGGGCCGCATCGATCTTCGGGCTGTTCGTCGCGATGTTCACGCTCTCCGGGTTCTACATCCATCTCCACCACCGCGAGGTGCTCGAGGATCTGGGCCACGTTGCGACGCTCCTGGGACTCTCGGTCGGCACCATCGTGATCTGCCTGTTGTCGGCGGACGATTCCTGGCAGGCGGAGATCGTGCCCTTGCTCGTCTTCGCGATGACCGTGGCCATCGCGTACGACGAGGATCTCGCGCTGCTCCTGGCCGCGGAGGCGGCGCTCGTGCTCGTAGTCGGGCTCGGGCGTACGCTCGCCGACTACGTGACACTGACGGCCGCGAGCGCCGCGACGATCTTCTGGATGGGAAGGATCCGCAGCCGCAGCAAGCTCATCTACGTCGGCCTCTGGGCGGCCGTCGTCGCGTTTCTCACCTACGTCGGCACGAGCCTGCTGAGGGAGCGGCCGGTCGATTCGCAGCTGATCTACGAGGCGGCGAGGGTCGGCGTCTGGACGCTCCTGGCAGGATTCTTGATGACCGGTCTCCTGCCGTTCATCGAGCGGGCTTTCGGCGTGCTGACCGATCTGAGCCTGCTCGAGATCGGCGACGTGGCCCATCCGCTCCTCCAGGAGCTCGTGAGGAGAGCCCCCGGAACCTACAACCACTCGATCAACGTCGCGAGCATCGGCGAGGCGGCGGCGGAAGCGATCGGGGCCCGGGGGCTGCTCGTCCGGGTTGGAGCCTACTTCCACGACATCGGCAAGATGCTGAAGCCGGCCTACTTCGTGGAGAACCAGGGGCAGCAGGGAAACCGGCACGAGTCGCTCGTTCCGGCCATGAGCACGCTCATCATCATCGCGCACGTGAAGGAGGGGGCCGAGCTCGCGCGGCAACACCGGCTGCCCCAGCCGATCGTCGACCTGATCCTCGAGCATCATGGGACGACGCTCGTCGAATACTTCTACCGCCGCGCCGCGGCCCAGTCGCAGGCCGACCCGAACGGCTCCGACGTGGACGAGCAGAGCTACCGCTACCCCGGGCCGAAGCCCAGCTCCCGGGAAAGCGCCGTCATGATGCTCTCCGACGCCGTCGAGAGCGCGAGCCGCACGCTCACCGAACCGACACCGGCCCGCATCGCGAGCCTCGTTCACGAGCTGGCGATGAAGCGGCTCCTCGACGGGCAGTTCGACGAGTGCGGACTCACCCTCGAAGAGCTCGAACTCATCGAGCAGAGCCTCGTGAAGAGTCTCACCGCCGTCTATCACGGTCGGGTGAAGTACCCGGATCAGAGAACGGCATGACCGCCGCCCACGGAAGGCATCGGCCTGCCATCACGGTCGATATCAGTGATCGGCAGACCGCGCTGCGGGTTTCCCCGAGGAGCCTGCAGCGGATCGTGCGGGACGTGCTCGCCTTCGAGGGGATCGACGCCGCGGAAATCTGCATCCGACTCGTGGGCGATCGGTCGATGGCGATGCTCAACCGACGTTGGCTATCGCACGAGGGGCCAACGGACGTGATCACGTTTCCGTTGTCGGACGAGAACGAGGCCGTGCTCGTCGGCGACATCGTCGTCAGCACCGAGACGGCGAGGCGTGTCGCCGGCGAGCTGGGATGGCCGGCCCGTCACGAACTGGCCTATTACGTGGTGCATGGACTGCTCCACCTGGCCGGATACGATGATCGGACGCCGACGGACCGGCGGGCGATGCGGGCCCGCGAGAAGCTCGCGATGCGGGCGGCCGGGCTTCCGGTGGCACCCCGAGCGACCAACCCACGAAGAGCATGATGAACACGGCCGCCAGCGGTGGAGTCGAATTCGCCGCCCTCATGCTCGCCCTGGCGATGGTCGCGGCCGTGATCGCGAGGGCGGCTCGCGGCTCGCGGCGGCATGTGCTGCAGGAGCTCTGTCGGCAACTCGGGCGGCCGGAACGATTCGACCAGATCAACGATTCGAGCGAGACGATCGCGTTCTTCGCCGCGACGGTCGTCGTCGTGACGACCGTCGCGGCCACGGTCTCCGTGTCGGGCTGGGCCTCGGCTTGGCAGACCGAAACTGCATGGCCGGCGGCGGCGATCGGCGTGACCGCCGCCTGGACGGGCATCGCGTGGCTGGCGCTCGTGGTCGTGCCGGTGGTCGTCACGCGGGCGGCGGGCCCGTGGATCATGATCGCCTCGTGGCCGGTCTTCCGGCCGCTCGTGGGCCTGCTCGGCCCGCTCGTGTCGACGCTCGCGAGGGCGTCGAAGCTTCTCGGAACGCGGCTCGATGCCTCCTCGGAGGCCGTGGAAGCCCCGATCGGCAGCGAACTGAAGATGGTGGTCGACGAGGCGCACCGCGAGGGCAGGCTCGAAGCTGGGGCCCGCGCGATGCTCGAGGGGGTGATCGACCTCGACGAGGTCCGTGTCGGCGGGATCATGACGACCAGGACGGGCATGGTCACGATCCCGCTGTCGATGCCCTGGGACGAGATCGTCCGCGTCGTCTCCGAGAGCGGCCACACTCGGATTCCGGTTTGGGACAAGTCGCCCGACGACGTCGTCGGAATCCTCCACTCGCGGGAACTCCTCGGGGAGCTGTGCAAGCCGGCGGCGGAGCGACGGACCGAGCTGCGGCCGCTTCTGAGGCCCCCCTACTTCGTGCCGGAGTCGAAAAGCGTGCTGAAGCTCCTCCGGGAGTTCCAGCGGACGTGCACGCATCTCGCCGTCGTCACGGACGAGTATGGCGGCGTGGCGGGCCTCGTCACGATCGAGGACGCCCTCGAGGAGATCGTGGGCGAGATCGCCGACGAGCACGACGATGCCGTGAGCGACGGGATACGGACGCTCTCGCCCGAGTCGTGCGAGGTGCGGGCGCAGGTGCGGATCTCGGAACTCAACGAACGCATGGGGCTGCGGCTCCCCGAGGAGACCGACTTCGAAACCGTGGGCGGATTCGTGTTCCACCACGCGGGCCGCATTCCGCAGGCGGGCGAGAGAATCGAGATCGACGGCGTCGTGATGGAGGTGCTCTCGGCGAGTCGAAGCCGGATCGACTGGGTGAGGGTGGAGCGGCGTCGAGGCGACGGCGATCCAGGGTGACCCATGATGCCGGTGAAGAGCCTGGCGATCGTGCTGCGAACGGTCCCCTTCGGAGAGACCAGCTGCGTCGTCACGCTCTTGACCCGCGAGTTCGGCAAGCTGCGAGGTCTGGCGAAGGGAGCGTGGCGGCCCAAGAGTGGCTTCGACGCCGCCCTTGACCTCCTTTCCATCTGTGAGGTACTCGTCCTCCGCAAATCCTCCGGCGGCCTGGACCTGGTCACCGAGGCGAGCCTGGAGCGTCGTTTCCGCGTGGAGGACCTGTTCTCCTTCCATGCAGCGCTTCATCTCGCCGAAGTGGTCGACGGGCTCACCGCCGAAGGCGATCCGCACGCGGAGTTGTTCGATGCCGTCGCGACAGCGCTCACCGAGCTTTCCGCCCGCCCGGAGCCCGCATTGCCGGGCCCCTCTCCAGCCGGCCGGCAGGCGGCCGACCACCGCGGCCGCGCGGCCGCCGTGCTCGCCCGCACGGAGCTCGCGATCCTTCGCCTTCTCGGCCACGGACCGTCGCTACGGCGGTGCGCCGCCTGTCGCGGCGCCGTCGAGCCGGGCCCGCGATTCAGTTTCGGCATGCTCGACGGCGGCCTGCTCTGCCCTCGGTGTCGGCGGGGCAGACGGTCTGTGGTCTCGATCTCGGGTGCCGTCCTCGACGCGATGCGGAGGCTCGAGACGGATCCGGGCGGCATCCGCGAGATGCCCGAGGGAGTCGCCGGAGAGCTGCGCGCCGTGATGAACACCCTCTTCTCGCACCTGCTCGAACGCCGCCTGCGGGTCGCGCCGAGGCTCACCGTCGCCCGATCGTTCGGCCCGCTGCTCATCGCGATGAGCCTCGCCGTGTCCGGCTGCGCCAGCTTCAAGACGCCGACGTGGCCCTGGGGATCGCAGGCGGCGGTCGACGCGGCGGCGGAGCCGGGCGAAGAGTCCGACGTGATATCGTCCGAGTTCTCCGAGCCCGAGGATCTCGGGTGGGACTACTTCAAGGGGGAGAACATCAAGCGGCGGTGGAAGAAGATGGTCGGCCGCGGCCCCAACGAGCCGATCGCTCGAAAGGCCCTGGAGGAGGGGGACTCGCTCTTCCGCGAGGGGAAGTACGCCGAGGCGATCCCGAAATACAAGCTCGCCGTCGATCGCTGGCCCGACTCCGCGATCGAGGAGGACGCGCTCTGGCAACTCGCCGAATGCTACTTCTTCCTCGACAAGTACCCGAAGGCCGAGGACTGCTACGACGACCTCGTCAAGAAATTCGCCAACACGAGGCACCTCGACCGGATCGCCCAGCGGCAGTTCGTCATCGCGGACTACTGGCTGAAGCTCGACGCGAAGCACGACTACTGGACGATCGTGCCGAACCTCGTGGATCGCTCGCGGCCGCTCTTCGACACCCGGGGACGCGCCATCAAGGCCTTCGACCATGTCCGCATCAACGACCCCCGCGGCCCGCTTGCCGACGACAGCATCATGGCGCAGGCGAACGCCTACTTCCTGAACCGCGAGTGGCTCGACGCCGACTACTATTACGGGCTGCTCCGCACGGAATACCCCGACAGCGACTTCCTGCTCCAGGCCCACCTGTTCGGGCTCCAGGCGAAGCTGCAGGCCTACCAGGGCCCGGGCTACGAGGGGGGAATTCTCGAGGAGGCCGAGCTGCTCGCCGATCAGACGCTGGTGCAGTTTCCCGACCGGCTCGTCGGCGAGGAACGGGACCGCGTCATGAAGACCCGCGCCGAGGTCGCGGCCCAGCAGGCGATGCGGCATTGGAGACGGGCCGAGTTCTACGAGAAGGGGCGGCACTACACGTCGGCGCGGATCTACTACGCGCTCATCGCCCGGGACCAGCCGCAGACGCTCCTGGCATCGCAGGCGAGGGAAAAGCTCCAGACGCTCGCAGGCAAGCAGGACGTCTCCGACGATCCGTTCCCGCTGCTCACCCGCGTGCTCAACCCCGATTCGCTCAAGGAGGCGGAACTCGACGCCATGGCGGAGGCGGAGACGGTGCAGACCGCCAGCGCCGCCGACAGCTCGCTCGTGCCGCCGACCGGCACGCCCGCCATCCGCTGACGGAGGTTCGTGCATGGCATCCCGCGGAATCCAACCCTCGCAAGGTCCGATTCGGGCATGCTTCGCCCTCGCGTGCGTGGTCGCCGTCGCGGCCGGTGGCTGCGCCGGCTACCGCTTCGGCAACGGCACGCTCTACGCACCCAACGTGCGGACGGTCTACGTGCCGATGATCCAGTCGGAGAGCTTCCGCACGACGCCCGGCATCGACATCGGCGAACGGCTGACCGAGGCGGTCTGCAAGGAGATCGAGCGGCGGACTCCGTTCAAGGTCGTCGGCACGTCCGACGCCGACAGCGTTCTGACGGCGCGGGTCGTGGCCGACACCAAGCGAATGCTCGTCGAGAGTCCGACCGACCAGTCGCGGATGGTCGAGATGAACATGCAGGTTCTCGTCACCTGGGCGGATCGCGGCGGGGCCGTGCTCGCCACGGGCAACGTGCCGATGCCCGCCGCGAGCGTGGACGTGGGCCAGGCCGCCGCCCTCGTTCCCGAATACGGCCGCTCGGTCGTGAGCACGCAGCAGGAAGGAATCAAGAAGATGGCCCAGCAGATCGTGGGCCTCATGGAAGAGCCATGGTAGCGACCTGGCGCGCGCTGGTTCGGGGCTGCCCGTGCCACGTCTCCGGACGTTCGCCTCGGCCATCCCGGCCTCGGCTCACTGCATGTCCGCTTCGCTCCGCCCTCCAGGCTTCGCTCGCTCCCATAGCCCGGCGACATGGCACGGGCAGCCCCTCACGGTCAAATGTGATTATGATGCGCGATGTCTCTTGGAATTGTTTTCATGTTCGTTCATTCCCGTGTGTCACGCTGGCGGCTTCGTAGCCGGGTTCTCGAGCTGCCCGAGCGGCCGCTCGTGATGGGGATCGTGAACGCGACGCCGGACAGCTTCTCGGACGGCGGGCGGCATGAGGGCGAGGACGCGGCGGTCGCCCACGGGCTCGCGCTGGCGGCCGAAGGGGCCGACATCCTCGACGTGGGCGGCGAAAGCACGCGGCCCTTCTCGGAGGCCGTCGATGCCGCCGAGGAATGGCGGAGGGTCCGCGGGGTCGTGCGGCGGCTCGCTCGCGAGACAGGCCTGCCGGTCTCGATCGACACCTCGAAGGCGTGGATCGCCGAGCGGGCGATCGAGGCAGGCGCCGAGATCATCAACGACGTGACGGGCCTGGAAGGTGATCCGGCGATGGTCGGCGTGACCGTCGCGAGCGGCGCGGGTGTCTGCGCGATGCACATGCGGGGCACGCCGAAGACGATGCAGATCGACCCGCGGTACGACGACGTCGTCGCCGAGATCCACGGCTATCTCGCCGACCGCCGCGACGCTCTGCTTGCCGCGGGCGTCGAGTTCGACCGCATCTGCCTCGACCCCGGCATCGGGTTCGGCAAGACCCACGCCCACAACCTCGAACTCGTGGCCCGCGCGGGGGCGTTTCTCGACCTCGGCACGCCGATTCTGGTTGGCCACTCGCGAAAGGGCTTCGTGGGGAAACTGCTCGAGAAGCCACTCGGCCGCCCCGCCACGCTCGAGGATCGCGACGCCGCCACGGCGGGCATCGCCTGCGTGCTCGCGGCGCAGGGCATCCAGATCGTCCGCGTCCACGCGGTCGGCCTCGTGCGGGCCGCGATCGAGGCCTTCGTCACTTCGCGGCCGCTTCCGGCAGGTCGCGGATCGAGTTCCGCCAGCGGGTGACGCGGGCGTCTTTCTCGACCGACGTCTCGGCCGCGGCACCGCGGAAGCACTCCAGCACGTCGAAGACGACCCTCGCCTGGGCGAGGATGTCCTTGGTCGACGCATCCTCGTCGTCGGCGTCGAGCGTTTCGTCCGCATCCACGTCGCCGTCCCGACGCCAGGCGCTGGCATAACGCAGGCCGTAGGTGACCCATGGCTCGATCGCGCCGATGATCCCCACGTTGTCGAAGGCCGCCGCCACGGCGAGGGGCTTCTCGAACGCTCCCGATTCGACCGGTGTCTTCAGCGGCTTCTTCGAGAGCAGCCGCTCCGCCTGTGCGGGCACGAGTGTGAACGCGACCGCATCCGCGCCGAGTGCGATCGAAGGCCGGATCTGTTCGGCGAGGCCCGACTTGGGAATCGCGAACGACCAGATCGTGCCCGCCTCCGTCTTCTTCCGCTCCGGGTCGGGGATGCGGTAGCCCTCCGGAACCGAGTTCGGCGAGAAGCGTCGCACCGTGTCGATGAGCTCGTCGGCGAGGTCGAAGAGGTCGTTGATGCCGTCCTGGAATCCCTTCGGGTCGGACACGCCGAGCACGATCGCCGGCTCTGCGAGCGGCAGCGGCTCGGCGGCCACCGGAAGATCCTCGTGGAGCCGCTTGACGCGGCTCTTTGCATCGAGCACGAAGGCGACCTGGCCGTCGGCGAGCGATGGAAGGAACTTCGCACGGACGATCTCGGCCAGCTTCGACACGAGCGGGCCGAACGTCTTCACGAACCGGCCGAACTCGCGGCGATCCTCGTCCTTCAGGCTCTTCTCGACGATGCCCCGCCCGCCCTCGATCCAGGAAGCGAGTTCGTCGAACTGCGACGGGTCGTTCTTGGCTCGGATCACGGCGGCGGCAAGCGGCGAGCCGCCGGCATGCTCGAGCAGCGACAACGGCTTGCCGCCGTCGAGCGGGACATTCTTCGACCAGTCCCATGCCGCCCCCGCGTAGCCGTTCTCGCCGAGAAACGCGTAGGAGATCCAGGGCCCTGCGACGGGCAGCCGCTTCTCGACGTCGTCGGCGATTTTCTTGAGCAGATTGCGGACGTCCTCCTCCGCGTTGGGAACGCCCGCCGATTTCGCGAGCCGGCCGCTCATGGTTGCAAGTTGGCGAAGATAGTCGACCGAGGGACTGACCACGCGGGCGAGCGGCTCGCTCAGGTAGGAGATGCCGGTGAGCTTTTCTCCGGCGACGTCGACGAGCGGCTTGAAGGGCAGGGTCGAAAGCAGGCCATCCGCCGGCTCCGTGGCGGCGAGTTTCTTCAGGTGATCGAGCGAGTCGCCGATCGAAAGGATCACCCGGTCGTCGATGAGTCCGACGGCGATCACCAGCCGCAGCGAACGGAGCCTGTCGAGCACCTTCTCGAAATCGTCGAAGCCTTCCGCGAGTCGGCCGACGTCGAGATCGTCCCACGGCACCATCTCGCCGGTCACCGTGAACTTCACGAACTCGTGGCCGGCGACCTCCTGCCGATCGAGCGACTTCGCGAGTCCGGGCACGGCCGTGACCGCGAACTTGAGAACGCCCTCGAGCCGCTTCAGCTGCGTCGTCGCGGCGTCCTTCTTGCCGACCTTGAAGCCCCAGACGAGGCCGGGCACGACGATCTGCTCGACGTTGTCGACGAGCGTGGACATGAGCAAACGTCCTGCGATTTCGTCGGCCCCGACATCACGGCGTCGGGTCCCCTCCTCCAGCTCCCCGACCTCGAGGTCCAGTTCGATTCCCGGCCCGTCGCCCCCCGACCTGCCGCGGACCATCCGCACGACGCCGGCGACCTGGTTGGCCGTCTGCAGCTTTCTGAACAGCTCCATGAGCGTGATGCACGACGGCTCCCCGTAGACGAAGCTGTCGTTGGAGACGAGATCGGCGAGCACCTCGACGGCCTGCCGGTTCTCGGGCAGCTCCAGGAATACCGACGCGAGGGCGAGCGGATTGCCGGGCAGCGACGACTGTTCCTCGAAGGCCTCGATCGCCCGCTTCACCGACGGCAACCCGCGAATCGCCGCGAAGGCACGGCTCCCGAGGAACAGCTCGGCCTGTTCCCGCAGCCGCAGCGACGAGGAGAGGAACGCCGCGTCCTTCGGCACGCTGGCCGCGGCGAACTTGGCGATCGAGTCGTCGGCGGAGATCGAACCGACGAGGGCGACCCAGGCGGAGCCTGCCGCGAACAGAAGAGCGACGAAAGAGCGAAGGCCCGAAAAACAAAGGCCCGTGGAGCGGGGCATGAGAGTTCTCTCCGGATGGCGGCTGGCGGGATCCTACCAAGTGCCGGCCGGGCCGCTCAACCATCGGCACGCGAAACGCGCCCCGGCCGTCGTTCATGGCATGACGGGTATGTTGGGCAAGCCTTGCAGCGCTTGCGAAGCCGATCGACAGCGTGTAGCGTCCGGCCAGCAACGGAAACGAGTGACCATGAAGCTCGGGACGACCGAAATCTCGGACACGTTTGCCGAGGCGTTTCGCCTGCGGTATGCACGTGTCGTCGTGACGGCGCACGACCGCCATTGGCTCGAGGCCGCCGTTGCCGCCGCGACGGGCTACGGCACGAGCGTGATCGGTTGCGACGCCGAGATCGGCGTGGAGGGCTGGATACCCGCCGCGGCGACGCCCGACGGCCGTGTCGGTGCGTCGATTCTCGCCTTCGGTTTCTCCGCCGAGGGCGTCGCCAAGGCTGTCGCCAATCGTGCGGCCCAGTGCCTGCTCACCTGTCCGACCACGAGCCTCTTCGACGGTTTGCCGGAGGGCCAGGAACGGTTCCCGCTCGGCGGACACATTCGCTACTTCGGCGACGGGTTCGAGAAGACGAAGGTGATCGACGGGAGGCGTTACTGGCGGGTGCCCGTCATGGACGGGGAATTTCTCGTCGAGGAATCGATCGGCGTCGATAAGGGCGTCGGAGGAGGCAACTTCATCCTCCAGGCGGCTTCGCTCGAGTCGGCGCTCGCGGCGGCCCGCAGGGCCGTCGAGGCGATTGCGAAGATTCGCGGAGCGATCACGCCGTTTCCGGGAGGTGTCGTCCGTTCGGGAAGCAAGGTCGGCTCCCGTTACCCGGTGTTGAAGGCGAGCACCAACGAGGCGTTTTGTCCGGGGCTCGTCGGGAGGGTCTCGACGGAACTCGTCGGCGGCACTGCTGCCGCCGTCGAAATCGTGGTCGACTGCGTGGATGAATCGACAGTCGCCGAGTCGATGGCCGCAGGCATGCGGGCGGCCGCCGCACCGGACGTGCTTGCCATATCCGCCGGAAATTATGGCGGCAGGCTCGGAAAGTTTCATTTTCATCTTCGCCAGATTCTCGAGTCGGCCTGATGTCCCGCGGCGTCCGGAAATGACCTTCTCGATCCGCCGGTGGTCTGCTACTCCCCGTTGACCGGAAGGAGTTGCCGCGCCCGCGGCAGGACCGCCCCATGTCCGAACATGCCGAATCGGCCCCCGCGAGCGAAGACACGTCCGCGGTCGAGGCCCGCCACGTACCGCCGCCCTCGAGGCAGTCGCTCGTCGTGAAGCGAGGCTCTTCGAACGGGCCGCTGTTCGTGTGTGGAGCGATCGCGAGCGCCGCCGCCGGATTCGCCGTCGTCTTCGCCAGCGGCCTCGGCCGCACCAATCCGGATGCCGCACCGGAATCGTCGCCACCGCGGTTTTTCGAGCCTGCCGCGACGGATCAGGCGGTGCAGATCGAGCCGGTTCCGCTCGAACGGCCCGGGCATCGTCGATTCGCGGCCGCGCCGGTCGAGGACGTCGTCGACGCCCCCGCCCCCAAGACGGCTCCGGCGGGGTTTTCGAATTTTTCCGAAGTCGCGTCCGAGACCGTGTCTCAGGCCGCGGCGGAGCCGGCGGTGCCGAGCGGATCGCCCGACGTGGGCGACGTCACCGATGCGGCTGCCGTCAGCGACGCGGGCAAGGCAGTCGCCGAGCCTGGGCCGCTCTTCAACAACCCTGCCGACGGCGGCGAGATCGCGAGGTCGCAGGAACGGTCGCGGGACACCACGACCGCCGACGACGCCCCGGCACGGGAGCCGCCGGGCGACGTTCCTCCGCCGGTTGCCGCGGTGCCCATGCCCGCCGCACCGGTCGCCCCGCCGCCGGTCGCTCCACCGCCCGTCAAAGCAGGGACGGCCGCGGCCGCAGTGGTTGCCGCTCCAGCCACGCCGCCACCCGCACTCCGATCGCCGCCGCTGGAGTCGACGTTCGCCGCCGCGCTCGCCCCGATGCAACCGCCCTCTCCCAAGCCAGCGTCGGCGCCGACGGCTTCGCACTTCGAGGACCCCGATCCTCCCGTGCCGGTGACACCACCCGGCGGCGGCCCGGCGGGCCCGGTCGCGGTCCGCACCCCTGCGGACGTGACGCGTGCGGATCGCCCGCCGCAGGATCGCATCGCGTCCGCCGACGTCACCCGCGGGTTCGCCGGTGCGGCCGCGGTCACGCCCCCGCCGACCGTGCCGACCCCGCCGCCCACGGTCGAAGCCGTCGGCCAGCCCGTCGGCGAACGCGTTTCGCAGTCGCCTTCAGCCAAGGTCGTCGGCGAACCGGTGCAGGCCGACGGCAGGCCGGGACCGATCCAGTTGGAAGGTGTTCAGGCGCCGCAGCTCACGATCGAGAAACGTGGTCCCCGCGAAGTCCAGGTAGGAAAGGTCGCCCGATACGACATGGTCGTCCGCAACGTCGGCGGCGTTGCGGCCCATGACGTGACGCTCCGCGATCGGGTTCCGGTCGGCACGAGGCTCGTGGGAACCTCTCCGCCGGCGACGCCCGGAGAGGCCGGGGAACTCCTCTGGACGCTCGGCAGCCTGCCGCAGGGCGGGCAGGCCCGCGTGGCGATGGAGTTGATGCCGGTCGAGGAAGGGGAGGTCGGCAGCGTGGCGAGCGTGAGCTTCCGGGCTGACGCGTCGGTACGGTCGGTCGCCACCCGCGCCGACCTCGCGATCGAGGCGGGGAAACCGAAGGCCGTCCTCGTCGGTTCCGCGATCCGGCTCACGATCACGGTGCGGAACCCCGGCACGGGCGAGGCGACGGGCGTCGTGCTCGAAGGGAACGTTCCCGCAGGATTCACCCACGCGTCCGGCCCCGCGCTCGAATACGACGTGGGCCGCCTGCGGCCGGGCGAGGCACGCACGATCGAACTCGAGCTCGTCTCGACGCACCCGGGCGTGCAGATGCTCAAGCTCGCGGCCCGTGCCGACGGCCGGATCGAGACGGAACACGCCGTGCGGCTGGAGGTGACGGCGCCGACGCTCGAGCTCACGGCGAACATGCCGAATCGCCGCTACCTGCAGCGACCGGTCACCTGCGTCCTGTCGATGAACAACGCCGGCACCGCGGCCGCCAACACGATCGAGCTGGCCGCTCAGCTGCCACCCGGCATGAAGTTCCTGCGGGCGAACAACGCCGGCTACTATGAGGAGTCGACCCATCGGGTGCTGTGGCACCTCGAGCAGCTTCCCGCGGCCGAGGTCGGCAGCGTGGAGATGGTGCTCGTCCCGACGGCGCTCGGTCCGCAGCGGATCGCGGCGGCCGCCCGTTCTGCCGACGGCCTCACGGCGCAGGTCGCGCACACGGTCGAAGTCGACGGACTCGCGGCCCTGATCTTCGAGGTGGGGGACAGCGAAGATCCGGTCGAGGTCGGGGGGATCACCGAGTACGTCGTGCGGGTCGGCAACCAGGGCACCAAGGCGGCCACCGGCGTCCGCGTCACCGCCACGCTGCTCGGCGAGGTGGAGGCGGTGGACGCGAAGGGCCCGGCGGCGCACCGCATCGACAATCTCTCCGTCATCTTCGAGCCGCTCGCGAACCTCGCCCCGGCGCAGGAGTCGGTCTACCGGATCCGCGTCCGCGGCCGCCGCGAGGGGGACCAGCGGGTGCAGGTGCAGGTGACCAGCGACGACAGCCGGTCACCGATCACGAAGGAAGAGGTCACCCGCGTCTACGCCGATCGCTGACGCGACGGGATCCTTCGCGGCCGGCGGTCGCAGCCCGATGGTGATGGAGCGTGATGCCGATGCAGCCCGGCATCAACGCAACACCGCGCCGCACGACTCCCCGGCCGCGGCCACCGCGGAGTCGATGATGCGACGCGTTTCGTCGCCCGAGAGCGTGCCCGCATCGCTTCGGAGCCGGACCGAGACGAGCAGGCTTTTCTTGCCGGGGCCGAGCCGTTCCGCGTCGGCCCAGACCTGCTCGAGATTCAGCCGCTCGAGGAGGCCGCCCGCCGCCCGAGAAATCGCCGAGGCGACCGCGGACCATGGCACCGTATCGTCCACGACGAGGTTGAGATCGCGATCGACCGCCTGGAACTCGCTCGGCCTCACGATGGCCACTTCACGGCCGACCTCCGCGTCGAGCCGGTCGATCAGAAGCTCCGCGGCCGCCACCGGACCGGCGAGCCCGAACCGCTCCAGCTGACCCCGCGAGACCTCACCGAGGATTCCCACCCGCACCGGACGGGCATCGGGGCCCGGGACGACGATTTCGGCCGCACGTCCCGGTTCGAAGAGCGGATCGCCGCCGTGGGCCGCGACCGCCGCGTAGCGGACGGCCGTGGTGCCGGAGCCGTGGCCGGAGGGATCGAAGCCGAGACGCCGCAGCACGGCCTCGACGATCCCCTTCACGTCGCCGTAGCCACCCCCGATCACCATCGCCGCGGCGAGCGGCTCTTCCGGCAGCGTGCCGGGTTCGCCGCCGGGCAGGTAGAGCCGGGCGATCTCGAACAGGTCGCCATGAGGCGAGCCGGCGGCGGCGTTCGTGCCGCGCGACTCGAGCAGGCTTGGCAGGAGCGTGCGACGAAGCCTGGCGGCTCCTCGCACGAGCGCGGGCTGGATCGTGAGGGCCGGGCGGTCGCTCCATCCCGCGGAAACCAGGTCGAGCGTCTCGCTCACGACGCTCCTCGTCATCGCTTCGCACAGTCCGCAGGCCACGAGCACCTCGCCGGTCCGTGCGACGGCGAGATCGCGGCTCGACACCTCCACAGGCCGCGACGGGATCGGCACGTCTTCCGGCACGTGGTCATATCCCTCGATGCGGGCGATCTCCTCGACGAGGTCGATCTCGCGGGCCGCGTCACGCCTCCACGAGGGGGCTCGCCAGGACGTGCCGGAGGCCGACGTGGAGAGTTCGTGGAATCCGAGCGCGTGGAGGATCGCCTTCCGACGATCCGGGGCCACATCGATGCCGAGCACCCTTCGGACGGCGTCGTCAGCGAGGTGGATCTCGGCCTGCGAGCCCTGGAGTGATCCGGCCTCGGCGACGCCGCTGTCGAGGCGGCCGCCGGCCAGCTCCAGGATCATCGCGGCGGCTCGGCGGCCCGCCCAATCCACGGCGGCCGGGTCGGGCCCCCGTTCGAAACGGTAGGAGCTGTCGCTCATGAGCGACAGCGAACGGGCCGCTGCCCGCACGGCGAGCGGGTGGAACTGCGCCGATTCGAGCAGCAGGTCGGTGGTGTCGCCGGAGATCTCGCTGTCGGCCCCTCCCATGACGCCGGCGAGCGCGACCGGCCGCTCCGCGTCGGCGATCACGCACATCCGGCCGTCGAGCTCGTACTGCCTGTGGTTGATCGCCTCGAAGGGCTCGCTCGGATTCGCGGGCCGCACGACGATCCGCCCGCCCCGGATCTTCGCGAGATCGAACGCATGGAGCGGCTGTCCGCACTCCATCATCACGTAGTTCGTCACGTCGACGACGTTGTTGACGCTCGCGATTCCGATCGTCGCGAGCCGATCGACGAGCCACTTCGGGCTCGGGCCCACGCGGATGCCCCGGATCACCCTCGCCTGGTAGTAGGGGCAGATCGTCGTGTCGACGATCGCGATCGAGACGCTGTCGGCGACCGGCCCGCCCGTCGCCACGGCCACCGGCTCCGGCACGTGGAGCGGCGACGAGAAGATCGCCGAGGCCTCGCGGGCGATGCCGACGTGGCCGAGGCAGTCGGGGCGGTTGCTCGTGACCTCCAGCTCGATCGCCGTGTCGTCGCCCACCCGCCGGGTCGACTCGTGGTTGAGCCCGGCCATCGCGAGACGTTCCGCGAGCGTGTCGGCCGGCACGGAGAGCCGCACGTAGTCCGAGAGCCACGCCAGCGACACGATCATCGGAACTGCTCCAGGAACCGCACGTCGTTGCGGTAGAAGTCGCGGATGTCGGCCACTCCATGCCGCCGGGCCGCGATCCGCTCGACGCCGAGGCCGAAGGCGAAGCCCGAGACCTCCTCAGGGTCGTAGCCGACGGCGGCGAGCACCGCGGGGTCGACCATCCCGGCGCCGCCCATCTCGATCCAGCGTCCGCCCCACTCCATGTCGACCTCCACGCTCGGCTCCGTGAACGGGAAGAACGACGGGCGGAAGCGAACGTGCACGTCGCCTCCGAGGAAGCTCGACGCGAAGAACCGCAGCACGCTCTTGAGGTGAGCCATGGTCGTGCCGCGCTCCACGCAGAGCCCCTCGACCTGGTGGAACATCGGGTAGTGGGTGGCGTCGGCCGTGTCGGGCCGGTAGACGCGGCCGAGCGAGATGATCCGAAGCGGCGGCTTCCTCGCCTCCATGACGCGGATCTGCACGGTGCTCGTCTGCGATCGCAGCAGGAGCGGCGAGTGCCCCTTCGCGACCGCGATGTAGAAGTTGTCGAGGGGGTCTCGGGCCGGATGCTCCGGCGGGATCGCAAGTGCGTCGAAGTTGTGCCACTGGTCCTCGACCTCGGGCCCCTCGACGCTCTCGAAGCCGAGCCGCCCCATGATCTGCTGCACGCGGCGGATGGTGAGCGTGATCGGATGGTGGCGTCCGAGCCGCCTGGCAACGCCCGGCAGCGTGACGTCGATCGGCGGAAGGCCTTGGGCGGCTCCGGCGAGCCTCGCCTCCGCGGCCTCGAAGCAGGCCGCGAGAGCCTGCTTCAGCTCGTTGAATCGTCGGCCACCGGCCGGCTTGTCGGCCGGCCCGAGCTGACCGAGCAGCTTCTGCACGGCCTTCAGCCGCCCCGACTTGGCGCCGAGAAATTCGATCCTCGCCGCCTCGAGCGAGGAGCCGTCCGCCGCCGAGGACATCGCAGCGTCGGCTTCGGCGAGCAGCCGATCGACTTCCGAGGCGAACCTGCCCGCGGCGTCGCCCGCGGTTGCTTCCTCGCCGGCCTTTCCTCGAGCGGCGTCTCTTTCAGCGGCGTTTTTGTCGGCGGTGTTGTCGTCGTGAGCCACAGGCCTGCAGCCTCGCGGGGCCAGAAGCCGGCCCGGAAGCCGGCCCAGAAGCCGGAGATGGCATCAGGCCACGGCCGCCGGTGCCGGCAGGCCGAGCGCCTTCCTCACCTGCTCGACGACCGCGTCGAAGCCGGTCGGATCGTAGACGGCCATCTGCGCGAGCGTGCGACGGTCGAGTTCGGAGCCGATCTTCTCGAGCCCGGCGATGAACTGGCTGTAGCGGATGCCCCGCTCGCGGACGGCGGCGTTGATCCGCACGATCCACAGCCGACGGAAGTCCCGCTTCTTTCGCCGCCGGTCGCGGCGGGCGAAAACACCGGCGCGGATGATCGATTCCTTCGCCGTGCGGAGGAGGCGTCGGCGACCGCCGACCGACCCCTTCACCCGCTTGAACAGCCGCTTCTTGGCACGCAGCCGGGGGACGACGCTCTTCGTACGCATGGTTCAGCCTTTCCGTGGGTTTTGATTCTTGCTGGTTGAGCGGTGTTGGTGGCCATCAGTAGCTATACGGGCCGAGCGCCTCGGCGATCTTCGCCGTGTCGACTGGAGCGAGGACGCGGGTGCCTCGGAGGCTGCGTCGCCGCTTGGCGGTGAGCCGCACCTGGAGATGGCTCGTGCCCGCCTGGCGGTGCTTCACCTTCCCATTGGCGGTGAGTCGGAAACGCTTCTTCACGCCCTTGTGGGTCTTCTGCTTCGGCACGGTACGGCTCCTGAAACGTGTCTTGTCTCGTGATAACTGTCGCGTCTGGTCTGGCCCGGTCGGAGAATCAAACTTTTTCTGGGGTGTTCAGCTTTATCTCGGAGCCCCAACTTTATCTCGGAGACAGCGTGCACACCAGACGCCGGCCCATTTGCTGCGGCGGGGACTCGACTTTGCCCACCGGCTCGAGCTGCTCGAGGATGTTTTTCATCACCCTCTGCCCCTCGTCGATGTGGGCGAGCTCCCGGCCGCGAAACACGACCGAAACGATCACCTTGTCCTTGTGCTGAAGGAATCCCTTCGCCTGGTTCACCTTGAACTCGATGTCGTGCTCGCCCGTCTTGGGCCGCAGCCTGATCTCCTTGATCTTCGTGTGGTGGACGTGGGTCTTGTGCTGCTTCTTTTTTTGCTGGTACTTGAATTTGCCGAAGTCC
>CAZPEM010000054.1:0-19170 GCA_964585575.1 uncultured Chitinophagaceae bacterium
CAGCCGGTGAGCGCGTTCATCGCGGCGACGAGCTCCTTCACCGCGGCGATGCTGTGGTCGAGGGCGGCCCGCTCCGAGGGCTCGAGCGAAAGCTCGATGATCTTCTCCACGCCGGCCGAGCCGAGCACCACCGGCACGCCGACGAAGTAGCCGCCGACGCCGTACTCGCGGTCGCAGTAGACGGCGCAAGGAACGACCCGCTTCTTGTCACGGACGACCGCCTCGACCATCTGCGCGGTCGCCGCCGCCGGGGCGTAGTAGGCGCTGCCGGTCTTGAGAAGGCCCACGATCTCGGCGCCGCCGGTCCGGGTGCGGGAGACGATCTGCTCGAGACGGTCGGGCTTGATGAGCTGGGTGACCGGGATGCCGCCGACGCTCGTGCAGCTCGGGATCGGCACCATCGTGTCGCCGTGGCCGCCGAGGAGCATCGCGGAGATGTCCTCCACGCTCACGCCGAGCTCCATGGCGAGGAAGCCGCGGTAGCGGGCCGTGTCGAGGATGCCCGCCTGGCCGATGACGCGGGCGGACGGGAAGCCGGTCACCTGGAACGTCCGCTGAACCATGGCATCGAGCGGATTGCTCACCACGATCACGACGGCCTCGGGGCTCGTGTCGCGGATCTTCGCGGCACAGTCCCCGACGATCTTGGCGTTCGTGGAGAGCAGGTCGTCACGGCTCATGCCGGGCTTGCGGGCGATGCCCGCGGTCACGACGACGACGTCGCTCTTCGCGGTGGCCGCCCAGTCGGTCGAGCCGGTGATGGCCGCATCGAACCCCACGATCGGCGATGCCTGGAAGAGGTCGAGCGCCTTGCCTGCGGGCATTCCCTCGGTCGCAGGAATGTCGAGCAGGACGATGTCGCCGAGTTCCGCGGCCGCACACCAATGGGCGGTGGTGGCACCGACGTTTCCTGCTCCGATGATCGAGATTTTCGCGCGTCGCATGAGGGGCTCCTGGGGGATTTTTCGGCTGGTTTCCTACTTGATTTCGACGCGATCGGGCAATGCCTCGCGGTTTCTTCGGCCGCTTTTGCGGGACATCGACCATCCCGCCGCCATCATGGCGATGGCCAGCGTCGCGGCGAGGCCCATGAACACCCAGCCGAGCGTCGACGTCAGTTCCTTCGTCGACGGTGCCGGCTTCCAGATCGCCTGGCGAGCGATGAACAACGGCGTCTCTCGCCGCTCCTTCGCCGCATTCCCCGGTTTGGCATCGCCGGCTTTGCCATCGCCGTCTCGCGGCTGCTTGTCGTCCCCGGGCAGCGTGTAGGCATATTGCTTCATGGCGAAGCCGTCCACCTCAACCCACTCCGACATCGAGTCGCCATACGGCATGTCCGAGGGCAGCGACCGAACGCAGCAGACGACCGGAAAGCTGTCCTGGATCGTTGAACCGATCTGGATCGTCGGCGTCGGCATGAAGACGTAGAGTTCCCAGTAGTGGTCGGAGCCCAGTTCGGCCCGACGGGCCGGGTCGTCCACGGCGATCCGCATCGCCCGCCTGGCCACGCCCGACAGCCGCACCGCATCCCCCCGGTGGGATTCCATCCACCTTGCCCGAGGATCGATGAGCGGGATCGGGTCCTCGATCGGCATCGCGACCTTCTCGATTCCAGCCCTGGTGCCCCGTCCCACCGCCGCGAGCATCGCGTAGAAGGCGTCGGCGTCGGCTGATACGAGCTTCGCCCCGTCGACGACCGTGTCGAAGAGCCCGTAGTCCATGCCGAGCCGGCCGAGCGGCGTTTCGGGGAACCATGCGACCCGCGTCGCCACGACGAGCAGCCTCTGCGGCTCGCCGGGCCAGGCCGCCTGCGACGGATCGGACGGCGTCGGCGCGGGCCCGACCGCGCCCTCCGCTGCGAGGCCGCTCACCGCGACCCCGACGGCCGCCGCACGCTCCTCGATCGCCGCCCACCGCTTCCATGCCTTCGGCGCCGCGTCGGTGACGACGTCGACGACCCCGCCGTCGTTGGCGACGATCCTCACGAGATCGAACGAGCGTCGGTCGTGGAGCTCGGCCTGGTCCGGCGGAAGCTTCACCGGAGCCACGAAGACGGCGAGGCCTTCGACACGGACGAGCCTGTCGCGAAAAAGCTCCGGCGAACGGAGGGCCTCGGCGAACGGCCCGGCATGCGCCCGCCATTCCGCCGCGGGCCCGGACGGCGCCGAGAGGAGCCGCATCAGAAGCCGCAGGCAGAGGTTCTGCTTCGCTTCCGACCAGCCCGATTCCGCGTCGAGCGATCCACGGGCGTCGGGCCCGAGCTTGAACGTGTCGAGGTAGGTCGCGAGCGACTGGCGGATCCGCAGCGGAACCTCCGCAGAGCCCTCGGCCGCGGCGATCACCGACGCCACCGTCATTGCCACGACCGCCGACATGCCAACCCGACGCAGATTCATCCGTCGCTCCTTTCGTTCAGCGGCACATCCGTCGGCGACCGTCCCGCCGCCGGCGCCGCGTCGGCCGCAGAGGCGAAGCCTTCCCGGGAGAGCCGACGAAGCGCCTCCTCGGTCGATTCCATCTCGACTCCCTCCAACTCTTCAGAGAGGTCGCCCGAGGGTTGCTCCAGCCTCCTCGGGGGTCCGCGGTTCGCCAGCCACGCCGCCACGGCCGAGAGCACGACGACGCCCAACATCGTCGCCATGGCGATCGATCCGACCCAGTCCATCGGCGAGGATTGCTTCACGCCTTCGATGGAATACGGCGTGCGAGAGACGACGAGCGGGGCCGTGCGGATGGCGTCGGTGGCCTGGTAGGCCCAACGCTTGAAGAAGTAGCCGACGACCTCGATCCGCTCCTCGATCCGCTCCCCGGTCGGAAACCCGGCCGGAATCTCGAGAAAATACACGACGATGGGAGTCGGGGGACCGAGATCGGGCCGCACCCACGCCTGCCAGTAGCCGTCGATGTTCGAGTCGTTCGCCGGCGCCTCCACGTACTGCAGCCGTTTGACGAGCCCCGTGAACCTCACGAGCCTGCCGCGGAAGGCCTTGGGCTGGCCGAAGAGTTCCGCGAACGAGACGCTCGTCGCCGGCGATTTCCTGAGCACCACGGGGTCGGTGCTCCGGAGCGTCTGCCAGAGCGAGAACCAGGCATTCCTGTCGCCGTCTCGAAAGACCGTGTCGTCGCGGACGGTCGCAAGCGTCCGCGCCGGGGCGCCGAGGTCGAGCGCCGTTTCGTCCACCGCTTCCGGCTCTTCGCGCTCGATCACGACCGCGTCGGGCACCTTCTCTCCGCCAAACGGCACCACCGTGTCGACCTGTTCCATCCCGGGTTCGTCGTCACGGCGAACGTAGGTCCGCTCGAGCCATCCGGCCACGAGCAGGACCACGAGGGCGAGCGGCATCCAGGTCCAGAACAGCCGACGTTGCTCGCCCCGACCGAGATAGTTGCGGGGCGGACCGGATTTCGTCTTCATGATTTCTGCAGGCTCGCCGGCGAGTCCGGGGCTGCAGCCGATTCACGCCGCATCCGCCGCATCTCCCGCCAGACATAGAGCCCGAAGGAGCCGGCCAGGGTGAACGGCATTCCGAGCATGATCAGAATGCTCAACGCGTAGCCGCGGGCGACGTTCATCGTCTCGCCCGACGATCCAGCGAGCGAATCCTTGCAGTTGGGGCAGGCGGCGCACGTCCCCGACCATGCCACGACGACCATGGCGACCGCCACCGCCAGCAGGGCTTGTCTCGCGATCTTCCGGCGCATGGTCCAACTCCTCGGCCAAACCATTATAGGCCGGCCACGGCCTCCGAGGCGGGGGCCGGAAAGAGGTGGTAGAGCATGAGGTAGATCACCACGCCGGTCACCGAGACATAGAGCCAGATCGGCATGGTGACCCGGCCGAGCCGGCGGTGGGCTTCCCAGCGGCCCCGCCAGGCGAGCACGAACATCGAGATCGCGAGCACCGGCACGAGGGCCGCGAGGATGATGTGCGACACGAGGATCGTGAAGTAGACGATTCTCGCGTTGCCCCTCCCCGAGAAGGGCACGTGGCCGACGAGCCAGTGGTAGGAAAGGTAGCAGACGAGGAACACCGCCGACACCGCGAACGCCGCCACCATCGCCGTACGATGGGCCTGCCAACGCCCCTGCCGGATGAGGACCCAGCCCACGACCAACAGGATCGTCGCGACCGCGTTGAGGACGGCGTTGACGGTGGCCAGTGGATGCACGGCGAGGAAGGCCGCCGCAGCGATCGATCCGCAAAATGACGCGAGGGCCGTCGTCATGCGGCTTCCTTTTCCTTGTCCTCGGCGAGCACCTCTCGCAGGAGCTTCTTCATCTCCCGGACACGGTCGGCCTGCAGCAGATGGAAGCTTCCGCGGAGCCGCCCCTTCCGATCGAACACGACGCCCCGCTCGGAGTGGATGCCAACCTCGGCGGGCAGCAGGAACGTCTTGTTGGCGACCTCCTTGATCACGGCCATGTCGCCGGTGAGGAACTTCCATCGCGCGGGGTCGGCCTCGAACCGCTCCGCGTAGCGACGAAGCGTCTCGGGAGTGTCGTTTTCGGGATCGCAGGTGAGGCTCACCGCGACGAGCGAAGGATCATCGAGTTCTCTGAGGATTTCCGCGATCGACTGGTTTTCGCGGAAACACGGGCCGGGGCAGTTGGCGAAGAAGACGCTTCCGATCCACACCTTCCCCTCGAGCGACCTGGAGTCGAAGGCCTCTCCATCGGTGCCGACGAGCGTGAAGGCCTTGGCAGGCTCGCCGGGGGCCATCTTCTCCGGTGCCGGCAGCGGCATCCCTTTCGGGGGTCGAGTAGCCGCCGAACCCGACTCGCGACCGCAGCCGAGAAGCAGGACCACGAGCAGCGACAGCAGGACCAATACCGTCGATCCCGGCCGCCCGGGCATGTTCGACGCGTCGCTGGGCAGGATCCTGTTCAATGCGCCGCCGGCTCCGCGAGTGGCGAGTTGGCGGAAGCCCGCTCGAGGAGCAGGCGATCGCTCGGCTTGGCCATGTAGAGCAGCCTCTCCTGCGACACCATCCTCGACCGCATTCCGATGTCGGGGATGAGCATGATCACGAGGAAGATCGCCATCATGGCCGCCGGAATCGTGAGGACGTATTTCCAGTTCGCCTCCCAGAGCACGTGCATGAAGAAGAGCACGACGAGCATCGCCTTGGTGCAGGACACGGCCATCATGAAGGCCCAGCCGACCTGCGGTTCGTCCCGCCAGGGCCAGTAGGGCGAATACGTGAAGAATGACAGGGTCGTCAGGCCGCAGAGGGCGAGGAACACGGCGAGGTAGGTTCCCAATCCGCCATGATGCTCGCCGCCATGATGCTCGCCGTGCTGATCGTGATGCCGCTCGTCGACATGGCTCGCAAGGTCGCCCGGCCGGGTGACAGGCCCGTGTCTTCCGGCCGTGTCGTCCGTCGGTCCGCCGTGGGATGGACTGGTGTGCATGAATGGAATTCCGCGGGTCAGAAGAGGTAGAGGAGCGGGAACAGGAAGATCCACACGAGATCGACGAAGTGCCAATAGAGGCCGATGTTTTCGATCGCGCCGGCTCGTTTCGCATTCAGCGTCCAGGTGAGCATGATCGCGAACACGAGCAGGCCCACGGCGACGTGCACAGCGTGGAAGCCCGTCACGAGGAAGTAGGTGCTCGCCCACATGTTGCCGCCGGGGATCACGATCGGCAGCTTCAGCCAGGGGAAGACGTCGTTGAGCCCGCCGCTGTGACCGTGCGAGCCCCCGGAATGATCCGCAGACCCGTGCCCGCCCTCGGCGGCCAGCGGCATCACCTGGTCGGCGACGACGGCCATGTCGAAGGCGCCCTGGTCGGGATTGGCGAGCATCTTCCGGATGTCGGCGAGGCTCTGACGGCCGCGGAGTTCGGCGACGGACAGCTTGTCGGCGGGAGTCTCGTCGAGCGTCTTGAGCCGGTCGATGATGTCCGCTTCGCCAAGCCGGGCACGGACGGCGGAGCCGTAGTAGAGATCGGGTTTCTCGTGAATCCGGCTGCGGGGAGCCCAGGGAAAGATGCCGTGGGAAAACTTCGCCTGGTACTCGTAGCCCTTGATGCCGAGGAAGAGCGAGCCGAGCAGCAGCGTGAGGAGCATCCAGAGCTTCGCGGCGCCGGTCTTGTTCGCCCGCGCCGACTCGAGCGCCAGCACGATCGTCACGCTCGAGCAGATCAGCACGAACGTGTTGAAGGCGCCGATCGGCTCGCTCAGGTGCACGTGGTGGGGCTTCGGCCAGACGAGCGCACCGAACCGCAGCACGACGTAGCTGCCCAGGAGCGCGGCGAAGAACATGATCTCCGTCGAGAGAAACAGCCACATGATGAGCTTGCCGCGGGAGAGCGGCAGGCCGGGCTGATACTGGAGGTGCACGTGCCCTCCATGCTCATGGCCGCCATGATCGCCGTGGCCGCCGCCATGGGATCCGTGGTGGGAGTCGTGTGCATGGGAGTGGCCGCCGCCGAGGGCGATCGAGGAGGAACTCATGTCTGCTTTCGAGGGGTGTGCTGGAACCGAAATACTACCCGATGCGCCCGCCCAGGAGCATGCTCGCCGAGAGCAGGCCCAGGAGGGTTCCGAGCGAGGCCAAAAGGAGCCGCCGAGCGGACCGGTCGTCCCGGCGGATCGCGAACTGGATCGTGGCGGCGAGGTAGAGCACCGCGAGCATCGCCGAAGCGAAGAAAAGCCTCGCGCTGCCCGTCGGCACGGCGAGCACGAGGCTCGCCGGCACCATCGCCATCGCCGCAGCCATCGACTGCCCGGCCGCCCGCAGGCCGCTGGGGTCGACGGTGGTGAGCATCTTCAGTCCGGCCGCCGAGTACTGCTCACGGTAGAGCCAGGCGATCGCCATGAAGTGCGGAAACTGCCAAAGGTAGAGGATCGTGCCCAGCGCCGCGACGGCGAGCGCCTGCCCGAAGGCTCCCACCGCGAGCCGCTCCGGCCCACCCGCCGCGCACCAGCCGATCGCCACCGGCATCGCGCCCGCGATCGCCCCGACGGCGGTGTTGAGCGGCGTCGTGCGTTTCATCGGCGTGTAGGCGACGAGGTAGAGAAGCCACGTGAAGCCTGCCGCAACCGCCGCCCAGGCCCCGGCCGCGACGACGATCATCGTCGTTCCAGCCGCGAGCGTGGCCGCGGTCCAGCCCCAGGCGACCGCTGGGCTCATGCGACCGGCCGCCAGCGGTCGGCGGGCCGTGCGGGGCATGAGGCGGTCGGTGGACCTCTCGAGAATCTGGTTGGCGATGCTCGAACTCGCCGCGACGAGCGCCGTGCCCGCGAGGAGCATTGCGACGGCGAGCCTCCCTGGGACCGGGACGCCGACGGCCTCCTGCGGGCCGGCGACGGTGAGCCCCATCGCGGCCACGACGGTGACGAGCACCATCACGGCGATCCTGGGGCGGACGAGCATCGCGATGTCGCGAAACGTCGAGCCGACGGGAACCGACGCGGCGGCTCCGGGAATCGATCCATCGGCGGCGAGGGCGGACACGGCCGGCTTCATGCGACGGCCCCCGCCCGCTGCGGCTTCGCGGCTTCCAGGCAGGACGACGCGATCGGTGCCGCCCCGGCCCGGATCGCGAGCACGACGCTCGCCGCGAGGATCGCCATCCCCAGCACGACGTGAAGCGTCACCACGACGGAGCCCTGGAGGCTGCGGGCCACGACGGGACCGGCGGGTGCGATCGCATCGAGCATGCTCCCCTGCGCGACCGCGGGCACGCCCCAGTTGGCGACCCACGCCGCTCCGCCGAGGATCACCTGACAGGCGATGAGCAGGAAGACGCCCGTCGCCCACCCCCGCGGCGCCGGGCCCGGTCGCCGCCAGGCTGCCGCGGCCGAAACGGCCGCCAGCACCGCCACGACCGCCGCTCCCACGAGGTGCACCACGACGATCTGCCGGAATGTCTGCGGGTCGAGCGAGGCATCGAGGTGCCGCAGCTGGGCCCCGGCGACGAGCTGGATGTAGCTTGCGGCCACGAGGCAGGCCGAGGTCGCCGGGAGCACGTTCACGTCTCCCGCTCGAGCCGGAGTGTCTCCGCCCAGGTCGAGGGCCGACCGCCGGCCCGCGATCGAACCGCTCGCCGTGAGGGTGGCGATCGCGACGGCGACGGCGAAGAACAACGGACCGGTGCAGGCATGCACCTTCGCGATCGTGCGGTCGTCGAGCAGCACCCTCGCGCCCCCCAGAAGCCCCTGGACGATCACGAGCGCCACCGCGGCCACGACGAGCCAGCGGACGATCCGCCGTCGCTCCTGCATGAACGTCGCCGCGGCGAGCACGAGCGTCACCATTCCGGCGGCGGCGCCCAGGAGCCTGTGCCCATGCTCGAGGAAGAGGTCCCACGGGCCGTGGAGCCACTCGGCGAGCGGAAACAGGAACATGTTGTGGCCATACGTCGCCGGCCAGTCGGGCACCGCCATCGCGGCGTCGAACGTGGTCACGAGCGCCCCGAAGCAGAGCAGCACCGCCGTGACCGCCACGAGCAGGCAGGCGACGGCGTGGGGCCAGTGGATGGAGCGAATGGACATCGAAGGATTGCCCCGACCTCGCCTAGTGCGCCATCGCTGGGTGTGCAACGGCGGGCATCGCCACGGGCGGATCGGTCTGCATGAGATGGTCCTTTTCCATGCCCGGAACCGAGAACTCGTACGGCCCGCGGTGGACCACCGGCTGGAAGTCGAAGTTGCCGTGGCCGGGAGGGCTCGGGGCGGTCCATTCGAGCGTGTTCGCGTTCCAAGGGTTCCGCCCCGCGACCGGCCCGAAGAACATGCTCCAGAAGAAGTTGACGGCGAAGATCGCCTGGGAGGCCACCATCCCGATCGCGCACCAGGTCATGAAGGCGTTCATCGGCTGGAGATGATGGAACGTCTCGTAGTGGTAGGCGTCGGCGAGCCGCCGCGGAAAGCCCACCGCCCCGAGGATGTGCATCGTGAAGAACGTGCCGTTGAGGAAGATGAACGTCAGGAAGAAGTGCACCTTCCCCCAAAACTCGTTCATCGTCCGGCCGAACATCTTCGGGAACCAGTAGTAGATGCCGGCCCAGACGCCCATCGCCGTGCCGGCGAAGAGCACGTAGTGGAAGTGGGCCACGATGAAGTAGGTGTCGTGGATGAAGATGTCGACCGGCGTCGCAGCCATGAAGATGCCCGACAGGCCGCCGATGATGAACATCGACACGAACGACATCGCAAACAGCATCGCCGTCGTGAACTGGATGCGGCCACCCCAGAGCGTGCCGAGCCAATTGAACGTCTTCACGGCGCTCGGAAGGGCGATCATGATCGTCGACACCATGAACGTGATGCCGAGGGCGGGGTTCATACCCGACATGAACATGTGATGGCCCCAGACGATGAACCCCAGCCCTGCGATGCCGGCGATCGAGTAGACCATCGGCCGATAGCCGAACAGCGGCTTGCGGGCGAAGGTCGTCATGATGTCGGAGACCATTCCCATCGCCGGCAGGATCATGATGTAGACGGCCGGGTGGCTGTAGAACCAGAAGAGGTGCTGCCAAAGAAGCGGCTGGCCGCCGCCCGCGCCGACCATGGCGTTGTTGACGACGTTGCCCTCGGGGGAGAAGAACCCCGTGCCGAGCATCCGGTCGCCGAGCTGCATGAAGCCCGCGGCCGTGAGCACCGGCAGCGCGAACGCCTGAAGCACGGCCGTGATGAACATCGCCCAGATCGTCATCGGCAGCCGAAACATCGTCATGCCGGGAGCCCGCATCAGGATGATCGTCGTCATGTAGTTCACGCTGCCGAGCATCGAAGAGACGCCGACGAACGTCAGCCCCACGAGCCACAGCGTCTGCCCCATGCCGCTTCCGGGGCTTGACGCGGGATTCGTGGAGAGCGGCGGATAGCTCGTCCAGCCACCAGCGGCGGCTCCACCCTCGACGAAGAAACTCGCCCCGAAGGCGATGAACGCCGGCCACATGAACCAGTACGACAGCATGTTCAGCGTCGGAAACGCCATGTCGTCGGCGCCGATCATCAGCGGGATCAAGAAGTTGCCGAACGCACCGGCGAGGATCGGGATGATGACGAGGAAGATCATCACCGTCGCATGCATCGTGAAGAGCATCGTGTAGAACTCGGGGCTCATCTGGCCGCCCTCCTGGGCGAAGAGCTTGCCGAGCACCGGCACGTCGGACCACGGCCAGGCCACCTGCCAGCGGACCGCCAGCGCCAGCAGGCCGCCGATGAGGAACCAGAGAAGCGTCGAAAAGAGGAACTGCAGACCGATGACCTTGTGATCCTTCGAGAAGACGTAGGTCGAGAGAAACTCGGCCACCGGGCGGGACCTGGGAGACGGCTTCGAAGGCAGGGTCGCCGGGGCTCCGGCGGGAATCGTGGCGGTACTCATGGCATTGCCTCTCCGTTCTCGGGCTGCGTCGCTTCCTGCTCGAGGTACATCCGCTCGAGCCAGGCGTCGAACTCGGGCCGGGTCACGAACGTGACGCGGCCCTTCATCTTGTAGTGGCCCCAGCCGCAGAGCTCGGCGCAGACGAGGTCGTATTCACCCGTCTCCTTCGCCTTGAACCAGACCGGGATCTTCATGCCGGGCACGGCGTCCTGCTTCACCCGCAGGTTGGGCAGGAAGAAGCTGTGCAACACGTCCATGCTCTTGAGCTGCACGAGCACGTCCTCGTCCACCGGCAGATGGAGGTCGTTCACGAGAAAGAGATCGTCGGGCGTGCCGAGCTGGCCATCCCGCCCCGGATAACGCAGCCGCCACTCGAACTGCCTCGCCACGACCTCGACCGTCGGCGCCATCACCGGCCGCCGCATCTTCACGTCGGCCCAGGTGTTCATCTGATAGATCGCCAGGAAGAGCAGCACGACCGCGGGGATGATCGTCCAGACCACCTCGAGGGTGTGGCTGCCGTGGATGTAGGTGGCGGGCCCCTTCGTGTTCGACTCGTCGTACTTCCAGATGAACCAAAAGAGCAGCAACTCCGTCGCGACGAAGACGACGCCCGTGAGCGCGAGGATGAAATAGAAGAGCCCGTCGATCTGGCTGCCGTGTTCGGAAACGTCCTTCGGAAGCCAGACGTCGATCGACGGCGCCACGGCGAAGACCGCGACGCCGAGCACCGGCACCGCGAGGAACAGCAGGCTCCAAAAGATCCCGGCGAAGCGTTTCATGAGAGTTGTGGGTGGAAGGATTCAGCGTCCGGAGGCGACCATCGACCTGTCGGCTCCGAGTTCGCCGTCGAACTCGTAGGGAAGCGAACGGATGTAGTTCACGATGTGCCAGATTTCCTCGGGCGGAATCGTCCCCTTGGCAGCCGGCATGGGCGCGCCATGAATGCCCGCGTGGATCCGATAGTAGAGGTCGAGCGGACGCCGACCGCCTCGATAGACGGCCTGCCGCAGGTTCCGCGGCGGAATCGTCCGCGGCCGGAGCGAGTCACCGTCGAGCACCTGCCGGCTCTTCTCGAGCCAGGCAAGCGTGGCCTTGTGCTCCGCCAGTTCGTCGGGGCTCATCTCGGCCGTGGAGGTCTTGGCCGCCTGCTCGCGGCCGCCCGCGATCTCCCTGCCGAAATCCACGATCGCCTTGTTCCAGTCGTCGTAGTCGTTGGCCTGACCATCGCCGAGCGCGGTGACGCCATGGCACTTCACGCAGTTCGCCTTGTCGCCATGGAACAGCTCCTTCCCCTTCGCGATCGACGCGGCGAGATCGATGTCGGCCGGCATCTCCGGGACCGGGATCGCCGCGTCGGCCGCCGACTTCCACTTTTCCGCCACGCCGGCAAGCACCTCGTCCACGAGGAACTCCCGCGTTTCGGGCAGTTTTCCCCGCGCGTCGTCGTCGAGCTCGAAGTAGGCCTGCATGAGCGCGATTTCCGTCTCGCCCCGCATGCTGAGGTACTTCACGTACTCGACGAGGGCATCGACCTGGGCATCGCCGAGCAGGGCGAAGGAGGGCATCGACGTGCCGACGATGCCGTTGTGGAGAATCCGCTTCAGGTCGGCGTGGGTCGGCTTGTCGGCCCGCTCCGTGCTCTTGAACTTGAACACGCCCGGACGGTAGTCGCGGGGATAGGGATTCAGGAACGCCGCCGTGGGGCCGAGCCCGTCGCCCGTGATGCCGTGGCAGTGAACGCAATGCTCGCGATAGAGGCCGTTCTTTCGGCCCACGATGTCGCTTCGGACCGGACCGGCCGCGAGCAACAGCTTCGCCTCGTCGAGCCCCGTCTCCGGCAGCGCGACCGGCTCGTCGGGCGTGCCGAACATCGCCTCGACGATCGTCGCCACCTGCCGCTCCTGATCCGACGTGAGCCGCTGCTTGGCGGACATCACCATGTTGGTCCGGAACGATGCGGCTGGCGTCGGCCCACAGCCGACGGCGAAGACGGCCGCCATGAGGCCGACCAACGCCGCGCCCTGCAGCGACAGCAGGGGGCGGACGGACACAGGCTGCGTGGACGTGTGCTTCGACATGACCTTCGTCATCAACCTCCCAAGAGAGCTGCGGGCACCTCGATCGTGCCGAGATCCATGGTGCCGTCCGGATCGATCTTCACCTGAAACCTGCCCTTGGCGTTCCACTTCACGGACGGCACTTCCAGCCCGAGCACCTGGTTGGCCGCCATCGACCGCGGGTGCCAGGCCTGGAACTCGATGGTCTCGCCGGCCGGGAGATCGGGAATCGTGAACGACCCATCGACGCCGCTCACCGCGACGTAACCATCCTTGCGAAAGATCATATACGCCTTCATCCAGGGGTGGATGTTGCACGTCACGGACTGCGGCATACCCATCTCACCGGTCGGAACGTATGAGACGGTCTTGCCCACCTCGATGATCTGATTGAACGCGGTTCCGGCGATGTTCGTGTTGTGGCCGATCGGGTCGCTGTTCTTCACGGCGATGGGCCGGCCGACGCGGGCCGCGAGCACCTGCGACAGGAACTCGCACTCCTTCTGGTCGAAAACGACCGGTTCCGACGGAGGCGACGGATCCTTCACCCGGCTGGTCTTGCGGGCGAAAACCACGACGTCGGCCAGGCCCTTGGTCGATGGGTCGACCCGCAGCGACCTGTCGAGGAGCTTCTTGCCCCCCTTCGTGCACACCTCGGTGTCCTTGTCAACGACGAGAGGCCGGTCAGCCGGGACGGCGCCGACGAACACGAAACGCCCCTTGAGCGCCCCCCAGCCGGTTCCGGTAGAGGCCGCGGCCGCCGCCCCGCCCCCGCCGGCCGAAGCCGTCACGAGCTTCTCACGGATGACGGTCGAGGCCTGCCGATCAGGGCCGGGCGTGGCTACCCTCGGCTTGCCACAGCCGACCGAAGCGACAGCGACGAAGGCCACGGTGAGGGCCGCAAGCCGCCCGGCCTTATCTCCGTGACTATTTCTGAAACATCTTCCCATCGAGCACGATCTCTCCAAGGTCGTTTTCACCGGCCGCGATCTTGAGCTTCTTCCGGCCCCGGGCCATCTTCTCCGACTTGCCGCCGACCGTGGCCTCGCCAAGGTATCCGGCCTTCTCGTGCCAGAACTGGAACTCCAGTTCTCCGGCGGGCAGGTTCTTGATCTCGAACGAACCGTCCGGCTTCGACACGGCCGCATAGGGATTGTCGCGGACCACGACCCAGGCCTTCATCCAGGGATGAATGTTGCAGGTGACCGAAGCCGGGATCGCTTCTTCCAACTTGAACGTGGCCGTCGCTTCGCCGTTGGCCGGAATGATCTTGTTTTCCGCCGGATTCTTGATCGTCTGGACGTTGCTGTTGTGGCCGACCGTGTCGGAATTCTTGATGACGAACGGCTGGCCGGTCTGGACGAACAAGACATGCGGCTCGAATCTGCAGTCCTTGTTGTCCATAACAGCCTTCGAGTTCTTCAGGGCCGCCATGTCGGGATGCACCTTCACTTCCTTGTCGCGGACGAACACGACGACGTTCGCCACGCCGCCGTCCGCCCCGACGACAAGTTCCTCGGAAAGCAGCTTGTGCTTGCCACAGACCTCGGCATCCTTGTCGGCCTTCAAGGCCGCCGCCTGCGGGGCCGCCCCGCCGAACTTGAACCGTCCCTTGAGCGTGCCCCACTCCTCTGCCGAGGCGAGCTCTGCCGGAGCGACCGCCGAAACCAAAAGCACTACCGTGAGGGCCGATCGCACGACGCCAGGGGAATTCATGGATGGTCTCGCTTTCGATGGAGGCGGATGTTCGTGCCGCGAAGCCGGGATCGTCACTGCTGCGGAGCCGGATTCGCCGGCTCCGCAATCGGCCTGATCCCAACCTGTTCGATTGTACGTTCGGGCACCCGCAAGGGGAGGGTATTTCTTCCGCCGGCACGCGAAGAAGCCCCGCGTTCGTCGGCCGGCTGCGGCGATGCAGACTGCGGCGCTGCCGACTGCGGCGCTGCGGGAGGCGGCTGCCGCAGAAACGCCTCGAGCGAAAGGTTTCGCTTGGCGAACGCGTCGAAGTGCATGAGCAGATCGGTGAGCGCGGCGACCTGCTGCTCGCTCGTGCCGCGATAGAGATCCTGGCTCACCGGCTGGTCGAACGGAATATTCACCGGCATGCCCGTGTACGGGAGGAACCGCTTCGGGTTGGCGATCCAGTCGTGGGTGTAGTCGGGCCTGAGCCTCTGATGGATCCGCTCGAGCTGCGGGGCGAGCGCCTTCGGATTGCCGGGCGGCGAGTAGCTGCCGAGCAGATGGCACTTCACGCAGTAGTTGCCGTTGGTGACGATCTTGAGCGCGTCGGAGAGGTGGCGCGGATGCGACGCCTCCGCGGCAGCGAGCGACGACTGCTCGTAGCGGGCATCGTAGTCGTACGGGAAGTCGGCCCCGTCGACCGCCGCGAAGTAGTTCACGAGCTTGCCAGATTCCTCGGATCCGAAATGGAACTTCGGCATACGCAGCACAGCCGCCGGACGGATCGTGTGCGGCTCGAGCAGGAATCGGTGGAGCCAGCCGGTCTGAACCTTGAGACCTTCACCCACCAGTGGAGGCGGCAGCCAGCCCCAGGCGTCGTCGGGCTTCACGTTGGGATTGATCACCTTCTCGTCACGGATCACCACCGGAAAGAGCAGCCTCGCCAGATCGCCACCGCGGGCCGGATACCGCTTGCCGGCCGTAAGAGCGTCGTCGGGCACGAGCAGGTTTTGCGCTCCGACCGGCCGAGGCTCGCCGTCCACGAGGGCGTCCTTGAAGAGCATGAACGGATGATGGACCACCGCCTCCGCATCCCCCTCCTCGACGGGCACCCCATCCTCGTCCACTCGCTGCGGCCGGCCCGTTTCGGGGTCGAGCACCGGCATGCCATGGAGCACCGCCTTCCGGCGGCCTTGGCGGTCGGTCGCGAGCGACTCGGCGACCTGCTCGGACGTGAATCGCGGCGCGAGGAACGGATAGTCGGCCAACTTCGGCGAATCGCCGAGCGAGTCCGGGCGGTAGCGGATGTCCCACCGATCGAGCTCGAGCGCGTGGCAGCCGCCGCAATTGTACTGCTCGGCGACCTTGAGGCCGTCGAGCCTCGCCTGCTCGCGCGGCCCCGGAGTATTCACGAACTGCGGCGCCGGAGGCTCGGCCACGAGTCCCAGCACGAACGTCATCACCGCCTCCCGCTGCGCGTCGTTGAACGGGAACTTCGGCATGCGGTATCGCTCGTTGTAGGACTTGTTTTCGGCCTTCTTGTAGTCGTAGCTCCGAGGCGCCCGAAGTTTCTGCCAGAGGAAGCCCTGGCGGTCATGCGCGAGGAGCCGAGAGAGGAAATAGCCGGTGTCGGGATCGACCGACTCGGGGCTCACGTGAGGCTCTTCGGTGCTCGCGTAGGCGAGGTCGGACGCCACCGTCGGATCGGCCGGGACGGTCTTTCCGCTCTTGTCCATCGCGGTCGGGCCATGCGTCTCCTTGCCTCCGCCATGCGGCCCATTCGCACCAGCGTGACCATGATGGCCGCCGCCATGGGGATCATGACCGGCAAGCTGCGCCATGACGAAATGCGAGACCTGCTCGAAGGCGATCTTGGACGATTCCTTCCGGCCCCAGTCGGCGAGCGCCGCACCGGCCGGCTTGGCATCCTCGAAGCCCGGAATGTCGTGGCAGGAGTAGCAGGCGAGCTTCGCGATCGTTTTCTTCCCGACGTACTCGAGGAGTTTTCGATCGCGGTCGGTTGCGTTGGCCGTGAGGCCCAGGAGCATCCGCTCGTCACCCTGGATCGCGGCCATCTCCGGCGGGAGACCGCCCTTCGCATACTCCTCCGCCTTCACGGCCGGAAAGCGGTCCTTCAGATACATCACCGCCAGTTCCTCGGTCGCCTTCCGCTCGTCGGCAGTCAGCGAGTCGGCCGCGGGGATGCCGGTCGGCTTCCAGCCGTCGTTCGACGCCATCAGGTACGCCGTCGCGTCGGCGGCCGGATCGCTCAGCCGTCCGTCGGCGAGCTTCACCGGCTCGAGCAGGACGTTCGGCATGAGCGTCTTCGGATGGTAGCGGGCGGGCTCACGCAGCCAGCTGTAGAGCCAGGCCGGGCCGGTCTTGTTCGAGGCGACCTTCGCCCCCATCCGCGACAAATTCGGGCCGTGCGTGCTCTTCGCCTCGGGGAAGTCCGAGTGTTGGTGGCAGGCCAGGCAGCCCCGAACCTGGAACACCTTCTTCCCCCGCTCCACGTCGGGAGCGGCGGTGATGCCCTCATAGGGCTTCACGAAGTCGAACGGCTGGCTCGACGCCGACAGGTAGGTGATCATCGAGCGGATCTCGATCGGTTCGTACCGCTCGCTCTCTTCGAGTCCCTTGCCCGAGAGATGCTCCCAAAGGCCGAAGAACTTCGGCATCTTCGTCGAAGGCCGGAAGTCGGTCGGATCGCGGAGCCATGAGTAGGCCCAGTCGAAGCCGACCTTGTCCTTCACGTGGCGGAGGCTCGGGCCAACCTTCGGCAGGGAACCAGGCGTCTCGGGATCCTTGAGCAGCACGGCGAGCTGGTGGGAACGCGGCGACAGCTTGGCCTCGGCTCCCGCGCGGGCGTCGGTTTCGATCGCCTCGCGGAGCCGCTCGCGGGCAGCCCGTCCGTCCGGCCCGCCCTCGACATCCTTCGCCCACCGCTCCGCGGTCGGGCCGAGCTTGGCGAGCCCCGGATCCGAGAGCACGGCCTGCGCCACCTCGTGGTAGTTGGGGGAGAGCCGCATGTCGGGTCCGATCCGCTTGTCGGGACCTGCGTAGCCGTTGATCTCGTGGCAGCCGTAGCAGCCGTACTGCCGAATGAGGTGGTAGCCCTCCACGAGCTTCGCCGCCGGCGGCTCCGGAAAACGCGGGCTCGGCTCGAGGTCGACCACCTGGTGATGGCACTTCAGGCAGCTCGACTGCTCGAACCTGTTCGACAGCATCGGGAAGATCCAGTGATGGTTGTCGAACCATCCGTGCTCGTCGTGCCACTCGCGGGCCTGTTTCGGGCTGTTGGGCGTGTGGCTGGCCCACTTGAAGCTCGTCGCACTTCCCTGCCCCTCGTGGCAGATCGTGCAACCGAAGGACTGCATCGGATGCGGGCTCGTGGAGCCGACGAAGAGATCGAGGCGGGGATGGGATGTGTAGGGCTCCGGCACGCCACGACGGACCTCGACCGTGACGGGAGCGGCCCACTTCGGCGGCGACAGCAGGCTCGAAACCGCCATCCCGCGGGCGAGGGTCTTCGTGCCGGCCACTTCCACGATCACGTCGCCGACCCTCACGCCGGCCTGGGCCGCCGGACTGCCCGGCACCACGACGCTCACCGTCGGATCCTCCTCGCGGAACAGGCCGCGAGGCGACAGACGGATCCCATACATGTCCTCGAGCAGGTGATTGCCGTCGGAGTCCTCGCCCGAGGCCTTCGACTTCACCGGCTCGGAGGGAGTCGGCAGGGCGATCGTCAGCGACTCCGTGCTGCAATAGAGCGGCTCACCCGGCGCGCCCGGGGCCGACTTGTCGATTCCCTTGTGGCAGGTGACGCAGCGGTCGAACCGGGCCACGTCGCGGAAGTTGTTGTTGATCGTGAGCTTCGGCAGCCAGATCTGGTCGATTTTGAGCGGGCTGTTGAAGGCGTCGAGCACCGGCAGCTCCAGCAGAGACTTGCCGAGGTTGGGGGCGCGATCCACGAGGGTCTTGGAGAGCATCGCGAGCTTCTGCTCGTGGTCGGCGAGCGCCTTGCCGGCGGCGTCCTCCGTCGCCGTGATCTGCCGCAGGAGCGACTCGAGCGACTTGCGGTGCGTGTTGGCCGCCTGCTGCTCGAGATTCGCCGAGGCAACCTCCGACCGCTTCGCGTCGGCGATCGCGAGGAGCGAGTCGAGCTGCTGCTGCCCGGCGTCGTTCGAGACCGCCAACTCGTAGTCGGCACGCGCCTTGTCGAGCTCGGCCTTTCGCAGCTTCAGCTCGCCCGCCAGCAGGTCCTCACGGAACTTGGCCCGCCTCGCGATGTCGCGAAACCGCTCGAGAAGGTCCCCGCGAAGGGCGAGCCGCTTGGCGCCATCGGGCTCGGCCGCGAGACCGGCCACGTCCTTCTCGGCAAGTTCGGCCGCCCGGGCGTCCGCCGGCACGGTGCGGACCTGGTCGAGAAACGCCTTCGCCAGCGAGGCGTCGAGGTCGGCCCGCGACGCCTCATCCGCCGCCTGACGCAGTTCGGCCCTGGTCTTGTCGAAGTCGCGGGAGTCCTGCTCCGCGACCCGCGCCGCGGCCGTCCAGGTCTCGAGCTCGCGAAACTCCCGCTGATACTTCTTCCACGGTCGGGCGTGGTCTGCCGCGAGCATCGCAACGGTGGCCACGAGCAGCGCGACGGCCGACACGCCGAAGACGACGTGCAGGATCTTCAAGTCTCGCCAAGTTTGTTCTGTTGCGGGCATGGTGTGGAGCTCCGACGGGGGAGCGGCGTCAGAAGTTCAGGGAAAACTCCGGAATGCTGATGATGTACTTCAGGTTCACCGTCCAGCGGAGGATCATCTTCAGCGGCAGCGTGAGCATCAGCAGCATGAGATTCATCATCACCATGTAGCGGATGAATCCCATCTTCTTGAAGAAGCCGCGAAAGATCGTCACGGCAAGGAGCGGCGGCAGGAGCACGAGATAAGCCCCCATGATCAGGAGACCGGGCGCCTCCCGCAGCAGGATGTAGCCCACCTGCGTGAGGGCGCCCGCCCCTTGCGGCGGCCGGGGCAGCGGACGGTCGAGCAGGTTCACCCAGAACATCTGCGGCAGGTCGACGTTGTTGAGCACCTCG
>CAZPEM010000055.1:0-18856 GCA_964585575.1 uncultured Chitinophagaceae bacterium
AGTGCCCGAACTGTGGCGGCGCCATCCGGCTCATTGCCTTCATCACGGAGCCAGGGCCGATCCGGAAGATTCTCAAACACCTCGGCGTACCACTCGAGCCGCCTCCCCGAGGATCATCGGTGGCTCATCAGCCCCGAAACCGTTGCGGAAGTGCCATTGGCCGGACTATCCCTTATCCCTCTAACTACACCCGGCAGGGCTCGAACCTGCAACCTTCGGTTCCGTAGACCGACGCTCTATCCAATTGAGCTACGGGTGCGTCGGATCGCCGACCGTTCAAGGATACACGGCCGGCGGATGCCAGGAAGCCCCCGGCAGCCCCGGCCGCCTCGAAAGCTTTCCCGCAACGCGGGCGATCGCGTACGCTTTCAAAAGCCCGCCCCGTCCCGCCCTGGCCCGGAGCCCCCGCATGGAACGCTATCGAGAACCGACCGTGGCGGCGCCGGAGGAGGCGACCGGGGAGGACAGGGCCCTGCGTCCCCAGCGGTTCGAGGAGATGGTGGGGCAGCGGCAGGTGATGGAGCGGCTGCTCATCGCGGTGGACGCGGCCAGGAAGCGGCAGGAAGTGCTCGGCCACATCCTCCTCGACGGCCCGCCGGGGCTCGGCAAGACGACCTTCGCCACCTGCATCCCGCGGGAACTCGGCACGACCCTCCAGATCGCCAGCGGTGCGGCGCTCGCCGCGCCGAAGGACCTGCTCCCCTATCTGACCAACGCGGTCGAGGGGTCGGTTCTCTTCATCGACGAGATTCACAGGCTTCCGATCGCGGTGGAGGAGTTTCTCTACCCCGCCATGGAGGATTTTCGGGTGGACATCACGCTCGGCGACGGCGTGGCCGCCCGCACGATCAACATGCCGCTGCGTCCCTTCACGCTCATCGGTGCGACGACCCGCGCGGGGCTCATCTCCGCCCCGCTCCGCGACCGCTTCCAGATGCGTGAGCACCTCGACTTCTACGGCGTGGAGGAGCTCGCCGAGATCGTGCGGAGGTCGGCGGCGAAGCTCGACATGCCGATGGACGACGCCTCGGCGGAGGAGATCGCCCGCCGCAGCCGCGGCACCCCCCGGCTCGCCAACAACCGGCTGCGGTGGATCCGCGACTACTCGACGAGCCGAGCGGCGAACGAGATGAACGTCGGCGTCGTGCGGACCGCGCTCGACATGCAGGGAATCGACGAACGCGGGCTCGACGGCTTCGACCGCCGGTATCTCGAGACGATCCACCGCGTCTTCGGCGGCGGCCCGGCCGGCATCGAGGCGATCGCCCACACGATGAGCAGCGCCCCCGACACGCTCGAGGACGACGTGGAGCCGTTCCTGCTGCGGTGCGAGCTGGTCGTCCGCACCCCCCGCGGCCGACGGCTCACGGCCCTCGGCGAGGAACACCTCGGCGTCGTCCGCCGCACCGACCAGGGCCGGCTGTTCTGAGGAACGGCTCGTGAGAAGCGTTCTCCGTGGCGTTTGAAGGTGTGGCGTTTGAAGGACACCGCATTGCCGCCGGGGGAGCGGAAGCATCGTCGCTACGGTGAGGATACACCTGATGCTCCTCAACGTTCCCCGACCCCCCGAACACGCCCCCCGGTAGCGTTCAGCATCAAAGCTGCCTTTTTCATCTGCCGCAACGTTTGACCGCGAGGGGCTGCCCGTGCCCCGTAGCCGGGCTATGGGAGCGAGCGAAGGCACGGGGCCGAAGCGAAGCTGACATGCAGTGAACGGAGGTCTGGAGGACCGAAGCGAGCGTCCGGCCAGGGGCACGGGCAGCCCCGAGCTCACCAGGCCAGACTCACCGCAAAAAACGCGGCCAACCCGGCCAAGAGGCCTTACGATTGACCGGGCCGTGGGGCTGCGGCTACAGTTGAGACGTCGGGAAACGGCCGTTTTCCGGCGGTTTCAGGCTTCAGGGTTTCGACGATCATGGCAGTTCCAAAGCGGCGGCAATCGAATCAAAAGACGCGTTCTCGGCGGGCCCACGACTTCCTCACGCCCCGCCAACTCGCGTTCTGCCCGAATTGCGGCAAGGCCACGCCGACCCACCGGATCTGTCCCGGCTGCGGCTTCTACATGGGCCGCATCGTTATCAAGTCGGAAGAGTGATCAAGTCGGAAGAATGATCCTTCGGCCCCTCGATTTCGATCCCCACGATTTCGTTTGCCCCTCAAGAGGCCCCTTCCGGGGGATGCTTTGAGCAAGCTTGCGGTGCTTTTTCCGGGGCAGGGAGCGCAGGCGGTCGGCATGGTCGGCGGCTGGGCGGATGGAAACGGGAAGGTCCGCGAACTCTTCGACCTCGCTGGCTCCATTCTCGGCTACGACCTCGAGGCGATCTGCCGCTTTGGACCCAAGGAAAAGCTCGACACGACCGCCGTCAGCCAGCCGGCGCTGCTTGTGACGAGCCTTGCGGCCCTCGAGGTGCTCGCGAGCCGCGACGAGTCGCCGCTCGGATCGGTCGCCGCGGCGGCTGGGCTCTCCCTCGGCGAGTACACGGCACTCGTCTTCGCCGGTGCGATCGAGCCTGCCGATGCGATCCGGGTGGTCGCCGAACGGGGCCGGGCCATGCAGGAGTGCGCTGAGCGGACGCCGGGGATGATGGTGGCCGTGCTCGGCCTCGATCGCGACGTCGTGGCGGGGCTGTGCGACGCGGCCCGTGGCGTGGACGTGCTTTCGGTGGCGAACGTGCTCTGCCCCGGCAACGTGGTCGTTTCCGGGCACCGGTCGGCCTGCGAGCGGCTCGAGACGGCCGCGGCGGCGGCGGGGGCCATGAAGTGCGTGCGGCTCGATGTTGCCGGCGCCTTCCACACGCCGCTGATGCAGGATGCCGTCGACCGTCTCGCCGCGGTGCTCGCGGGGATCGAGATCCGCCCGCCGCGGATTCCCGTCGTGAGCAACGTGGACGCCATGCCGCACGACGATCCCGACGACATCCGCCGGCTGCTCGCGCGGCAAGTGTGCGGCGTCGTCGAGTGGCATCGATCGATGGAGCACCTCCTCGCGGCAGGCGTCGATCATTTCTGGGAGATCGGGCCCGGCCGGGTTCTCCGAGGCCTTCTGAAGCGAATCAACCGGGCCGCCGCGTCGAGCGGCATTCCCGACTAGCCAACAAGCATTCCAGGAGCCAATCGCCCCATGAGCGAGAAGCAGGATTCAGCCGTCGCCGCCGGAAAGCGGCTGCACGTCGACTTGAGCGGCCAGGTGGCGATCGTGACGGGGGCCTCGCAGGGACTCGGTCGGGCGATCGCCGAGACCCTCGCCGCCAACGGTGCGACGGTCGCCGTCGTCGCCCGGAGCGCCGAAAAGCTCGCGGCCGTCGCGGCCGGCATCCGTGCTGCGGGCGGCCGGGCCGAGGAGTTCCCCTGCGACGTCTCGAAGCCCGAGCAGGTGCTCTCGACGGTCGAGGCCGTTGTGGCGAAACTCGGCCGCCTCGACGTGCTCGTGAACAATGCCGGAGTCACCCGCGACACGCTCCTGCCTCGCATGGGCGATGAGGAATGGGACGAGGTGCTCCTCACGAACCTCCGCGGGCCGTTCCTGTTCACGCGGGCCGCGAGCCGGCCGATGATGCAGCAGCGGTACGGGCGGATCATCAACGTGGCGAGCGTTTCCGGCATGATCGGCAACGCGGGTCAGGCGAACTACTCAGCTTCGAAGGCCGGGCTCATCGGCTTTACGAAGACCGTCTCGAAGGAGCTCGCCGGCCGGAAAATCACGGTCAATGCGGTGGCGCCAGGCTTCATCGCCAGCGACATGACGGCCGCCCTGGGGCCGGCCCTGCTCGACGAGGTCAAGAAACGTGTGCCCGTGAAGCGGCTCGGAGAGGCCTGGGAGATCGCCGAGGCGGTGCTCTTCCTGGCATCCCCCTCTTCCGGCTACGTGAACGGGCAGGTGATCGTGGTCGATGGCGGCCTGATCGCCTGAAGATGCCGGTCGGCGAAATCGGGAGGCCTGGCAGGTCTGGACAGGTATTCCGAGAGCCGGTATATCATTCGCGAACCCGGACCGGAGACCATGGAAGGAAAAATCGGTTCGCGGAGTGCCGAGTTGTGTTTTGTGTTTCCGGTGAGCGCACCGAGAGGTGTGCGGACCGGATGATTGGATCGGTTTCCCAGGAGGCGAGAAGTGGCTGCAACAGTTCAGGACCGCGTGATCGACATCGTCGCGTCCCAACTCGGCGTGAGCAAGGACCAGATCACCCCCGAGACATCGTTCATCAACGACCTCGGCGCTGATTCGCTCGATACGGTCGAATTGGTCATGGAGCTCGAGGAAGAGTTCGAGATCAACATCCCCGACGACGCCGCCGAGAAGATCCAGACCGTCGGCCAGGCCGTTGAGTTCATCGAGAAGAGCCAAGGGTAGGGGCCGGCAGCCGGATAGCCGGACCGAGGGCCGTCCCCCGCCGTTTTGGCCGGTGAAATTCAGGCATTCAAGGATGCCGTCGCCGGTCGGCATTTAGGTCCTGTCGAGCATTCATCACCTGAAAGCCGGAAGTCATCACCTGAAGGATCGGGTCATCGCCGCATGAAGCGACGCGTCGCCGTTACAGGATTGGGTGTGGTCACCTCCCTCGGCCGCCCCGTGGAGCTTTTCTGGGAGAAGCTGCTTCGCGGCGAAAGCGGGGTCGGGCCGATCACGCTCTTCGACGTGTCGGGCTTCAAGGTCCAGTTCGGCGGCCAGGTCCACTGGACGCCGGAGAACGAGGGGATCGCCAATCCGAAGGAGCTGCGGCGGCTCGACCGTTTCACGCAGTTCGCGATGGCGTCGGCCGCCGACGCCGTCCGCGACTCCGGGATCGACTTCTCGAAGGAGGATCCGCACCGGTGCGGGGTGATCATCGGCTCCGGCATCGGCGGTCTCTCCGAGTTCGAAGCCCAGCACGAGCGGCTGCTCACCAAGGGCATCGACAAGGTCTCGCCATTCACGATCCCGAAGCTCATGGTGAACTCGGGCAGCGGCCATGTCTCGAGCATGTATGGCATCAAGGGCCCGAATTTCTCGGTTGCGACGGCGTGCGCCAGTGCCGCCAATTCGATCGGCGAGGCCCTGCGGTCGATCCAGTACGGCGACTCCGACGTCATGGTCACCGGCGGCAGCGAGGCGGCCCTCACGCCGATGGGCCTGGCCGGCTTCCAGAACATGCGAGCCCTGTCGTTCCGCACCGACGCCCCACAGCAGGCGAGCCGTCCCTTCGACGTCGATCGCGACGGCTTCGTGCTTGCGGAGGGGGCCGGCGTGGTCGTGCTCGAGGAACTGGAGCATGCCCGGCGTCGGGGAGCGAGGATCTACTGCGAGCTCATGGGCTATGGCGCCAGCGGAGACGCCGGCCACATCACGCAGCCCGACGAGGAGGGCCGCGGGGCGGCAAGGGCGATGGCGATGGCGCTCGCCGACGCCGGGAGAAATCCTGTCGACGTGCAGTACATCAACACCCACGGCACGAGCACTCCCCTCGGCGACAAGGCCGAGACCGTCGCCGTGAAGCGGGTCTTTGGCGAGCACGCGAAACGGCTGGCTCTCTCGAGCACGAAGAGCCACCTCGGCCACACGCTCGGCGCCAGTGGCGGGATCGAACTGGTGGTCTGTGCTCTGACGGTCGCGAAGGGCGTCATCACGCCGACGATCAACCTCGATACCCCCGACCCCGACTGCGACCTCGACTATACGCCGAAGGTCCCGCGGGACGCCAAGGTGGACGTCGCGATGAGCAACAGCTTCGGGTTCGGCGGCCACAACGCTTCGCTCGTGGTCGGTCGCGTGTAGCGGCGTTCGGGGTTGGCCGCGTGCCTGCGGTCGCTTCCAGAGCCCGGCGATATGACACGGGCAGCCCCTTACGGTCAACGCTGGTCAACTCTGCTGGTTCGGGGCTGCCCATTTCCTTCGAGCGACCCCGCCCATCGCCGGACGCTCGCTCTGGACATCCTGTCCGTCGCTCGCTCGGATGCCGACTTCGCTTCGCAATCCTTGCTGCGCTCGTCTTCATACGCCGGCTCCTGGGCACGGGCAGCCTCTCACCCCGAGATCGGCCGCGATTTCGCCTTGCGGCCTTCCGGGCGGACCTCCTAGAGTTCGGGGGTCGAGGTGATGGCATGGTGGCGATTCACAAGCTCGTGTTCGGGCCGGTCTTCGCGATCGTGTGCTGCGGGATGGCGGTCTGCGCCGACGAGCCGCTCGTCGTCGCGGCGGTGAAGCCGACCTCCTGGACGGCTTCCGATCTCCAGTCCGACGGCGGGCAGGTGATGCAGACCTACGACATCTCGCCGTTCGTCGGGCAGGCCGGTCCGGGCAGTCAGAAGCTGGTCGTCGACTGGGTGCTCCAGGAAACGGGCTACTCCGCCTGGCACGGCACGCAGCTTGCCGCGATTGCGGCCGACGAGAAGTCGCTGCGTTGCTTCCACGTGCCGGCGATGCAGGACCGGGTGGCAGAGGTGGTTGCACGGTTCACGACCGACGCAGCCTCGCCGCACCGCTTCAGCGTTCGCGTGATCGGCATGGCCGGGCCGGCCTGGCGTGGAGCGGCGGTTGCGAGGCTGGAGCCGATCCCCACCGCGACGCCCGGGGTGCAGGCGTGGATGCTCCCGCGGGAGGAGCTCGCGATGCTTCTCGCCAAGGTTGGCGGGCGGTCCGATTTCCGGGAGCTGCCTACGGGCGCCGTGCTCGCGGCCAACGGCCAGCCCGCGGTGATCAGCGGCGGCCGCAGGCGTCCGTACATCCAGGACGTTTCGATCCGGCCGGACGTCTGGCCCGGCTGGCAGGCAGTCCAGGCGGAGGCCGACGAAGGGCTGTCGCTCGACGTCCATCCGCTTCTTTCGAAGGACGGCGATTCGATCGAGGCGGTCGTCCGCTGCCGGATCGACCAGATCGAGCGGATGGCGCCGGTCGTGATCGGCTCTCCGACGCCGGATCGCTCGCGGTTGCAGATCGAGGTGCCGCAGCTCTCGAGCATCCGTGTGGGCGAGCGGTTCCGCTGGCCGAGCACGCATGCCCTCGTCGTTGGGCTGGGGCTCGTCCCCTGGCCCGTGCCCGACCCCGGTGCCGGCCAGGGGCCCTCGGTCTTCGCCGCGACCGCGGTCCGGCGGGACGTCGTCGTCATCGTGGAGCCGCGGCTGGCAGCCCGCCGCTGAGCGGCCGGTTCGCTATACTCCGCCGGTCCAACGGACCTCCCACGAGCACATAAGAAAGGGATACATGGTCGCAGGGCTGCGCCGCGTCGTCATCACGGGAATGGGAATGGTGAGCCCCGCAGGCCTCACGCTCGACGATCTGTGGGCGAAGCTGTCCGGCGGTGGTTCCTGCGTCGGCCCGATCTCGCTCTTCGACGCGGGCGGCATCCCCCTGAAGCATGCGGCCGAGGCCCGGGCCTTCACCGGCGACATCGCCGACTTCGGCCGGCTCCAGCCGGACCAGAAAAAGGCGATCCGCAAGGGTCTGAAAGTGATGTGCCGCGAGAGCCAGATGGCCGTCGCCGCCGCCCAGCGGGCCATCGACGAAAGCGGCATCGCCGGCGGGGAGGCGACTTCGGTCGAGCCGGAGCGTTTTGGCTGTGTTTTCGGCTCCGACTACATGATGACGCTGCCGGAGGACTTCATCGCGAGCGTCGCGGCCTGTCGAGGCCCCGGCGGTGATTTCGAGTTCGATGCCTGGGCCCCGAAGGGCATGCCGCTGCTCAACCCGCTCTGGCTGCTGAAGTACCTCCCGAACATGCCCGCGAGCCACATCGCCATCTACAACGATCTCCGCGGTCCGAGCAACTCCATCACGATACGCGAGGCGAGCGGGCACCTTGCGATCGGCGAGGCGGTGATGACCATCCAGCGGGGTGCGGCCGACGTCATGCTTGCGGGCGCGACCGGCACGCGGGTGCATCCGATGAAGACCGTACACACGCTCATGAACGAGCAGGTCGCCGTCGGAGACGACGACCCCGCCGGCTGGAGTCGTCCGTTCGACCGCGATCGCCGTGGCATGGTGCTTGGCGAGGGGGCCGGGGTGCTCGTGCTCGAGGAGCTCGGCCACGCGTTGAACCGCGGGGCGAAGATCCACGGGGAGGTCGTCGGCCATGCGGCGAGCCATGCCTCGACCCGTAGGGAGGCCTCGAGCCGTAGGGAGACTGCCGCGCGGGGCATCGGCGACACGGCCAAGGCGATCGGAAACGTCGTCCGTGGCGCGCTTGCCGCGTCCGGAATCCGGCCCGACGAACTCGGCCACGTGCACGCTCACGGTCTCGGCACGGTCTGCGGTGATCGCGAGGAGGCGTCGGCGCTCGCCGCGGTGTTCGGTGAGAGACTCGGGCGGGTGCCGACCGTCGCAGCGAAGTCGAGTTTCGGCAACCTGGGTGCGGCGAGTGGCGTCGTGGAATGCATCGCGAGCGTGCTCGCGATGACGAAAGGAACGCTCTTCCCGCTGCAAAACTACCGGCATTCCGATCCCGACTGCCCCATCCTCGCCGCCCGCGGCGGAGAAGCCGCCGGCTCGAGCTTCCTTTCCTCTTCGGTGACACCGCAAGGACAGGCCGGCGCGGTCGTGGTCCGGGCGTTTTTGACCTAGTTTTCCGAGGAATCGACGCCCCTCCGACGTCGCATGCAAACCCCCGCCGGTTGACAGTTTCCTGCCGCAAGCGTAGGTTTTACGCGGTTTCTGGATCGGTGATTCTGATGGTGGTCGTCTGCTGGTGGCCTCCTCCGGGAGTCTGCTTGTCTGCTCGTGCCGGTCAGTCGCTTGGCTCTTGGCGGCGGGCTGCGGAAAGATTTCAGGCGTCTTCGTCCATGCGTCCCCGGTTCCGGGACGCCGGGCGCCCATGACGTGAGTGGCCTCCGCGGCCGCGGCCACTGGCCGCGTCGTCGAGGTTCGGCGTGATCGGCGCGGACCAGAGCAGCCTCGGGTGGCGAGCGGCGACGATTGGCCGCGACGTTCCGGCGTTGCCAGGTGTTGGCTGGCCGTGCCGCGAGGCACTGCCGGAGTGGAGATGGCCGATTGAACAGATGGCCGATTGAAGAGGCCATGGAGAGAATGAGTCCGTCATGAAGCCCGAAGAAATTCTAAGGATCGTCGACGCCATCCATCGCGACAAGAACATCGACAAGGAACTGGTGTTCCAGGCGATCGAAGCGGCGCTCGTCACCGCGCTCTCCCGGCAGTACGGGGAGGACGCGAACGTCACAATCACGATCGACCGCGCGGATGGCACGCTCAGCGGTGCGCACGACGGCGTCGCGATCGATCCGCAGGAGCTGTCGGGACGCATCGGCGCCCAGACCGCGAAGCAGGTGATCATCCAGAAGATTCGAGAGGCGGAGCGTGACGCCATCCACGACGAGTTCGAAGACCAGATCGGGCAGATGGTCTCCGGCGTGGTCACCCGGTTCGAGGGTGCGGCGGCGACCGTGGCGCTCGGCGCCACCGAGGCGATCCTGCCGCGCAGCGAGCAGATTCCCGGCGAGTCCTATCACCCCAACGAGCGGGTCAGGGCGACGATCTTCGAGGTCCGCAAGGTCGGCAGCCGTGTGAAGATCATTCTCTCGCGGATCCGCCCGCAGCTTGTTCAGCGGCTCTTCGAACAGGAGATCCCGGAGATCGCCGACGGCGTCATCGAGATTCGCGCGATCGCCCGCGAGCCCGGCTATCGCAGCAAGGTCGCCGTGATCAGTTCCGACTCGCGCGTCGACTGTGTCGGCGCGTGCGTCGGCGTCCGGGGAAATCGGATCAAGAACATCGTCGAGGAGCTCGGAGGCGAGCGGATCGACATCGTTCGGTGGAGCGAGGACCTGCAGGTGCTCGTGCCGAACTGCCTGCAGCCGGCGGAGGTCGACGAGGTGATTCTCTGCCAGATGCTCGGGCGAGGCATCGTGCTCGTGCGGGAGGACCAGCTCTCGCTCGCGATCGGTCGCCGCGGGCAGAACGTCCGGCTCGCCAGCAAGCTTTGCGGGTGGGACATCGAAATCATGACCCGCGAGGAGCTCGACCAGCAGATCGACCGTGCCGTCGAGGGCTTCTCGTCGATCGAAGGACTGGAGCCGTCGGTGGCCGAGCGGCTCGTGGGCGAGGGCTTCCTCTCCTACGATGACCTGTCGGTCATCGAGCCGGATGACCTCATGGAGATGGGAGGCCTCTCGCGTGAGGTGGTCGACCAGATCGTGGCGGAGGCGGAGCGTCGGGCGACGCTTGCCGAGGCGGCGGCCGCCGACCAGCGGCGTCGGCAGCGTGAGCAGGAGCGGATCGAGGCGGCCACGGCCGCCGCCGACGCGGAGGACGCCCGTACCGCGGTGGCGTCCCAAGGGGAATCCGCCGTGCTCGCCGACGGTACGGTCGCTCCCCAAGATTCGCCGACCGCCGGCCAGGGGACGTGACAGGAATCATCGGCAGGCAGAATCATCGGCAGGCAAAATCATGGGTAGGCAGAGGGATGATCGGCCGGGAGTGACCGCATAGAAGCGAACGGGTCGAAGAAACGCAGAACCAGTCGAAGAAACAGAACGGGTCGAAGAAAAAAGGGCCGAGCAAACCAGTGGCGATCAGGATTTACAGCCTCGCGAAGGAAATGAAGATCGACAGCAAGGAGCTGGTCGATCTCTGCACCCGCGCGGGAATCCTCGACAAGGGGTCGGCGCTTGCGAGCCTCACCGAAGAAGAGGTCGTGAAGCTCAAGGAGTTCATCGCCGGCAAGTCGCGGCCTGCGGCCGCCGGAAAGCCGCCGGTGCGGCCGTCGGCTGCGGCCGGGCCGGCTGCCACCGTGCCGGCAAAGTCGGCCGACGGGGCTCCGCAGACGCTCCGTCGCGAGGACTACATCGCCCCGGCAGGAGTCGCCAGCCGCCAAAAGCCGGCCGAGCCGAAGCCCCCGCAAGTCTCGCCGCTGCAGGCCAAGTTGTCGCAGCGCGGCGGACAGGCCGAACAGCCGCAGTCTGGGTCGCCGCAGTCTGGGTCGCCGCAGTCTGGGTCGCCGTCGTCTGGGTCGCCGTCGTCTGGGTCGCCGTCGTCTGGGTCGCCGTCGTCTGGAGCCGCCACCGCACCGCCGTCAAAAGTGGCTCCACCGCCAGGGAAGCCGCCGGGGATCGGATCGACGGGTTCGGCGGAACCGCCACGTCCAAGGCCGCAGGTCGCCAAGCCGGCGCCTCGGCCCGCCTTCAAGTTCGCCCCCATGCCGGTGACTCGGCCCACCACCGACCGCCGCAGCGACGAGCCCGCGCCGCAGAAGCCCGACGTGAAGCTGCCGATCGAGGCGATCCGCAGCGCGAAGGCCGGGGGTGCCAAGCCGCTCGCGGAGCACATGCGGAAGCACGAGCAGCGTCAGTCCGAGGCTCGGGCCCGGACGGGCTCCGGTGCTCCTCGTGGCCTCGAGCCGGGGCCGATTCCCCCGCCGCTGGAGCTTGGCGGCAGGATTCGGCGTGTTCCATCGAAGGGGGGCGGAGGGCCGCAGTCGGACGACCTGCTCGGCGGTCGCGACAGCCGCCAGTTGGCCAGGAAACGTTCGGGCGAATCGAGGGGCATTTCCGGCGACGATGAGTATGGTGCGCGGCGTCGCCGCCCTCGACAGCGAAAGGGGGCGAGCGTCTCGACGGCCGCGCCCAGGAAGTCGTCCGCCGCGATCCAGGTCCCCTGCACCGTCCGCGCCTTCTCCGAGGCGATCGGCCTGGCCGCCGGCGAGGTGCTCAAGAAGCTCTTGGGTTTCGGCCTGGAGCAGATGCCGAGCATGTCGACCATGCTCGACCGTGACACCGTTGAGTTGCTTGCCGCGGAGTTGGGTGTGGAGCTCAACGTCAAGACCGTCGAGGATCTCGAGAAGGAGCTGCTCGCGGGCTTCGATGCCGTCGACGAGGATCCGGCCCTGCGGGTTCCCCGCGCACCGGTCGTGACATTCCTGGGGCACGTCGACCACGGCAAGACGTCTCTGCTCGACAGGATTCTCGGCATCGACGTGGCCGCCCGCGAGTCGGGCGGAATCACGCAGCACATGCGTGCGTACGGCGTCCGTCGCAACGACCGGATGATCGCCTTCGTAGACACTCCGGGCCACGAGGCCTTCACGCAGATGCGGGCCCGTGGTGCCAACGTGACGGACTGCGCCGTGATCGTGATCGCGGCGGACGACGGGATCATGCCGCAGACGGAGGAGGCGATCAGCCATGCGAAGGCGGCCGGCGTGCCGATCGTGGTCTGCATCAACAAGATCGATCTGCCGGGCGTGGACGTGCAGCGGATCTACCAGCAGCTCGCCGCGAACGAGCTCTTGCCGACCGAGTGGGGCGGCGAGATCGAGGTGGTGAAGACGAGCGCGGTGACGGGCGAGGGGATCGACCACCTGCTCGACACGCTCCTGACGATCGCCGAGCTGCACGACCTGCGGGCGAACCCGGAGCGGGCCGCGGCCGGCGTCTGCCTCGATGCGTCGATCCACGAGGGCCGCGGCGTGGTGGCCTGCCTGCTCGTCCAGAAGGGCACGCTCCACGTCGGCGATGCCGTCGTCTGCGGCGAGGGAAGCGGCCACGTCAAGTCGATGACCGACACGCTCAAGAAGAAGTCCGTCAAGGAAGCGGGGCCGTCGCAGCCGGTGTTCGTGAGCGGCTTCGACGTGCCGCCGGTGCCTGGCGAACGCTTCCACGTCGTGGAGTCGATCGCACGGGCCCGCGAGGTGGCCGTGCAGCGGAGCGGCATCCGACGTCAGAGCAGTCTCTCGAGCCAGCCTGTGCACGTCACGCTCGAGAACCTCTTCGACAGGCTGGGCCGCGAGAAGGCGCCGACGCTCAACCTCATCCTGCGGGCCGACGTTCGCGGATCGATCGAGGCGATCCTCAAGGAACTCGGCAAGCTCGAGCATCCTGAGGTGAAGATTCGCATGCTGCAGGCGACCGTCGGTGGCATCACCGAGGCCGACGTGGCGCTCGCCGACGCCTCGGATGCCGTGATCATCGGATTCAACGTCGTGCCCGACGAGCGGGCGCGGGCGCTCGCCGACGCGCAGGGCGTTCAGATTCGCCGCTACGACATCATCTACCAGGTGACCGACGACCTGAAAAACGCCCTCGAGGGCATGCTCGCGCCGGAGCGGCGGGAGGCGGAGCTGGGGAGGGCAGTCGTGCAGCGGACCTTCTCGATCAGCCGCATCGGCGTCATCGCCGGCTGCCGCGTGATCGCGGGCATCATCGCGAGGAACGGCCGGCTGCGGGTGATCCGGGACAACAGGATCCTCGGCGACTACGCCATCGAATCCCTCAAGCGGGAGAAGGACGACGCCCGCGAGGTTCGGGACGGGCTCGAGTGCGGCATCAAGCTCGCGGGATTCAACGACATCAAGGAGGGTGACATCCTCGAGTGCTACCGCATCGAGGAGGTCGCGAGGACGCTCTCGTGAGTTCGCGTCGGCTGCTGAAAGCCGCCGAGGCGGTGCGGGAGGTGGTGAGCATGGCGATCCTGACGAGCGTCCGCGATCCTCGCGTGAAGGACGTGACCGTCACCCGCGTCGAGATGGCGGCCGACATGAAGTCGGCGACGGTGCATGTCTCCGTGATGGGCGGTGAAGCGAAGCAGCAGCTCGCCCTGCGTGGGCTCGCCAGCTCCGCCGGCTTCCTTCAGTCGAGGATCGCCGACCGGATCGAGACTCGATACACGCCGCGGCTGCAGTTCAAGCTCGATGGCGGCGTTCAGCGTTCCATCGAGATGGCCCGCATGCTCGTGGAGCTGCTCCCCGGCGAGGAGGGCAGCGAATCCGGGGTGGAGGGTCCGCAGCATGAACACCCCGGGAAAGACGGGGACGAGCAACACCCGGAGCCGGAAGACCCGCAGGACGTCGTATGACCAACACCCAACGCCAGCAGTTGATCGCCAAGCTCCACAAGGTGCTCAAGCAGCACTATAAGCCGATCGTTCCCAACGTCGGTCGTCCGATCCTCGAGCAGGTTCTCTTCGCCTGCTGCCTCGAGGATGCCCACTACGCCACCGCCGAGAAGGTCTTCGCGAAGCTCGGCGAGGGCTTCTTCGACCTCAACGAGATCCGTGTCACGACGGTCGCGGAGCTGGCGGAAACGCTCGCCGAACTGCCCGATCCGGCCCGGGCCGGCCTGGCGCTGCGGAGGGTGCTGCAGGGCGTCTTCGAGTCGTCGTACAGCTTTTCACTCGAGCACGCCAAGAAGCATTCGCTCGCGCACGGTCTGAAGACGCTCGAGCAGCTGCACGGTGTCCCGCCGTTCGTGGTCTCTTTCGTCGCCTCGACCGCGCTCGGCGGCCACGCCGTGCCGCTCGACCGCGGGGCGCTCTCGGTGCTGTTGCTGGTGGGGGCGATCTCGAAGGAGGAATACGATTCCGGAAAGGTGCCGTGGATCGAGAAGGCCATCGCGAAGAAGGTGGGCCCCGAATTCTCATCGCTCTTGCACCAGTTCGGGGCCGACGTCGTGGCGAACCTCCACGGGACGAACGTGCGGAAGATCCTTCTTGCGATCGATCCCGCGGCGAAGGACCGGCTGCCCAAGCGAGGCGAGCCGCTGCCCCCGCGGAATCCACCGCCGCCTCCGGCCGGTCGGGAGGGGAAGCGGGCGGCCGATGCGGCCGAGGAGCATCGGCCGGCAGGCCCACAGGCGGCCGCACGGCCTGCAGGCAAGACCCCGGTGCCGCCAACCGGCCCCAGCTCGCGGGCCGCAACCAAATCGGGCAAGCCCGGGCCAAAGCCGTTCGTCGTCAAGCCGAACGTGGGCAAGCCGCTTACGATCAAGCCCGAACTCGCAAGCCCCGCGGCGAAGTCGGAGCCGGCCAAACCGGCGATGAAGGCGAAGCAGCAGCAAGGAAAATCGCGGTCTTCCGAAGGGAAGGCCGGAGCGTCGTCGAAGCGGCCCGCCGCGAAGGGCGGGGCGACGCCGTCCGCCGCAAAGTCCGCCTCCGGCAAGTCTGGGCCCGCCTCCGGCAAGTCAGGCTCGGGAAAGGCGGTCGGCGGAAAATCCGGTGGGAAGGGGCACTCGCTGGAACTCGCGAAGAAGAAGCCGCGGTGAGCCATGGCAGGTCATTCCCACTGGGCGAACATCGCCCGCAAGAAGTCGCTCATCGATGCCAAGCGGGGCAAGCTCTGGAGCAAGCTCGCCAAGGCGATCATCGTCGCGGCGAAGCACGGCGGGCCGGATCCCGACGCGAACCTCCGCCTGCGGTACGCGATCGATGCCGCCAAGGCGGTGAGCATGCCGAAGGACAACATCCAGCGGGCGATCCGGACCGGCACGGGCGAGCTCAAGGGGGGTGACCTCGAGGAGTCGCTCTACGAGGGCTACGGCGCCGGTGGCGTGGCGGTCTTGTGCGAAATTCTCACCGACAACAAGAATCGCACCGCTCCCGAGATTCGCAAGATCTTCGAGATGTGCGGCGGCAAGCTCGGCGGGACCGGGTGTGTGGCCTACCTCTTCGAGCGGAAGGGCGTCGTTCGCGTTTCCCAGGCGGCGGCCGCGGAGGACCGTCTCATGGAGATCGGGCTCGAGGCCGGCGCCGACGACGTGAAGCTCGTTGGCGACCGCTGGGAGCTGACGAGTGAGCCCGCCGCGATGGCGGCGGTAATCGAATCGCTCGGCCAAGCAGCCATCCCCGTCGAATCGAACGAGATTGTGCGGATCCCGACCAACTCCGTCGACGTCGCCGATGCCGAGACGGCCCGGAAGGTGCTCGATTTGATGGAGCGGCTCGACGACCACGACGACGTCCAGAGCGTCGCCGCCAACTTCAACATCCCCGACGAAGCGATGGCCCAGATCGGCTGAGCAGGTTCGGGGACGCCCGCCCCCGGCTATATTCCTCAGGTTGGTCCATGAATTCCCCCGCCCCAGGAGGACCCCGCGGATGAAAGTGCGACCGCTCTCCCGCCGTCATTTCCTTGCCGCCGGCTCGGCCGCCGCCATCGCGCCGGTCGTCATCCCCGGCTCGGCCCTCGGCCTCGACGGCGCCGCGCCGCCGAGCGATCGGATCGTCGTGGGCGGCATCGGCATCGGCCGCCGCGGAGGCCACGTCCTGGGCTCCTTCCTCGAGCAGCCCGACGTCCGCTTCGCCGCGGTCTGCGACATCAAGGAGGCCCGCCGCACGGCCGTCAAGAAGATGGCCGACACGAAACATGGCGACGACCGCTGCACGATGCACCGCGACTTTCGCGAACTGCTCGACCTCCAGCACATCGACGCGGTGCTCATCGCCACCGGCCCCAACTGGCACGGCATGATGTCGGCATACGCCGCGCGGGCCGGCAAGGACATCTACTGCGAGAAGCCCTGCACGAAGACCATCGCCCAGAGTCTCGCCCTCCGCGACATCATCCGTCGCACGGGTCGGGTCTTCCAGGCCGGCACGCAGCGGCGGAATCTGCCCCACTTCGCCTTCGCCTGTGAGCTCGCCCGCACCGGCCGGCTCGGGAAGATGCGGCGGTTGTACGCCCATCCGGCCGGCATGCAGGCGGCCATGAGCGGCTGGCTGCCTACGGAGCCCGCCCCCGATCCGAAGGAAGTCGACTGGGACCTCTACCTGGGGCCGGCGGCCTGGCGGCCGTTCAACCCGAGGCTGCTCGACGGCTTCAACTTCGAAAAAGGGGGCGGCCTCGTCGGTGGCGGTGTGCTCGAGTGGGGTTCGCACTGCGTGGACCTCTGCCAGTGGGCGGTGAACGACCGGCCGCCGCCGGTGGAATACGCACCGCCCCGTGACGACCAGATCGTGGCCCGCTACGACGACGGCGTTGAACTCGTGTTCCGCGAGCAGGGCTGGATCCCGCTCGGCTCCTGCCCGGTTCGCTTCGAGGGGGAGACGGGCTGGGTCGAGACCGGCGACAGTGGGAAGTTCGTGCTCTCGTCGCCCGATCTCCTCGCCGGCCGCACGGTCGCCAAGATCGGCGGCTATCCGGCCACGTTCCACGTCCGCGATTTCCTCGACTGCGTGAAGACGCGGGCCAAGCCGAAGGGCAACGAGGAGGCGGCCTGCAACGCCCACATCGCCTGCCACGCAGCCAATGTGGCGATCGCGCTCGGGCGGCCGGTGCGGTACGACAACGCCACGAACCGCTTCGTCGGCGACGAGGAGGCGAACCGGCTCCTGTCCGAGGCCTCCCGTGAACCATGGAGGATGTGAGATGCGAGCGTTCGCTTTCCTGCTGATGTCCGTGGCGTCGGGCCTGGGCTCCTTCGCCTCCGCCAAAGACGGGGGCAGCCCGAAGGAGAAGCAGCTGATCGCCGTGCTGCGGTCCGACGCATCCGAGGCCGACAAGGCGATGGCCTGCAAGCGGCTGGCGATCCACGGGTCGGCCGACGCCGTGCCCGACCTGGCGAAGCTGCTTGGCAACGAGCGACTGGCGTCGTGGGCCCGAATTCCGCTGGAGGCGATTCCCGACGCCGCCTGCGATCAGGCCCTGCGGGACGCGGCAGGCGGCCTCCAGGGAACGCTGCTCGTCGGCGTGATCAACTCGCTCGGCGTGCGACGCGACGCCCAGGCCGTGGGCATGCTTGCCAAACGGCTCGGCGACGGTGACGCCGCCGTGGCCTCGGCCGCGGCGATCGCCCTCGGACTCGTGGGCGACGACGCGGCGGTGGCGGCCCTGCGGCCGGCCCTGTCAGCCGGTTCGCCCGCGGTTCGAAACGCGGCCGCCGAGGCCTGCGTGGTGGCCGCCGAACGGCTGCTCGCCGCCGGTCGCGGTGCCGATGCGGCAGCCCTCTGCGACGCCGTGCGGCGGGCCGACGTGCCGCCCCAGCGGATCGCCGAGGCGACACGTGCCGCGATCCTCGCCCGTGGGTCGGCCGGCGTGCCCCTGCTCGTGGAACAGCTCCGCTCGGCGGATCGGCGGCTCGTCGGCATCGGCCTCTCGGTGGCCCGCGAGCTCCGGGGACCCGAAGTCGATGCCGCGCTCGTGGCCGAGATCGGATCGGCGGCACCGGCACGGGCGGCGTTGGTCGTCACGGCCCTGGCCGACCGGGGTGGCCCGCTGGCCCGCAAGACGCTCGCGGGGATCGTCGGCCGCCGCGACGCGGCCCGTGCCACGCGGCTTGCCGCGGCCGAGTCACTCGGCCGGATGGGCGACCTCGAGAGCCTCCCACCGCTCCTGTCGGCTGCGGCCGCGGACGATGCCGACCTCGCCGCCGTGGCGAGGTCGGCGATCGCCGCCATGCAGGCTGCCGGAGTGAACGACGCCCTCGTCGGGCGGCTCGCCGCCGCCGATGCGGCAGCCCTGCCGATGCTCCTCGAACTGGTGGCCCGGCGGAGGATCGCCGCGGCCTTGCCGAACGTGATCGAGGCGATGAAGTCGCCCGAAAAAAGCGTCCGCACCGCCGCCCTCGCCGCGGCCGGCGAGACGGTGGACTTCGGCCGGCTGCATCTGATCGTCGAGCGGGCGATCGGCTCCGACGACGCCGGCGACTCCGCCGTGGCCCTCGCGGCCCTGCGAACCGCCTGCGTGCGGATGCCCGACCGCGACCGCTGCACGGCGGTACTCGAGCCGGTGATCGCCACCGGCCCGGTCGGTACGCGGATCGCCATGCTCGACATCGTGGGCGAGGTCGGCGGCCCGCGGGCGCTCGCCGCCGTGGCCGCCGCGGCTCGGAGCACGGATGAGCCGCTCCGGGACGCCGGCACGCGGCTGCTCGGCACGTGGATGACGGCCGACGCGGCGCCGGTGCTGCTCGAACTCACGAAGGAACTGCCCGAGGGCAAGTTCCGCGACCGGGCCCTCAAGGGCTACCTGCGAATCGCGCGGCAGCTCGCCGCGAACGAGGCCGAACGGATCGCGATGTGCCGCACGGCGCTGGCGGCGGCCCGCGGTGACGGCGACCGCGCGATCGTCTTCGAGGCGATCAAGGGGATGCCCAACGCCGCCACGGTGCAGAAGGCCGTCGAGGCAACACCATAGATTTCCTCACTGCCGTCGGGTCCCTC
>CAZPEM010000056.1:0-2828 GCA_964585575.1 uncultured Chitinophagaceae bacterium
TTCAAGGAGCCGCCGGGCCGGGAATTTTGTCTGGCGGATTTTTGGCCAGCCCTCCTATCCTAATTTCTCCGCGGCACCCGGCATGCAAACCAGCCTCGTCCAACAGATCGTGCTCACGACGTATGGCAACGCCCACCTCCGCGGCGTTCCCGGCGTGGACTGGACGGCGTTCTATCCGTCGAACAGCTCGTTTTCCTACTGCGAATTCGTCCGATTCGTGGATCGTGGCGGCCGCGAAGCCGACGCGACCGTCTCGCCGTATGCCTCGGATCCCGTCGGCTGGTTTGAAAGGCTTGCTCGCGACGGCGTTTCGAGGCTGCGGCTCGCCTGCGGCATTCTGCCGGGCGATCGCCATCCCCGGTGGTTCAACGAGGCGATCACGCCGAAGGGGATCGACATCTGGGATGCCCGCTGGGAAATCGGCGATCAGCACCGCCCCGACCAGAAGATCTGGCGGGTCACCTATGCCCGGGTCGAGACGGATCAGCCGATGACGCAGCTGCCGCCCATCGACGCGGCCGATCTCGTTCGCCGCTTCACCGCCAGCCTCGTGGAATGCGGCGACCTCGCCCGCAGGTACGGCATGGACTGGTTCGCCAAGGCGTTCGACAACGGTCGAGCGGCGCTCGAAGGAACACCGATGGAGAAGGTCGGCTATGACTTCGCGCCGGAATCGATCCTGCCAGCCGAGGCGCGGCAGCTGCTCGCGGCCGTGCAATCGTCGTGGGTCTTCGGCGGCATGGGCTCGTGGAACGACGTGAGCTTCGAGGGAGCCGATCACGAGATCTATCAGCGGTCGTCGCAGGAACTCTATCGGGCGCTCAACGAGGCCTTGATCGTGGCCGTGAATGCCCTCCCGCCTTCCGCCGGCTGAGGCGGCGATTTCCCGCTGGATTTCGGCAGCCTCGGGCCTTCCTGGAGGGCACGATCCCGTGTCGCTCTCGCGCGGCGGATCGCCTATCCTATTGCGAATGGGCGGCCGGCGATCTTCGTCGCACGCCGCTTCTGCCCTCCAAAAAGCCGCAGGAAATCACCGAGCCCATGTCCGACGAAACCTCCGCCTCCACCGCCAAGCCGACCGCCGTCGAGGTCGCGAAGACCGCCAGCAACTACCTCCGGGGCGACATCGCCAAGGAGCTCGTGGACGGCGCCGCCGGCTTCGGCAAGGGCTCGATCCAGCTGCTCAAGAACCACGGCACCTACCAGCAGGACGACCGCGAGGCCCGCAAGGCGGTCGAGGGGAAGAAGAGCGAGCGGCAGATCTCGTTCATGATCCGCACCTGCGTGCCCGGCGGCAAGCTCACGGCCGAGCAGCTGCTTGCCGCGATCGACATGGGAGACGAACTGGGCAACGGCACGATCCGTCTCACGACCCGGCAGTCGATCCAGCACCACGGCGTCGTGAAGGGAGACCTGAAATCGTTCATGCAGCGGGTGCACGCCAACCAGCTCACCACGCTCGCCGCCTGCGGCGACGTCGAGCGGAACATCATGTGCTGCCCCGCGCCGATCCACGGCAATTCCGTCCGCGACGAGATGCAGGCCAAGCTCGACGAGCTCGCCAAGCACCTCACCCCGCGGACGCGGGCCTACTACGAGATCTGGCTCACCGACCCCGACACCGGCGAGAAGACGCTCGCGGGGGGCAACGCGAAGGAGGCCGAGGTGGAGCCGATCTACGGTCCGACCTACCTGCCGCGGAAGTTCAAGACGGCCTTCGCGCTGCCGGAGGACAACTGCACCGACGTCTACGCCAACGACCTCGGCTTCATCGTCGTCCACGAGCACGGGAAAATCCTCGGCTACAACGTGCTCGCCGGCGGCGGCATGGGCGTGACGCCGAGCGCCGCCAAGACCTTCCCCGCGCTCGCGAAGCGGCTCGGGTTCGTGCCGCCGGAGGACGTGCTCGGGATCGCCGAGGCGATCGTGAAGGTGCAGCGGGATTTCGGCAACCGCACCGACCGCAAGACGGCCCGGCTCAAGTACACGATCCACACCATGGGCCTCGAGAACTTCCGGAAGAAGGTCGAGGAGTATTTCGGCAAGCCGCTCGCCCCCTGCCATCCCGCCGACGTCCACGGTTTCGACGACCACATCGGCTGGCACGAGCAGGGGGACGGGAAGTTCTTCTACGGCTTCAACGTGGAGAACGGCCGCGTCCACGACACCGGTGATGTCCGGCTGAAGACCGCCCTGCGGCGGATCCTGCGGGACATCAAGCCGGGCGTGCGGATCACCGCCCATCAGAGCCTGTTGTTCACCGACCTCGCGGCGAGCGACCGCGATCGGATCGCGGAGATCCTCCATGCCCACGGCGTGAAGACCTCGGAAGAGATCTCGACCCTCCGCCGCTGGAGCATGGCCTGCGTGGCCCTGCCCACCTGCGGCCTCGCGGTGGCCGAGAGCGAGCGGGTGCTCCCCGGCCTCATCGATTCGCTCGAGCCGGAGGTGGCGAAGCTGGGGCTCGCCAACGACGCCTTCACGCTCCGGATGACCGGCTGCCCGAACGCCTGCGCCCGCCCCTACAACTGCGACATCGGGATCGTCGGCCGCACGGCTGGGAAGTACACGATGTTCCTCGGCGGCCGGCTGCTCGGCGACCGGCTCAACGAGCACTACAAGGACGTCGTGCCGTTCGAGGATCTATGCCGCGAGATCACGGCCGTGCTCGCCTGCTACAAGGCGGAGCGGCAGGGCAGGGAGACGCTCGGCGACTTCTGCCACCGCAAGGGCGTCGACGGCGTCCGCACCTGGGCCGACGAATGGCTCGCCGGCGCCCGCGGCGCGTGAGCGGAAACACTTAGCCACAGCGGCGCGTGAGCGGAAAC
>CAZPEM010000056.1:2928-18517 GCA_964585575.1 uncultured Chitinophagaceae bacterium
AGGCCGGAAGGTCGTCCCACATCGGGCACCAGAGCGGCACCCGCGGGAAGAGCATCGACGCGAACTTGATGGCAATCTGCGTCGAGGCCGTGAGCCGGCCGGCGGTCGCCGCCGCGGCGGGGTCGCACTGGCCCAGAAGAAGCCTCGTGAGTTCGTCGTCCGCGATCTTCAGATAGCTGCGGCCGATCCGCCCGGGATGCACGGTGGCCGTGCCGTCCGCCACGATGATCGATCCTCGGAACGACGGGGCGTCGAGCCCCAGCTCGACCGTTTCGCGGACGCCGGCGGCCGAAAGTCTCCGGCCCACCGACGCAGCGACCGCCTGCAGCAGCCCCAAGGGGTTGAAGAGCTTTGCAACGATCATCCTGTCGCCCGCAGCCGAAACGGCGGCGCCGGCTCCCGAAACCGCTTCATGGAGCGGGTCAAGGGCGTTCGACTCGTAGACGATCTCCTGCCGGTCGTTCTCGATCGCCTCGCCGCAGACCCTCGCCAGGATCTCCCGCTCGAGGCCGGGAAACTCCGGGTCGGCCATCAGCTCCAGGACGCGGTTGCCCGATTGGATCGCGTAGCCGACGATCCGCGCGGTCGTCTCGTGGAGGTCGTAGCGGTCCTGCCCCATGAGGGCCACCAGGATCGAATCGAAGGCGCCACGGCTGACGAGCCAGCGGGAGTACGACTCGTTGCGATCGAGAGGCCCGACGAAGCGTCCGGCGTTCTGTCGGTAGATCCGGAGGATCGCAGGGAGTTCGACATGTCGCCACTGCCGCATCGTGACGGGCTCGCCGGCCCGCTGGGGAAAGTCGAGCAGCCGGGCGAGGATTTCGGTGGGACGGCCGGTGCTCGTGGCGTCGCGGCCGAGGATGGACCAGCCGAATGCCTGGAACGAGCCGGCGATCCGCGTCCGCGAAAAGCCGACATCGACGCCGATTTTCCGCAGCCGTTCCTCCGCGGACTCGACGAGTCGGCGACCGTGGCCTGTGCCGCGGCACTCGGGCACCAGGGCGATCCGGTCGATCGACCCGCCCGCCACGGGGGCCCCGTCGACGAGAATCTGACGAGGCATCACTTCCACGTGCCCGATGATCCGGCCGCCGGGTAGCCGGGCGACGAGCCGGTTGCCCGCGTCGTGGTCGGGGTGATCGACGGCGGCGTGAAATTCCGCCTTGGAAGGGGGCGTCGGCAGGCCGGCGAGGAGTTGGAGGATCTCGTGCTGGTCGCCGGCCCGGGCGGGGGCGACCCGACACTCCTCGAGCAGCCACTTCGGCGGCTCGTAATGCCGAATCGTTTCCTGCGGAATGTGCAGAATCGCGGGGCGGCGGTCCACCTGCCGCCGGGAGAAGATCGTCGCAGGACGAATCTCGACATGCTCAATGGCCGTCTGCAGTTCCCTGGGGCGTGCCTTCGTCCCGCTCGTGCCCGCCGCCTTGGCGGGGGCGGGCTGAATGGCGTGCTTGGAACCGGATTTCGGCCGGGTACGGCCTCCAGCGAGCTTGACCGTGGGCGAACGCCGTGAACTGGCACGCTGCATGGCACGTCCTCTCCGTGGAACCGAGAAACAATCCGTTGACCGTCACATTAGGCAATCTTTTCCGTGTTTTCCAGTAGGAGGAACGGTTTCAGCTCCTTTTCGTTGAAAAAGCACCAGGGATACTCCCGCGACGAGAGCAGTTTCCAGCGACGGATGCGGGACTCGAGCGATGCCCGGTCTGCGAGCGTTCGTTCCCGGAGCGGCCGGGTGAACGCGGCAAGGGACTCGTTGGCCGACCGAATTTCATGGCAACGACGGCGGGCGAGGGCGGGTGTGGGAAACGTGTCGATCCATTGCCGCTTTCGCTCGACGAGCCTCCGCACCTCGTCCGACTGACCGGCGAGTGGCTCGAGATGACGCTCCGGGTGGAATGCAAGATCGCGGAGCAGGCCGTCGGCCCGGGCCATCTCGACGGCCGGATCCTCGCCCCGGGCGGCCGGCAGCCGGAGCGTGCCGCTCACGACGGCATGGCGGGGCGGGTCGCAGCCGGTGAGCCGCCGCACGACGTCGTCGGTGATCTGGTCGTAGGCCGCCCCGCCGATCCCGTGCACAAAGAGGTCGGCCACGAGCACCCGTGCGAAGAGCGTCGTGAGGATCGCGCGCGGGCGCAGCCGCATCTCGTGCTCCTCCAGCCGCGTGAGGGCGTCGACCCAGCGGGCGGGATTCGTGTTCGGCGAGATCGGCAGTTCGACCCGAACCGTCTCGAGATCGGAGAGCGTGAGGGTGTCGGCGGGGCCGAGGTGGGCGTAGACCCTTCTGCGTCGATGGTCGTCCTTCGACCAGATCCACCACGGCACCTCGTACCAGCTGCCGCCGGAGTCGTCGGCCGGCAGGCAGAGCAGGTCGGGCATCGGTCGGCCGGCCCCCCGCTCTCGATGGCGGCGACGGTAGGCCGCGAGCGACGCGTTGTAGGCCTCGTGGAGTTCGCGGGCCCGGGAAAGCAGGTAGCCGGTGAAGACCATCATCGTCGGCAGCCGCACCATCTCGCTCACCGGCAGCTCGAGGGTGTCGCAGCCGAGCCGGCCCTCGAGGGCGTGCCTCGCCTGCGCGATGCCCAGGCCGAGCCGGTGCGAAGCGGACGCCCGCTCCACGACGAGCGGCCACCAGCGGCGAAGGATCGGCTCCGACACGACCGGACGGATCGCCTCGCAGGCGCGTGTGCCGAACGACCGGAAGCAGTCGGGGTCGAGGACGGCTCGCTCCTCCCAGGCCATCTCCAAGCCTCCCGTGTCGAACGGGATCGTCTCGAGCCGGACGTCTGCATCGTCGTGCGGAGATGAAGCGACCGGAACGCCGACGGACGTGCTCCCGCAGCGGTCGGTATCGACGACGAGGTTGATCGCCGTGCCGCCGAGCCTCGTCGCGTAGGCGGCGGCGACGAAATTCTTCAGCCACACGCCCGGATGGAAGAGCGTCGGCTGATGCCCGCCCATCACGATCGGCCGCGCGATCCAGTCGGCCATGTCGTCAGGCCGATCGACGTCGCGATAGCTCGCGGTGTATTCCGCGGCGACGGAGAGCACCTCGCGGCGGGTCGCGGCGACGAGTTCCCAAAGCTTGAGGTCGCCGATGCGGGTGTCGAAGGCGGCCCGCAGGAGCCGGTTGTTGTCGAGCAACAGATCGATCGCCCCCACCGGCGGATCGATCAGCCGTCCGCCCGATTCGGCGGGGGCTCGGTGGGTGCTGCGGAGTGGTGGCATGGCGAATGGCGTGTGCGCGAGGCCTCGCGGGCTCGGCTCAAAACGGAGCGATAATAGGCCAGACGGGTCGCCGCATCGTCCAGAGCACCGCCAAAACTCCTCGTCAGGTCGAGGTACAGCAGCGGCACCGGCAGCTCGACGATCCGAAGACCGGCCGCCGCCGCCTGCACCCAGACCTCGAGCGGCATCGCGTAGCCGGTCTCCGTCACGTGGAGCGCCCGCAGCGCCCGCCGCGTGTAGGCCTTGAAGCCGCAGAAGGCGTCGGTGATCGAAAGGCCGAACGCCCGGTTGATCTCCGCCGTGATCTCGCGGTTGATCCGCCGCCGGTCGGCCGGGGCCGTGCCCGGCGGCGTCGCCGGATCGAGAAACCGGCTTCCGCTGACGATGTCAGCGCCGATCGCCGGGTTGCCGGCGGCGGCGATGAAGTCGGGGATGAGCCTCGGCTGGTGCTGGCCGTCGCAGTCGATCGTGACGAGCCCTTCCCACGGTCCGGCGACCGCGTCGGCAAAGGCGGTCGCGAGCGCCGCGCCGTAGCCGCGGTTGGTCGGGTGACGAATCACGCGGATGTCCCGCCTGGCCGCGAGCAGTTCGGAGGTGCCGTCGGTCGAGCCGTCGTCGACCACGAGCACCTGTTCGGCGTGCCGCACCACCTCGTCGAGCACGGCGGAGACGTGCGAGACCTCGTTGAACACCGGCAGCGCGGTCAGGTATGTCGATGATTTCAAGACGGGGGAACCCAGGAGAGCGGGTCGGTCTCCACGCCGCTCGGCCGCACATCGAGCCCCGGCACGGCCTCGGCGAGCCGCTTTGCGAGCGTGTCCATCGCGAAGCGTTCGCTCGCATGGTGGCCGACGACGACGACGGCGATGCCAGCCGCCCTCGCCTCGACCGCCGCGTGGAGCCGTAGCTCGCCGGTGACCATCGTCGTGCATCCGGCGGCCCGGACATCGTTCAGGAGGTCGCCACCACTGCCACAGACGATCCCCACGAGGCCGGCCTCCACGGAGGCTTCTCCGACCAGCTGACACGCGTCGATTTCAAGCCCTTTCACGAGCCGTTGGATGAGCTGCCAGACCGACATCCTGCCGGCGGCATGTCCCATCCGACCGACTCCTGCGAGATGGAGCTCCGGATGGGGCTTGATCGGCCGCACGCCTTGGAGCCCGCAGAGCTGCGCGAGCTGGTCGTTGATCCCGCCGGCGGCCGAGTCCCAGGCGGTGTGGGGGCTGTAGACGGCGATGCCGGCGGACATGAGCGTGAGCAGAACGCCCCCGGTCATCGACTCGTCGGTGAGCCGGCCGATCGGCCGGAAGGGGAGCGGGTGGTGCGTGACGACGAGCCCCGCCCTCCGTTCCACCGCCTCTCTCGCCACGTCGGGCGAGAGCGTCAGGCAGGTGACCACCCGTTCGATCGGACGGTTCGAGGACTGCCCCACCAGGAGCCCCACGGAATCCCAGTCGGCCGCCAGTTCGAGCGGGGCGATGGCACGAAGTGCGGCGGTGATCGTGTCAAGCGACGGCATGGAGAGTAGAGTGTGGTCGGGCGCGGTCGCGGTCAAGGACCTGTTCGACTCGATCGCGCCGGGCGGACGGCAGGCGGCAGATTTTCAGGCGGCGATGGACATTTCCCGGTTCTCGATCCCGACGGTCTCACTCTCCCGGTCGCTGCGGCATGCCCTCCGCAAGGTGCGGGAGCTCGGGGTGAGAGGCGTGGAGCTCGACGCGCGAAGCGGTCTGACGCCGGACGAGGTGTCGCAGTCGGGAATCCGCCAGATCCGGAAGTGGCTCGCCGACGAGGGGCTCGTCGTGGCCTGCGTCGCCTTTCCGACCCGGCGGGGCTATGCCGATCAAGAATCGCTCGAGGGAAGGATCGCCGCCACGAAGTCGGCCATGAAGTTCGCCTACGAGATGGGCTGCGACGTCGTCACCAACCACATCGGCGAAATCCCTTCGTCGGACGACGCGGCGAAGTGGAAACTGCTCGTCGACGTGCTGGCGGACCTCGGCCACTGGGGGGAGCGGGTCGGCGCGAGGCTCGCGGCCGAGGCGGGCAGGGCCGCGCCCGACGAACTCGTGCGGGTGTTCGAGGCGGTGCCGGAAGGGTCGCTTGGATGCGATCTCGTGACCGGTTCGCTCGTGGTGCATGGGCACGACCCGGTCGAGGCTGTGGGCTTGCTCGGCGATCACATCCTCGCGGTGCATGCGACCGACGCCGTGGCGGGCGCGTTCGCTGGGCGGGGCAGGGCGGTCGTGCTCGGCACCGGGCAGGTCGATCTCCCCTCGGTGCTCGCGGCGCTCGGCGAGCGGGATTACCGAGGCTGGATCGGCCTCGAGCCGGTCGATGGCGTCGGGGCCGAGCGGGAGCTCGCCGACGCGATCCGGCTCCTGCAGTCGCTCTGAATCGCCCGCACGTCAGCCGAAGACGCGTTCGAGCCCGAGCGTGAAGCAGAAAATATACGCATGTACATTCCTTTTGTCAGCCCTTTGGAAAGACGAATGCGGCAAGGTCAATATCGGGCAGACACGACCGCCGAATCCAGAGCGACGGCCGCGTGGGGGCCAGCGTTTGACCGTGCCTGCCGGTGGACTTAGCCTGACGACCATGAACAAGCCGGCTCGATTCCAGCGCGCGGCGACGTGGCTGGTGATCGGAACCTATGCGATTCTCGCAAGCGGCCTGCCGCTGCCCGTCGGCAGCTTGTCCATCCGCGGCGACTCGCCGGCCGCCAAGAGGCTCGCGGGGAAGGACCGTTCGACGTCGTTTCCCTGCATGGACAAGCCCTGCGGCTGCGCCACGGCCGAGCAGTGCTTCACGAGCTGCTGCTGCCACACGCCCGCCGAGACGCTCGCCTGGGCACGGGCCAACAAGGTCGAGCAGGGCGTGATCACGGCGCTCCAGCGGCGGGTGGCGGCGGCGTCGGCACGGGCCGAGACGTCGTGCTGCGCCGCGAAAGAGCCTTCGGGCAGTGGTGTGTCTTCCTGCTGCGCCGTATCGTCAGCCGCCGCTGTGAGCACGAACTGCTGCGAGGCTGCCGCGGCTGTGCCGGTCGGTGATGACCCGGCCGAACCGTCCGACGAGCCAAGCTCGCGTAAGAGCCTCTCGCTCCGCGCGATGCTCGCCTGCGGCGGCATCGTGGCGGAGTGGTTTTCCTGCGGAGGGTCACTGCCGCCGCCCCTCGTCGCCCTTGTGACCGGGCTCGATCTGATCGAAACGCTTCCGTGCTTGAACGAGTCGGCGTCGCCCCACCGGGCCGCTCCCGACGCGCCGCCTCCCCGCGTGGGCTGAATTGGTTTTTCCCCAATTCTTTCCATGCTTCCAAGGGAGTCGTCATGCACCCATGCATCCGACGACGCGGCATTTCCGCACGGGCTTTCACGCTCGTGGAACTGCTCGTCGTGATCGCCATCATCGGCACGCTCATCGGCCTGCTCCTGCCCGCCGTGCAATCGGCTCGGGAGGCGGCCCGGCGGATGAACTGTGCGAGCAACCTGCGGCAGTTCGGACTCGGGCTCCTGGGCCACGAGAGCGGCCGCCGATGTTTCCCGCCGACCGACGCGAGGCCGCCGTCCGGAACGTCATCATGGTCTTCCGGAGGCGGTTGGTCGCTCCATGCGAGGGTGCTGCCCTACATGGAGGAGGCCGCGATCGCCGGGCAGTTCGACTTTAAGCAGGCGGCGTTCCGCGGCTCGTTCTCCTCCCAGGAGCCGAACCCCGCCTTTGCAACCCTGTTTGCCGCGCCGATCCCGGTGCTTCTCTGCCCGAGCGATTCCGCGCCGCCTGTGCAGACGTCGAACGGCTTTTCCTACGGCGGCAACAACTTCATGGTGAGCATCGGGAGCGGCACGGCGGACGGGAAGGGCGGGATGCTCTGGAACTTCGCCAAGCCGACCGACGGGATCGTCTACGAGAACTCGAAGGTGCGGATCTCGCAGATCGGTGACGGCACGTCGAAGAGCGTGATCGCGAGCGAGGCGATTCGTAGCATCGGCAGCGACACGACGTTTCCGGCGGGATCGCCGCCTCCGTATCCCTATCAGTACACGCTCAACGGCTCGACGGGCTGGAACAGCAGCACGCTCGTTCCTCCCGCCGGCGCGACGCCGACGACCGAAAGCATCGACGCGATCGTCAACCAGTGGAGGTCGCTCACGAACTGGCGGGGGGCGAGCAGCCCGGCGATGCGCGGGCGGGGACTGGCCTGGGCGGCGACGACCGCCGGCAACAGCCTCACCAACGGTTTTCTGCCCCCCAACAGCCCGATTCCCGACTACGTCGTCCACTGGTCGGGCTTCTTCGGGCCGAAGAGCCGGCACGACGGCGGGGCGAACGTGCTCTTTGCCGACGGCCACGTGGCATTTCTGACCGAGGGCACCGATGCTTCGTTGCACCGGGCGCTGCACAGCATCAATGGAGGAGAGGTGGTGAACCTTGACTAGGATGGCATGCAGTTCGAAGGTGTCCGGCGGGGTGAATTGGCTCGCCGGGCTCGTTGTTGCGGTCGGGATGGCGGCGAACGCTGCGACCGTCCTCGCCCACGACACCTGGGTGCAGGCGTCGAGCCGGATGGTGCGGCCCGGGGACGTCGTCCACGTCGATCTCTTTCTCGGCAACCACGGCAACGACCACCGCGACTTCAAGATCGCCGGGAAACTCTCGTCGCTCGAAGGGGTTTCGCTCGCTGTGCTCCCGCCTGCGGCCGCGGCGACCGATCTCGTGCCCGACCTCGTCGATCTCGGCTACACGCCGCGGGAGGGCTTCTACTCGGGCCGGTTCGTGGCCGCGAAGGAGGGCCTTCACTGCGTGAGCCACGTCCGCGAGGGCATCCGCCACGGGGCCCGGGGGCTCAAGGGGAGCAAGGCCTACTTCCTCGTGTCGGAGTCGCTCGACGAACCGCCGGCGCCGACGAAAGACCACGCCAAGCCGCTCGAGCACCCGCTCGAACTCGTGCTCGAGACGCATCCCGTCATCGACTGCGGGCCGGGGAAGCCGATCGCCGTGAGGCTGCTCCATCGCGGCAGCCCCGTCGCCGGCCATCGTGTCTCGTTCATTCCTCGCGGAGCCGTGCTGGAGGGGGATTTCGACGCCGAACACGAACGACGGACCGACGCCGAGGGCCGCTGCCGCTTCACGCCGAAGGAGGGCAATCTCGTCCTCGTGGTCGCCCACCTCTCGAAGCCCGAGGAGCGGGGTGAGGGTTACGACCGGACCACCTACGCGGCGACGCTGGTGCTCGACGTGCCGCAGCGGTGCCCCTGCTGCGACGGGCCGTGAACCACGCCGCGTGCATCGCGGTGTTTCCGGCGGCGGGAGTCAGCTTCCCTGAGGCGGCTTCTCCTCGGGAAACAGGCTTTCGTCCGCAGGCTTCGCCGCGGGCGGGCTGGCGGCGGGCTCCGTCTTCGGCGGCTCCTTCGCGGCCTTCGCGGCGGCGGCGGCCTGTGTCTCGAGACGCTTTTCGAGCGACGCGAACTGTCCGTCGAGGCGGGTCTTCAGCTTCGCCATCTCCGAGTCGAGCTTCGCCATCTCGCCGTCGATCCGCTTGCCGGTCGTGGCCAGGAGCTTCTCCACCTCCGCGGCCGATTGCTTCTCGATCCGCTGAAGCTCGGTTTCGACCTTCGCGAGCGCCTCCTTCTGCCGCGCCTCGGCGGCGTCGGAAAGCTTCCTCGATTCCGCCGCGACGGAATCAGCGATCTTCTTCGATTCCACCGAAGCGGCGTCGACGAGCTTCTTCGATTCCGCGGCGAGAGCCTGATCCAGCTCGCGCTGCTCCTTGTCGAATTTCGCGTCGAGATCGACGGTCTTCACATCGATCTTCTTGTCGATCGACTTGTCGATCTCGGCCTTCAGCTCATCGAGTTCCTCGTCGAAGAGATTTTCGATTTCCACCGCTCCTGCCTTCGCCTGTTCGGCGAGCTTCGTCGACTCGGCGGCGACCCGCGCGGCGAGCGACGCCTCGAGATCCTGCCTCGCCTCCTCGACGCGGGCGTTCACCTTCCTCGTGACGTCCCGCGAGAGCTGCGAATAGAGCTCCGCCTTGCGACGCTCCCACATCTGGCGAAACGGCCACGCGGCCGAGGCATCGGAAGCAACGCTCGCACTGACGATCGCCGCGAAACAGAACACCGAGAACCTTCGCATCGTCGCCTCCCTGCGAACGAATACCGGAAACGTCGGACGATGAACGCCATCGGCGAATCCGGCCATCCGCCCGCACGCCACGGCAGGCCGGCTGGAGCAGATTTCCGGACAGGCGTGGTCGGGGCGTCACGACCGCTACGAGCGGCAGCCTTCGGCCAGACGGGAATTCCGCGTGTTTTCCGCGGCTCACCGGGCCGGCAGTGTCGGCGGAGCGGTGGCGGCCACCACGGCCGCGATGGCGATCGCCGCGGTTTCGACCCGCAGCACGTGGGGGCCGAGCGAGACAGCCGTGAAACCGGCCGCGACGGCCGCGGCCAACTCCTCGTCGGTGAAGCCACCTTCCGGTCCGACGAGTGCGGTCACGCCGCCGTGCGGTGCGAATGTCGAAGGGATGACGCCGCCGATCGGAATGCCGCCGGGATCGGCGACGAGCCCGAGCGAGTCGGCGGGCTTTTCCGCCACACATGCCGCAAGCGGCATCGGCTCGCCTATCTCGAGAAGCGTCGAACGGCCGCACTGCTTGCAGGCTTCGATGACGCACCGCTTCAGCCGTTCGATCGCCGACGGCGTCGCCTCCGCCACGCCCCGGGCCGTCACCAACGGCACGAGCCGGGCGGCGCCGAGCTCGGTGAGTTTCTCCGCCATCCACTTCTGTCGGTCACCCTTCGGAAGGGCGACGGCGATGGTGAGGAGCAGTCCGTTCTTCACAACCGGGGCGATCGGCTCGCCGACCGTCAGATCGACCCGATCCCTCCCGATCGCATCGATCCGGGCCGGCCACTCCGTCCCGGATCCGTCGAAGACGCGAACCGTTTCCCCCACCTTCGCGCGGAGCACCCGGGCGAGATGGCGGGCCTCGTCACCCGTGAGTGACGCGGTCGATCCGCGCGGTGAGGTCGCGAGAAAGAAGCGTTCGCTCATCGCAGCCCGTCGTCAGCCCCACAGCCGCCGCACGGCCCTGACCTTCGGCGGGCGATCGGTCGTCGCCCGCTTCGCTCCCTCACCCCTTTGGGGCTCCGCGAATTCGGAGTCCGTTTGCGGCCGCGGTCCAGCGGCGGAGGAGAGTTCCCGCCACGAACGCTCGACCGTGGCGGCGTCGATCCGGCGGACTCCGTCGCCGGCGGCCGCCGCGACCGCGAGCCCCGCCAGCTGGCAGACGACCCGCGGCACGCCGCCGGAGAGTCTCGCGATCGTCTCCGCCGCGTCCACTGAAAACGTCGCGGCGACTCCGTCCCGCCGGACCGACAGATCGAGGAAGTCGGTCAGGTCCGCGGAACTCCAAGGCTCGAGTTCGATCCGGACCACGGATCGCCGGACGAGATCGTCGGGGAGGTGGTCGAGCCCTTCGGGCCGCACCGTCGCGACGACGAGCACCCGCGAGTGCCGTGGTTCCGGAGAGGAGATGAGCCGAACGATTCCCTCGATGGCGTCGGATGGCGCGTGGTCGAGATCGTCGAAGACCAGCGCCGTCGTCCGCTCCATGAGGGTATTCTCGCGGAGACGATCGTCGAGCTTCTGCAAGGCATGCCTCGGCTCGGCTCGGCTCGCCGGATCGAGCGGCATGCGGTCGAGCAGCATGTCGAGCCAGGTGCCGGCAGCGATCCCGCGAAGCGGCAGCAGCACCGCCTCCGCACCGCGGCCGCCGAGCCTGCGGACGGCCATCGCCGCGAGGTGACTCTTGCCGAGGCCGCCGGCCGCAACGACCAGACCCAACCGCTGCCGCTGCTCGAGCAGCCATTCCAGGCGGGCGAGCGCCTCCTCCTGGGTTGCACCCATGTAAAACGTGGACGGTTCGAGCATGGCGATGAAGGTCGCTGGGTGTATCGTGCCGAAGGTCGCTGGTTCCATCGTGCGAGGTGTCGTCGGCGTGTCCGTGGTTCGGGGAGTCAACGCGACGTCAAGTTCCGGGTCAACGTCAACGCCCCTCTCGGCGTACGCCTCGGGTTTCCGTGTCCATTGAGCCAAGTGACTGAGCCAAGTGACCGGCTACTTTTTTGCCTTCTTGATGGCGGCGACCGCGGTCCTGGCGGCATCGCTCACGTCGCCATCGGAGCTTTTCGCGAGTTTTTCGAGCAGTGGCAAGGCGGATTTCGCCTTGGACCCCATGTTCGCCAGCTCTCGGGCGGCCGCGACCTGCTTCGCGGCGGGCCCCGTCTTGAGGTCGGAGATGTAGCTGTCCATGAGCATCGAGCCAAACCGGGTCGGGTCGCGCTTGTCATTCCGCTTGGAACCGGACTTTCCGCTCTTTTTCTTCGAGCCGGAGGAACAGCCTGTCCCGAGGAGGGCCAGCCACGGGCCGACGAGCAAGGCCCCTCCGACGCGAAGCACGCTGCGACGCACGATGGAACGACGGATCATGCGGTAGAATCCTTGGAGGTATTTCCGTCCGGGAGCTCAGGGTAGCATCCGACGATGGCGGCGTGAATCCGCCCGGAGAAATCGCTTTGAATGATTCGCGAGCGAAAGCCGTCCCGGCAGACCGTGCATCTGCCGCCGCTTGCCGGATCGTCGCGGTTTCGCCCGATGGTGGTCCGCCGATCGACCTGAAGAATCCTTGGCTCGCGGCGTTGCTCTCCTGGCTCGTGCCGGGCCTCGGGCAGATCTACCAGGGCCGGTCGTTCAAGGGAGGGCTCTTCATGGGAACGATTCTCGGAACGTTCCTTGCCGGTCTCGTCATGGGCGGAGGAAAGGTGGTCTATGCGTCGTGGCGTCCGGGCGAGGTCCGCTGGCCCTACGTCTGTCAGGCCGCCGCCGGACTCGTGGCGATGCCGGCGGTGATCCAGTCGATCGGCCTGCAGGGATCTTCCGGGGAACCCCCGCTCGGCACGTTCATGGCGCCGCCGCTGGCGCCCGGGCAATTCGTCTCCGTCCGCTATGCCGATCGGCTCGCGGCGGCCGACCCCGACATCGCGCCGGACGACTTCTTCGACAAGCCGCCTCTGAGACAGTTCAAGGCGGACGAGGTTTCGATCTGGCACCGCCGTCTCGGCCGCTGGTTCGAGATCGGCACGCTCTACACGATGCTCGCCGGCATGCTCAACATCCTGGTGGTGTACGACGCGCTTTCCGGTCCGCTCGGTACGCCGACCGAAGAAGACCGCAAGAAGGAGTCGGGCAGCAGATGATGCCTCTTGCGATCACGATTCCCGGGATCGTCTTCGGCCTGCCCCTGATCGTGCTGGCGAGCTTCGTGTTCGCCGCGACCCACCACGAGAGCCCGGAGAGGATCCGCGAAGCGACGATTCACTGGATCGTCTGGCTCGTGGGCATCCTCGGGATCGTGCTGGCGATCGTGGCGGTGCTCGGCTGGCTGGTCTGATCGGATGTGGTGGCCGGTCGATCGCCGAGCGCGAGGCGGCGGAGCTGGCCGCAGGCCGCGTCGATCCGCGAGCCCTTTCGTCGCCGGACCTGCACGTTCACGCCCGCCTTCCGCAGCAGTTCCAGAAAGGTGGCCTGCGCGGCGGAAGAGGGCTCACGATATGACAGCCCGGCGACCGTGTTGTAGGGAATCACGTTCACGAGGGCCGCACGGTCACCGAGCAGCCGCACGAGCGATCGGGCGTGGGTGGGGGAATCGTTGAGGCCGCCGAGCAGGACGTACTCGAAGGTGAGCCTGCGTCCGGAAGCCTCCCAGTAGCGGTCGGCTGCGGCCATCACGTCGGCCAACCCGATCGACTTGTTGACCGGTACGATCTGCGTGCGGAGCGTGTCGTCGGCCGCGTGGAGCGAAACCGCGAGGTGGTAGCCGGGATTCTCCGCGGTGAGTCGATCGATGGCCTTCGGCAGGCCGACGGTCGAGATCGTGATCCGCCTTTGGGAGATGCCGAAGCCGTCCGGATCCTGGGCGACGCGGAGCGCCGGCAGCAGCCGGTCGAGGTTCGCCAGCGGCTCTCCCATCCCCATCACGACGATGTGGCTCACCCGCTCCTCTTCGGGCAACAGGTGGGCGAGCCGAAGGATCTGCTCGAGGATCTCCCCGGTGGTGAGGTTTCGCACGACGCCGTCGAGGCCGCTGGCGCAAAACACGCACCCCATCGCGCAGCCCACCTGTGAGCTGATGCAGACGGTCCGCCGCGGGCCCCCTTCGGCGTGGTCGCGGAGCAGCACGCACTCGATCCGTTCGCCGTCGGCCAGTTGCAGGAGCAGCTTCTCCGTGCCGTCATCCGCCCGCTGGTGTCGCACGATCGTGGTGGTCCAGAACGCGAAGGATGTTTCCAGCCGCTGCCGCAGCCCCTTCGGCAGATCGGTCATTCCCTCGAACGCCGCCGCCCGTCGCCGGAAAAGCCACTGTCGAATCCCCTTCGCCCGCCAGAATGGCTGACCTTCGGCGGCCAGCCAGCGGTCGAGGGCGTCACCGGGCTCGAGAATGTGCGGCAGGGGGGACGCTTGGGTCATGGGGGGCGGATTCCGGTCCCTCTGGAACCGAGAAAGCGGGGACGGTACTTTGATGGAGATCCGACAATCCTACGCTGGCACGAGGACACCGACGAGCGCCCCATGAGCGAGAAACGATTCGAGGAGCGGACCCGTTGGGTCTATGACGAGCAGGCCTTTCCCGTCTGGAACGGCTCGTTCGCCAAGCCCGAGCGAACCGAGATGATCCAGGACGACCTGTGGGCCGGCCGCAGCATCGCGATCCTCCTGGCCACCCTCGTGGCGATCGGCCTCGTGCTCGCCGTCAGTACCGTCGCCTTCGTGATGAACTGGCGATAGCCGGGCTTCTGCCCGATTTCGTTTCCCGCCGCTGCGACCCCTGGCGGGGCCTGCTTGACCCTCGCCTGCGACTCCATTAGCCTGTCAAAGGGTTTGAGGAGGTGGGAGGTTTCATGCAGGTCCATCGACCTTCTTCTGGGTTGCCGGCTCCGGCGAAGCTGAATCTTTCTCTCGCCGTGCTCGGCAGGCGGGCCGACGGCTATCACGAGATCGAATCGCTCATGGTCGGCACGACGCTGCACGACACGGTCGCGGTCGGGCTCACGTCCAAGGTCGAGCCCGGCGATCGGAACGGTGGCGATGAAGCTCGTGTTGATCGAGCTGTCGGCGAGCCGCCGGTCGTGCTCCGCGTGCGATTCTCGGGCAGGCTGGCGACCGAGAGCGGCGCGGCCCTTCGCCGCGACGTGCCCGCCGATCGATCGAACCTCGTCGTGCGGGCCGTGCGGGCGCTCGCGGCGGCGGCGGGTGAATCGAGAGGGCTCGAGATCGAACTCGTGAAACGGATCCCCTCGGGGGCCGGTCTCGGCGGCGGGTCGAGCGACGCGGCGACGGCGATCCGCGCGGCCGCAGACGCATGGGGCATCGACTGGCCCGACGAGCGTCTCGCGGAGATCGGCGGCTCCCTCGGCAGCGACGTGCCCTGGTTCTTCGCCGGCGGGCCGGCCGTTGCGAGCGGTCGCGGGGAGCGGATCGGGCCGGTCGCCGGCATTCCGGCGATGTCGGCGGTGATCGCCTGTCCGGCGTCCGGGCTGTCGACACCGCTCGTCTATCGTCACTGCACGCCCGATCCGTCGCGGCGGGGCGAGGCGGCGAGGCTTGCGGCACTGCTTGCCGACGGAAGGCTGCGGGCGGCGAGAGCGATGATGCACAACGAGCTCGAGTCCCCGGCCCGCAGGCTTTTGGGGGATCTCGACCGGCTGCTCGAGTCGATGCGGCGGGCGGGAGCCGCTCGTCCGATGCTCACGGGAAGCGGCAGCGCCTGCTTCGCGGTCGTCGAGACGGCCGCGCACGCACGGCGGATCGCCAGCCGGCTCGATCTCGAGGGATGGCCCGGGGTGTTCGTCGTGCGGCTTCTGACGGGAACGGGGGAGAGGGGTTCCAGGGATCGAATTTTTGCCGGTCGGCAGGCCGTGGGATAGCCGGGGGACGCCATGAACATCACGGAGGTTCGCATCAAGATCATCGAGGATGCCGCGGAAAAGCTGCTCGCGTTCTGCTCGATCACGCTCGACGGGGCATTCGTGGTGCGCGACATCAAGATCATCGACGGGCCACACGGACCGTTCGTCGCGATGCCGAGCCGCAAGCTCACGAGCCACTGCCCGGCCTGCGGCTTCAAAAACACGCTGCGGTCGTCGTTCTGCAGCCAGTGCGGCAGTCGAATCGCCGAAGCGGCGCTGCCCCGCGACGACGATGGAAGAATCCGGCTCTACGCCGACATCGCCCATCCGATCAACGCGGGCTGCCGGGAGATGATCCAGACCCGTGTGGTTCGCGAATACACCATGGAGCT
>CAZPEM010000057.1:0-18469 GCA_964585575.1 uncultured Chitinophagaceae bacterium
GAAATGGCGGGGGCAGGATTCGAACCTGCGACCTCGAGGTTATGAGCCTCGCGAGCTACCGGGCTGCTCCACCCCGCGACTGTGATTTGTCTATTTTTCTGTCGAGGTTCTTTTCCAGCGTTTCTGCGGCGGAACCATCGGCCGCGGACAATTTCCACAATCGGACTGGCCGCGTGATTGCCAGCCCTGCGAATATATCCGCGGCGGATGCCGAAGGAAAGGGTGCCCGCCCAAGCGGGAGCGTAATCGTCGTCGCTCGAACTATTTCATGGAACGATTCAACGAGCCCAGACCTGCATTTGACGCTCAGCGGGCTCCCGAGGCAGGGCAGCCGCGGCCAGGAATCCGGCCAGGAATAGTGCCCGCCGGCGTCGGCGACGGGTCGATCATCGGCGGCCTGCCATGGCTTCCTCCGCGGGTCGAAACCGTTGATACGTACGATTCGCCATCCCCGTTTCCGGCTCCCAAGCCTTCCGCGGCAACGCCGGGCGAGATTCGGCCGGCAGCCGATGGCCTCCGCAGGTTCGTCGGACGGTGGCCGGCATGGTCGGTGAGCCTGTCGGTTCATGTCGGCCTTTTGCTCGTGCTCGCCCTCTGGGTGATCCGTCGCGAGGTCGCCGAATCACGCATCATCACGCTTTCGTTCGCCACGGCGTCCGGGCCTGCCGCCCGATCCGCCGCCGACGTGGTCGATATCGCGAAGGCGCCCGAGCCGCCGGCGGCCGTCCCCGAGAAGCCGGAGCCGACGCCTAAGCCGGTGCCGCAGGCGAGTCAGCCGGTCGAGTTGGTGCCGGAGCCGACGCCAAGCCCGTTCGCCGCCGTGTCGAGCGACCCGCCATCGAAAACGGCAGGCGACTCACGCACGCCGATCACCTCGCAGCTCTCCGGTCGGGGCGAGAGCGGCCGCGGCGAGCGAATCGAAGCCGCCGGCGGCACCGCAGGCACCGAGAACGCCGTCGCCAGTGCGCTCGGCTGGCTCGCGAGAAATGTCGACAAGAAGGACGGTCTCTGGAGCCTCACCGGGCCCTACGAGGATGGCGGCAGCCAGGAGAACCGCCTGGCCGCGACGGCGATGGCGTTGCTCGCCTTCCAGGGCGCCGGCACGACGCCGACGGCCGGCCGTCACGCGGCGGTCGTCGACCGCGCATGGAAGATGCTTTTGAAGCGACAGCTCGAGGACGGAACGTTTCAGCTCGGACCGATTCCCGACCAGCACCGGATGTATGCCCATGCGCAGATCACGATCGCGGTGTGCGAGGCGCTTGGCATGACCGGCGACGAGCGATTTGCGGAGCCCGCCCGCAGGGCCGTGCGGTATTGCCTCGCCGCGCAGATGCCGGACGGCGGCTGGCGATACCGGCTGCCGGAGCCGGACTACGAGAACAAGGGGGACATGTCGGTCACCGGCTGGTTCCTCATGGCGCTCAAAACCGCCGAGATGGCGGGGCTCGAAGTGCCCTCGGAATCCTACGCCCGGCTCGAGAGCTTCCTCGACAACGTCTTCATTTCCGACGAGAAGGGCTACGCGTACCAGATCAACCCGCACCAGAGGGTCTTCGACGTCCGCCCCGCGATCACGGCCGAGGGACTGCTTTGCCGGCAATACCTCGGCTGGACCCGCACCCACCCGAGGCTCGCGGCGGGGATGAAGCTGCTGCAAAAAAGCTCGCCGATCGACTTCAACCACCGGACGAAGAACGTCTACGCCTGGTACTACCAGACGCAGGTGTTCCATCACGCGGGGGGCGAGGCGTGGGACGCGTGGAACGCGGTGTTGCGGGAACGGCTTCCGGCGGAGCAGGTGAAGCGAGGCCCCGAGGCGGGCAGCTGGGAGCGGGCCAACGACCAGTGGGGCCACATCGGCGGCAGGCTCTACGTGACCTGCCTTTGCACGCTCATGCTCGAGTCGTACTACCGGCACCTGCCGATCTACGAGTGAGCGAAGGCTCGTCAGGGGATGCCGCCCCACTGGCGGATCGCCTCGTAGCAGACGATCGCCGCGGCGTTGGAGAGGTTGAGGCTGCGGACGTGGGGCCGCGACGGGATCGTGAGGGCCTTCTCGGCGTGGGCCTCGAGCAGCTCCTTCGGCAGCCCGCGGGTCTCGCTCCCGAACACGAGCACGTCACCATGATGGTAGTCCACGCTCGTATAGAGCCGGGTCGAGCGGGCCGAAAAGAGCCAGCTCGGCTCCCGCGGCAGGCTCGCGAGCAGGTCCTGCCAGGAGTTCACCGCCTCCCACTCGAGGTGTTCCCAGTAGTCGAGCCCGGCGCGGCGAAGATAGTAGTCGTCGAGCGAGAAACCGAGCGGCTTCACGAGCCACAGTTTCGCGCCGATCGCCACGCAGGTGCGGCCGATGTTGCCGGTGTTGGGCGGGATCTCCGGCTCGTGGAGAACGACGTGCAGGCAGGGTTCGTAACGCATCGAGGAAAGGGGTTTTGCCGGGAGAAAGTGGCGGGTCGCCTCCCCGGCGGAGAGCCGCGCTGGTATCGTTGGAGAGAGTTTTCACGAGTCGCGGCTGGAGACGCAAGCGTGGTCGAAATCAGGCGAAATCCGACGAGGGCCGTCCGCATCGGAAGGATCACGATCGGCGGAGGCCACCCGATCGCCCCGCAGAGCATGACCGCCACCCACACCTCCGACGTCGAGGCCACGCTCGCCCAGGTGGAAGATCTCCACCGGGCCGGTGCCGGCGTGGTGAGGATCGCAGTCGACAGCAAGAAGGACGCCGCGGCGCTGCCCGCCATTCGGGCCGGCACCGAGGCCAACCTCGCGATCGACCTCCAGGAAAACTACCGGCTCGCCAGCGAGGTCGCCCCGCACGTCGACAAGCTCCGCTACAACCCGGGCCACCTCTACCACCATGAGCGGGAGAAGCCCTGGCAGGAGAAGGTGAAGTTCATCGCCGGGGTGGCGGCCGAGAATGACTGTGCGCTGCGGGTCGGGGTGAACTGCGGGAGCGTCGACCCCGACAAGAAGGCGAAGTTCGCCGAGGACGACTCGATCGGGCCGATGCTCGCAAGCGCCCTCGAGCACTGCGAGCTGCTCGATTCGATCGGCTTCACGCGGTATGTCGTGTCGCTCAAGGACTCGGATCCCGCGAAGGTGATCGAGGTCAACCGCCGGTTTGCCGAGGAGCGGCCCGACGTGCCGCTGCACCTCGGGGTCACGGAGGCCGGCATGCCCCCCGACGGCATCATCAAGACCCGGATCGCCTTCGAGCAGCTCATCAGCCGCGGCATCGGCGACACGGTGCGGGTGAGCCTCACGGTTCCCAACGCCCGCAAGCACGAGGAGATCGCCGCCGCCAACGCGATCCTCGCCGACATCGCCGCCGGCCGGGTCCGCAGCGTCGTCGACTACGGCCTCTCGTCGCTCAACATCATCAGCTGCCCGAGCTGCTCGCGGGTGGAAAACGAGGCCTTCATCGAGCTGGCCGAGCAGGTCCGCGAGATGACGAGGTACGCGAAGGAGCACGCGATCACGATCGCCGTCATGGGCTGCCGGGTGAACGGTCCCGGCGAGACCGACGACGCCGACCTCGGCCTCTGGTGCGGGCCCACCCACGTGAACCTCAAGCGGCGGTCGGCGGAGCTCGGCGCCTTTCCGTATGACGCGATCCTGCCGAAGCTCCGCGAGGAGCTCGACCGGCTCATCGCGGAGCGGCCCCTCACATCTCGCTGATAACCGATAACCACCGGGCTGAAATCGCCTCATGAGCTTCAAGCTTCCGATCGTCGACGCCGATGCGGCCCCCTCGCCGATCGCGGCTGCCGAGCCGGCCGGCGTCTCTCCGGCAAGGGGCACGTTCGCGATGGTGAGCCTCGGCTGCCCGAAGAATCTCGTCGACAGCGAGCGGATGCTCGGGCTCCTGCGGGAGGATGGCTGGAAGCTCGTGGGGGAGCCCGAGGGCTCCGACCTCGTCGTCGTGAACACCTGCGCCTTCATCGACGCCTCGCGGAAGGAGTCGTACGGGGCGATCGAGGAGATGCTCGCGCTCAAGCGGGCCGGGGCGACTCGGGGCGTGATCGTCGCCGGCTGCCTCGCCGAACGGCAGAAGGAGAAGCTCCTCGACGAGCTGCCCGGCGTCGATTCCGTGATCGGCGTCTTCTCGCGGGACGAGATCGCGAAGGCGGCCGAGCGGCTCATCGGCGGGCTCGGCGAGCAGCGGAGCCTCTTCCGGCCGGCCCCGTCGCGGCCGCTTTCCGACGACCACCGACTGCGGGTCACCCCGCGGCACATGGCCTACCTCAAGATCTCGGAAGGCTGCGACCGGACCTGCACGTTCTGCGCGATCCCGAAGATGCGGGGCAAGCACGCCACGAAGCCGATCGAAGCGGTCGTCGCGGAGGCGAGGGCGCTTGCGGCCGATGGCGTTCGGGAGCTCGTCATCGTCGCCCAGGACACCACCTATTACGGCCTCGACCTCTACGGCGAGACCAGGCTCGTCGAGCTGCTCGACGAGCTCGAGCGGGTGGAGGGGATCGAGTGGATCCGCCTCATGTACCTCTACCCGATGTACTTCGACGACCGGCTGATCGCCAAGATCGCCGGGAGCACGAAGGTGATTCCCTACCTCGACCTGCCGCTCCAGCACGCGAGCGACCCCGTGCTCAAGCGGATGCAGCGGCGGGTGGCCCGCGGGCCGACGGAGGAACTGCTCGGAAAGCTCCGCGACCGCGTCCCCGGGCTCGTGCTGCGGACGACGTTCATCACCGGCTTTCCCGGGGAGACGCGGGAGCAGTTCGAGGAGCTCAAGGGCTTCGTGGAGCGGTGGCGGTTCGAGCGGCTCGGCGTGTTTCCCTATTCGCTCGAGCCCGACACGCCTGCCGCCAAGCTCGACGGCCACATCGCCGAGGAGGAAAAAATCGCCCGCCGCGACGAGCTGATGGCGCTCCAGCAGGGGATCGCCCACGACCATGCCAAGGCGCAGGTGGGCAACGTCCGCGACGTCATCATCGACCGCCGGCACGAGGATGCCGAGCTCGCGGAGGGGGGCTTTCGCGGCCGGGTCTGGATCGGCCGCACCCACGCCGACGCTCCCGACATCGACTGCCTCGCCTTCGTCACGGAGCAGGAGGACGGACGCATCCGGCCGGGAGACATTCTGCCCGTCGAGATCGTGGCGGCGAGCGGCTACGACGTCGCCGGCGTGCCCGCCTGATCGTGCGGAGTGAGCTGCCGTGGCTGACAAGAAACCCGCCTCGACCGACATCGTCACGGTGCCCAACCTCATCTCGGCGGCGCGGCTCGTGCTCGCGATCGTGCTCTTCGTGCTGATCGAGCGGTCGATGCATGCGGCGGCCCTCTGGGCATTCCTCGTCGCGGCCTCGACCGACTGGATCGACGGCTGGTATGCCCGCAGGTTCCACGCGGTGAGCGTGCTCGGGAGGATTCTCGATCCGCTCGTGGACAAGGTGATCGTCTGCGGGGCGTTCATTCTCCTGGCCGCCCGTTCCCTGCCGGGCGAGCCTGCCCCGGCGATCGTTCCCTGGATGGCCCTGGTCGTCGTGGTCCGCGAACTCGTCGTGACGGCTCTTCGGGCGGAACTCGAGCGGTCGGGACGCGACTTCTCCGCGGGCTGGTCGGGGAAACTCAAGATGGTGTTCCAATGCCTCGCGATCGCCGCCGAACTGCTCCTGCGGAGCGGCCTCCTGCTTCCCTTCGAGGCGGCTCACGCGGTGGTGCGGGTCGTGGCGGCGCTCCTCGCCTGGGCGGCGGTCGTGCTCACCGTCTGGTCCGGCGCGGAATACCTCGTCAAGGCTTTGCAACTCGTCGGCTCGCCCAGGGAGCGGCGGGCGTGAGCGAATCGTTCGCCGATCCCGACCTGCTGGCGCCATCGTGGCGGCTCGTCGAACGGCTGCCGGGGGCGGCCGCGGCCGCGATCGCCGGCTTCATGGCCGTCGCCTCGATCGCAATCGCCTTCGGCATCGTGCGGCGGGTGCGGTCGGGCCTGCCGATCGTGCCCGCTGCGGACGTGCCGGCCGCGGCCTGGGACGGGCTCGTCGTTCTCATCGTCATGGGAGCCGCGATCGGCTGCCAGACCGCCGGGATCATGGCGGCGCACGCGATCGTCCCGCCGACGGCCCGATCGGACGCCCCCGCGGTCACGGCGTCCGAACTCGCCGGCACCGCCGCGGGCACGCTCGCGGCCGCAGCCGTCGGCGTCGCGATCGTGCTCGCGTCGGGAGGCACCCGGCGGTCTCTCGGTCTCTTTTCCGACGAGCCGTCGCTCGACCTGCGGCTTGCGATCGGCACGGTGCTCCTCATCACGCCGCCTCTTCTGCTCCTGTCGGGGGCGCTCAACGCGATCGTGCCCTATGAACATCCGATCCTCGACCTGCTTTCGCGGTTTCGCGACCCGGCGACGCTCGCCGCCGTCTGGCTGTCGGCCGTCGTGGCGGCGCCGATCGGCGAGGAGATTTTCTTTCGCGGCGTCCTCCAGGGCTGGTTCGAGTCGCTGACGTCCCGCAAGGGCGGTGCCTGGCGACGGTCGGCGGTGCCGGTCGTCGCATCCGCATTCGCCTTTGCGGCCGCCCACGTCGGTCAGGGACTGGGCTGGATCCCGCTCGTTGGCTTTGGGATCGCGGTGGGGGTCCTCCGGTCGGCCCGCGGCAGCCTGCTGCCGTGCATCGTCGTCCACGCGATCTTCAACGCGATCAGCGTCGCGATCATCCTGCTGGGGTGAGCGGCTTGCCTCGCCCGTTGCTGGATGCCGTATTGCCGCCAGGAGGGGTTTCTGGATTTCCTCGGATTCGCGAGAATCTGCCGCGGACACGACGCGGAGGGATTCTCTTGGTGGCGACCGGCAGGGATGGCGGAAAAACGGACGACCGTCGGATGCTCGAGCGGCTGCGGCATCGGGCCGAGTATGCGGCCGCCCGCACGGCGATCTGCGTCATTCAAGCCCTCCCGCGGAGCATGTGCGAGCGTGGCGCGCGGTGGCTGGCGGGAGTCCTCGGCGACCGGATCCGCATCCGCCGCCGCGTCGTGCGGGAGAACCTGCGGCGGGCCTTTCCGGAATGGACCAGCGATCAATGCCGGCAGGTGACCCGCGAAATGTGGGAGCACCTGCTCCTGATGGTCGTGGAGATCGCGCATGCCGAGCGGGTGATCCGCGTGACGACCTGGCGACGACACCTTCGCATCCACGGCATGGAAGAGATGGTGAGACTTCTGTGGTCCGATCGGCCGAAGGTGATCCTGTCGGGCCACTTCGGCAACTTCGAGCTCGCGGCGTTCCTCTTCGGCGTCTTCGGGTTCAAGATCTATTCGGTCGCCCGTGAGCTCGACAACCCTCTGCTCGACCGGTTCGTGACCAGGTTTCGGGAGTCGCGGGGGCAGAAGATCCTGCCGAAGAAGGGGAGCGCGCCCGACGTGAGTGTCGTGCTCGACAACGACGGAGCCCTCGGACTCCTGGGCGACCAGTCGGCGGGGCCGAAGGCGTGCTGGGTCGATTTCTTCGGCCGGCCCGCGAGCGTCCACAAGGCGATCGCCGTCTTCGCCCTCTCCTCGCGGGCGCCGGTGATGGTCTGCTCGGCGACCCGTCGCAACAGCCGCTTGTTCGACTACGACCTGCGTCTGGAGGGCGTCACGGATCCGGCCGAGGATCGGCCCGAGACGGCCGACAACGTGGCCCTCTCGCAGTGGTACACCTCGCTCCTCGAGCGGTCGATCCGGCGGGCGCCGGCCCAATACTGGTGGGTGCACGACCGCTGGCGAGGCAAGCCGCGGCGACGGGTGGCGAAGCGGCGGTCGGAAGGATAGAGTTCGGTTTTCACGTTTCGGAACGTCCGATGGCAGACTGGATCCGCATCGCGTCGGCGGCAGAGTGCCCCCCGGGCGGCTCGATCGAACGCGAGGCCGCGGGGAGGATCGTGGCGGTCTGCCGTGTCGGCGACAGCTGGTATGCCCTCGACGGCGTCTGTCCGCACCAGGGCGGCCCGCTCGGACGAGGGACGCTCTGCGGCACGGTCCTCACCTGCCCGTGGCACGGCTGGCAGTTCGACGTGACGACCGGCCGCCATCGGCTCAACGCGACGATGCAACAGCCCTGTTTCGAGGTCGAGGAACGGGGGGGCGAGGTGTTCGTAAGGGTGGAGCCGGCGACGCCGTGATCCAGTATCGCTGCTTTCGGAACGAGGATCCCCCGCGTCTCGCCGATGTCTGGCGGACGGCGGACCTCGGACCCGGCGCGATGCAGCCGATGACCACGGCCCTGCTCGAGGCGGCCGTCTTCTCGAAGCCCTACTTCGACCGCGAGGGACTGGCGGTCGCCGTCGATGGCGACCGGGTCGTCGGCTTCGCCCACGCCGCCTTCGGGCCGAACCGGGAGGGCTCCGGGCTCGACCGCAGCCGTGGCGGCACGCTGCTCGTGGCGGTGGTGCCGCATGCAAGCCAGTCGGAGATCGCCGGCGGGCTCATCGCCCACACCGAGCGGTATCTGAAGAGCCGCGGAGTGATCGATCTGCTCGGGGGCGGTTCGGCCGACCTGCGTGGCTTCTATCTCGGCCTCTACGGCGGGGCCGATCTGCCGGGCATCCTCGACTCCTCGACGGCGATGCAGCGATTCTTCGAGCAGGCGGGCTACGTTGCCGCCGAGAGGATCGTCGTCATGCGCCGTCACCTGGCCGGCTATCGGCCGCCGGTGAACCGCCTCCAGCTCGCGATCCGACGCAAGACCCGCCTCCACGCCATCGACGAGCCGGCTCGCCGCACTTGGTGGGAGGCGGCGACGACCACGGGCGTGGCGCTCCGACGGTACGAGCTGCGGAGCGAATCGGAGGAGGTTCTCGGCAGCGCATCGTTCTGGGACATGCAGCCCCAGGCCGACGCCTGGGGGATCGTCGCGGCCGGCCTGCTGCGGGTCGACATCGAAGGAACTCGCCGTCGCGAGGGGCTCGCCCACTACCTCATCGCGGAGGCGATGCACGACCTCGCAGAGGAGGGCGTCGTGCTCGTCGAAACGCAGGTCGCCGAGTCGAACGCGGCCGCGATGCGGCTGTTCCAGAAGCTCGGCTTCGAGCCGACGGAGCGGGGCACGCTCTACCGCAAGGCCGCCGGGCCCGGCTGAGCCGTCGGGCCTGCTGATTCGGGGCGGGCCCTCACGGGGCTTTTTCCGGTGCTTTTTCTACCGGTGGTTCGCGAGGGATTCGATGTGTGATTTGAGCGATGCGACGCAGTCGGCGAGGCTGGCGTCGCCCCCCTCCCGCACCAGACGCACCGACAGCGGCGCCGCTGTCGGGGCGTCGAGGCGGATGTCGGCGAGGTATGCCTGGAGGATTCTCCGCCGGGTCTCGGTCGTCGAGAGCATCCAGTGCACCCAGCTCCAGCTTTCGGCGTAGTCGTCTTGAGACAGCGTGCTCGCGGATCGGAGCGACTCCAGCCGGATGAGGTCGGCCCGCCAGGTTCCTTCGAGCATTCGGCCATGGAGTTGGTCGACATGCTCGCGGTGGATCCCGCCGGCTGATCGTGGCAACTCGAAGAACTCGGCGATTCCCTCGTCCAGCCAGAGGGGAATGGCGGGAGCCACGGCGTGAACGTAGCCGTGCGTCGTCTCGTGCCGCAGGTCCTCGGCGATGCGATCCTGCCACGCCGCGAAGACCGACAGCGACGTGTCGGTTTCCACGAAGAATGCCCGCCGCGGTGGAAAGCCCGGGAATCGACGGGCCGCGAATCGCTCGTAGCGATCGGTGGAGGAGAATAGGTAGAGGTGAATCGGCTCGTCGGAAACGGGCAGCCCGAGCTGCTGACTGACGTCCACCCGCAGCGACTCGAGGTCGCGCACGAGCCTGTGCTGCGCCGCGAGCGGGAAATCGGCCCGGATCACGAGCTGCCCCAAGGAGATCTCCGTGCCCTCCGGCAACGCCGCGTCGCGGCCGGCGATCGCTCCGCCCGCCGCCCGCCAGACCTGCCCCGCCGGTAAGGCCGACACGGAAGCGCAGCCTACCAACGACACGGCGCAGCCGACCAGCAGCCCCGCGCAGCCGACCAGCAGCCCCGCGCAGCCGACCAGCAACCCAGTCCAGCCGACCACCGAGCCGACGAAACCGACAGCGAAGCCGACCTTCTGGGGGCGGCGAGCAGGGGAGGGAAGATGCATGGGGCTGGGAGACTAGCCCCCCGCCGCGGGCCCGCCAAGGCCACTCCGGCGGCCTTTCCGGGCCAGCCAGCGGAGCGTGCCCAGGAGCACGTCCCCCGACGTCGGCCGGGCGAGCACCCACGCGGCGCCGGCGCCGATCGCCTCCACGGTTCGATCCCCCCTGGGAAACGACTCGAGCAGCACGATGTCGGTCTCGGGACGGTGGGCCGCAAGGATCCCAAGCCAGGGCAGTTCCGCGGAGACCGATTCCTCGCATTCCCAGAGCAGAACGTCGGCCGACGCGTCGATCGTGGGGCGGCCGACCGCGGCGGAGTCGGCAGGAACGCGGAACGACGTCAGGAGCGACACGAGCCCGTCGAGCGACTCGGAACGCGCGGCGGCGACCGCCACCGTCCTCCGGTTGGCAGCTTCATCGGCAGCCGCGGCTCCCTCTCGCACGCCAACGAGCAGACGCTCTTCCCTCCGGAGCGTCGGTGGCTGGCCGAGCCAGCCTGGCCGACCAGCCTCGACGTCCTCGAGCCAGCAGTCGAGCCGGCCGGGCAGTTCGTGCCAAGGGATCTCCTCGACGCCGGGCGTCGGCGGCCCGCTGCGGCGGCGTCCCTCGCAGAGGCTCGACGAGATTGCAACGAACCTGCAGAGCGGCCACCTTCGCGCCAGCCGCAGCGCCGTCTCGTGCACGGCACGCCTCGGCCCGTCTGCGGCGAGGCAGGCCAGGAGCGGACCACGCGGGTCGCTCCGTCCCTCTTCCTGCCAGTCGTTCTCCCCGACAACGGTCGTCTCCAGCCGCGAGGCGAGGACGCCACGGGCGAGTTCGAATTCTTCGGAGCCGGTCGGACCGATCCAGACGGCCCGCCGATTCCCGTCGCCCGCCTTCATGTCGCCCGTCGTGAATTGGCCATGGCTGTCAAGCCCGAATCTCGCTCGAGCCACCGCAGGGACGATAGCCGCGGCGACGAGGAATGGGCAAGCGGGAGTGTTTGCCTGCCGCCCCGCTTTCGCCGTTTTGACGCGCTGGGTTTGCACGGCCGAAGCGGGGTTGACCGTTTCGGCGATGCCCGGACAATCACGCCGCATTCGAAGATCCCGGCGGGTGTCGAACGGTCATGGATGACCGCTCCTCCACTCCGGAAGCAACCGTGGCGAAGCAGGGCAGGAGGCCGATCTCATGGGCGACGTATTCGACGGCGTCGGCGATGGCGTGTGGAGGGAACAGGGCGGTGACCGCGGGAGGGATGGAAGCAGGCCGGCCGTGCGGCTCTCCGCGGTTCTGCCGACGCCGCGGTTCATCGCCTGCCGCGACGTGCTCGGCCGCGGCGTGAGCGACGACGTCGAGACATGCCGCACCGGCGACATCTTCGTCGCCAGGGAGCGAGCGGATCGCGACGGACACGGCGACGTCGCGGAGGCGATCGCCCGGGGCGTGGCAGGGGTCGTCGCGGAACGCATGGTGGCGACCTTCGGCGTGCCCCTCTGTCTTGTGAAGGATTCCTCCGACGCCTTCGCGAGAATCGCCCACGCGTTCCACGACAACCCGGCCCGCCGCATGCGGCTGATCGCCGTGAGCGGCACGAGCGGCAAGACGACGACCGCATGGCTCATCGCGTCGGTGCTCGCCGAGGCGGGCGTCGCGGTTGGCGTCCTTTCCGATCTCGGGTGTCTCGACGCCGACGGTCTCGCACCGATGCGGGCCGGGCCCGACGGGCGGCTCCTCGACGACCCGCGGCTGCTCGCCCGCAGTCTCTCGAGGCTCGCCGACACCGGCTGCACGCATGCGGTCGTCGAGGTTTCGAGCCGCATGCTCGCCTCGCGGTCGCTGGCCGGGGTCGTCTGCGAGACGGTCGCCGTCACGAATCTCGCGACGGCCCACCTCGATCTCCACGGCACCCGCCGCGCCTACCATGCGATCAAGCGACGGATCATCGACTGCCTCCACCCCGACGGCTGCCTCGTCGTCAACGGCGACGACCGGCGGCTCGTGAGGATGGCGGAGCGGTACGAGGGCTACGGCCTCTCCGCGACGCTCGTCGGCGAGGGAGACGTCAGCGGCTCGCCCGTGGAGCGGAGCCTTCGTGGCCAGACGTTCCTGCTGTCGCACCGCGGGAGCCTCGTGCCCGTTTCCGTGCCGACGCCGGTCGCATCGTTCGCCCGCAATGCCGTCTTGGCCGCGGCGGTCGGCGTTCGCTACGGGCTGCCGCTCGAGCGGGTCGCGAGGGGCATCGAGGCCGCCGGCAGCGTGTCGGGCCGGATCGAGCCGCTCGCGTGCGGGCAGTCGTTCGCCGCCTTTCTCGATCGGCCGACGAGCCGCCATCAGCTCGCCAGCACGCTCGCGAGCCTGCGGCACCTCGCCCGCGGTCGGCTGGTCGTGATGCTCGGCGAGCGGGTCGCCGAAGGAATCGGTCTCGATGCGGCCGACGACCTGCTCGGCAAATGGTGCGACGAGCTGGTATACGTCGGGGAAACGCGGCGACGCGATGGCACCACGCTCGGCCGGATCGGCCGCGTGCTCGACGGCCTCGAAGACGAAGACTGCCTGCTCGTACTGGACGACTCGCCGCCGTTTTCCCACTCCCCCACCGATCCTTCGGGGGAACCGATGGCGCTGGCGTTTCTGGTCGAGGCCTGGATGCGTTCGCACGAGCCGGCGGACGTCCCCCTCGGCATCAACCGGGCCGCGTGATTCGTGCCGGTTCGGGTGGACGTGCGGCGGCACCGCAGCGCACAATCTCGGTCGGCGGAGGCCGGCGATACGAACGCCGGCAGCCCGTCGGTCGATCGAGATGCCCATACCATGATCCTTCCTCCGAGCCGAGGTTCGAGTGCCCATCCGAAACGCTGATTCCCCCGCCGGCACGACCCCCTTCGACGATCTGGCCGTCGCCGTCGCGTGCGACGAACCGCTGGCCCGGCACACGTGGCTCGGTCTCGGCGGACCGGCAAGGTATTTCTGCGAGCCGGTCGGAGTGGAGGCCCTCTCGAAGGTCGTCGCACGATGCCATGAACGCGGCGTACCCCTGAAGGTGATCGGCGGCGGCTCGAACCTGCTCGTGCCGTCGAGCGGCTTCCAGGGGATGGTCGTGCGGCTCTCCGGTCCCGAGTTCAGCGCGATCCGCGTCGATCCGCCGTGCGTCGAAGCCGGTGCGGGCGCGAAGCTCGTCCACGTGGTGTCCGCGGCGGTGCAGGCGGGGCTCGGCGGACTCGAGTCGCTCGTCGGGATTCCGGGAACCCTCGGCGGCGCGCTCGTCGGCAATGCGGGCGGCCACGGCGGCGAGATCGGACAGCGGATCGTCAGCGTCTCCGTCATGAACGCCGACGGCAGTCTTGCCGAGCGGAAGGCGTCGGAGGTCTCGTTCCAGTCGCGGTGGAGCAGCCTCGACGACGCGATCGTGATTGGCTGCCGATTCGAGCTGGACGGCGAGACGGCCGAGACGCTCACCAAGCGGATGCAGAAACAGTGGATCGTGCAGCGGTCGGAGCAGCCGTCGGGAACGAGGTCGGTCGCGATGATGTTCAAGGACCCGCCGGGCACGACCGCCGAATCGCTCGTTGCCCAGTCGGGTGCGAAGGATCTGCGGGTCGGCGAGGCGATGGTGTCGGAGGCTCACGCCAACTTCGTCGTCGCGTCGGTGCGATGCACGAGCGAGGAAGTGCGAAAGCTCGTCGAGGCGGTCCGGTCACGGGTTCGCGAACGTCTCGGGGTCGAACTGACGCCGCAGATCGAAGTGTGGTGAGCATGAACGGCTCGACCCGCGGCAAGCCCCGCTCTCCGGAGCCGCCCAAGGAGGGCCTCGGCAGCTTCATCGCGAGGCGGAAAGCCGGACTGGGCGGAGCGGCGGTGCTCATCGTCGCCGCGGCCGGAGCCGCGTGGCTCTGGTCGGCGTACGGGCCGCGGGTTCGGATGGGGCCGCAGTACGCCTTGCCGCAGGAGTCGATCGCGGTCTTCGGCATTCCCGCCTGGGTGAAGACGGATCTCAAACTCGACGTGCTCCGCTCCGCCAGTCTCGACGGCCCGCTCGCCGTCGATGACCCCGACCTCTCTCGGCGGATCGCCCGCGGTTTCGCGATGCATCCGTGGGTGAAGCAGGTCGTCGGCGTGGAGCTTCTTCATCCCCCGGGAGCGAGGGTCGAAATCCTCTGCCGCCAGCCGGTGGCGATGGTGAAGGTGGAAGGAGGCGTCCTGCCGATCGACGGCGAGGGGGTGGTGCTCCCGAGCGACGGGTTCACGGCGGAAGACGCCGCGGCGTATCCGAAGGTCGTCGGAATCGGCTCGAGCCCGCAGGGACCTGCTGGCTCGCCGTGGGGCGACGAAGCGGTGGACGAGGCCGGCGCCATCGCGATGCTCGTGCAGCCGGAGCGGCAGTCGCTCGGGCCTTTGCAAATGCGGTTCGATTCCGTGGAGGGGCAGCGGCGTTGGATGCTCCTGCGGCCGGACGCGGACGGCAAGGAAGGGGGCAGGATCCGATTCGGGGCCGCCCCCGGCAAGGAACGGCCCGGCGAGCCGTCGGCCGCGTCGAAGCTCGCACGGCTCCGGCAGTTCGGCGCGTCCGCCCTCGAGCCGGGCGAGTCGCTCGACCTCACGCTTACGGAGCCGGCTCCCTCGGCCCCTCCCGAAGCACCACCTTCCGCAGTTCCTGGAAGCGGGGGTGATCCGCCGAGCGGCACCACTCGAACAGGATCGACTCCGACGTCGTGAGGATCGCCCCCGATCCTTCGAGCCTCCGGATCGCCGTCTCATGATCGATCCGGTGTCGCGACGCCACGGCATCGACCGGCACGAACACGCCAAAGCCGCGGGCGAGCAGGTCGACCGCCGTCTGAAGGACGCAGACGTGGGTCTCGACGCCCGCGAGCACCACCGATTCGACCGTCGTCGCCTCGGCGAGCGACGTGAGGAACGCTTCGCTGCCGCAGCAGCTGAAGGAGAGCTTCTCGATCGCCCGCGGCATGCGGCCGGCGACCTCGGGATCGGTCGGGCCGAGCCCCGTGGGATACTGCTCGGTGAGCAGCCGGCGGACGCCCAGGATTCCGGCCCCGTCGGCGAGGCGGCAGATCCGATCGATCACCGCCGCCGCCCCGGGGATCACCGGCACGAGCCTCTGCTGGATGTCGATCACGGCGAGAAGGGTCGTTTCGGGGCGGGTGCGCATGGCGTGGGTCTCGAGGTGACTCGTGGGCTCGGCTTCGAGTGGGAGCGTAGCAGACGGTCCTCGCCGCGGGTCACGGGCCGCAAACCGCGTCGACCACGGCGTCGTACGGCGGCCCCGGCGACGACGCCAGGAGACGTCGGGAGGTTTCGCCCGTGACCTCGAGTTGGAGTGTGAGGCGGTGCGCGGGGAGCGAGCCCCCGAGCCGCTCCGCCCACTCGACCACGAGCCACCCGGGCCCCTCCTCGAGGTCCGCCCAGCCGATCGAGGCGAGCTCGGACCCGCCGGCGAGCCGGTAGGCGTCGACGTGGACGAGCCGAGGCGGCCTCGCGGTCGCACGCCCGGGAGGGACGTCGTGGACGTGGACGATTCCGAACGTGGGGCTCGTCACCTCGGCCGGGTCGATGCCCACCGCGGCGGCGACCGCCTTCACGAAGGTGGTTTTCCCGGCCCCGAGGTCGCCGTCGATGGCGACGGTCGCGTTCACCGGAAGGCTCGCGGCAAGCCGTGCCGCCGCACGCGCGGTCGCGGCGATGCTCTCGAGATCGATCCGGGCGAGCCTGCTCATCCGGCCTCCTCGTCGAAACGGTGCAGGAATCCGGTCGCAGCCAGCGTCGCGAGAGAGCCGTCCGGACTCCGCTGCGCGAGACCCTCTCCGGCGACGATGCCGCCGATCTTCGCAAGCTCGACGCCGTCGGGGGACGCGGCGAGCAGTTCCTCCGCCGCGTCGGCCGGCATGGCGAGCACGAGCTCGAAATCCTCGCCGTCTCCGAGGGCCCGCTCGAGGGGTGTTCGGCCGCCGGGCTCGGCGGCCGCCGCCCGAAAGGCGTCGTCATGAATCGGCACCTCCTCGGGGTCGATCCAGGCGGCGACGCCGCTCGCCCTGGCGAGCCTCGCGAGATCGAGCGATAGTCCGTCGCTCACGTCGATTGCCGCATGGACCGGAAACCGCTCGGCGATCGCGATCGCCTCACGGCAGCGGGGCCGCGGCGAGAGGTGCCGGCCGAGGAGGCTTCCGCCGAAGCGGCCGGTGACGACGATCGCATCGCCGGGTCTCGCCCCGTCGCGTCGCCAGGCCCGGCCCGGAGGCACGCTGCCGATCGCGGTCACCGACACGACGAGCCCGCCTTCCCAGGCGTTCGTGTCGCCGCCGGCGAGCGTCACGTCGAAGGCCGTTGCGACCTCGAGCAGCCCTTCGAGCAGTTCGCGGCCGATCGCTTCGCCATCATCACGCGGCAGCGTCACGGCGACGACCGCTGCTTCGGGACGAGCCGCCATCGCCGCGAGGTCGCTCAGGTTCACGGCCATCGCCTTGCGACCCACGTCCCGCGGCCGGCAGCGGCCCGGGCCGTCCCCCAGCAGAAAATCGACCCCTTCGGCGAGCATGTCGGTGGTCACGACCGTCCGCCGCATCGCCGGCGGCCGCAGCACGGCCGCGTCGTCCCCCGGAGGCACCTCGAGCCGGCCGTCGGTCGGCAGACGGGCGAGCAACCAATCGACGAACGTGTCTTCCAAGGGCTGGTTTCCCGGGCGGCGGGCCTGCCGAATCCTACCGCACGGCCGGCCGCGAGTCCGCCGGAAGCCGCGACGGGGCCGCCCTACCGTCGGACGGTGTCCCAGGTGAGATGGCCGAAGAGCGTTTCGCCCCCCCGCAGCACGTAGAACTTGAGCGGCCCGAGCTGGTCCTGCTGGGCTCGATCGAGAACGTAGAGCACGTTGTCGGGGGAGATCGTCTCCCAGACGTGGAGTCCGACGAGGATGTCGCCCGTCCGGATTCCCTCGTCGGCCGCGGGCCCTCCGGGCCGCACCGCGGAGACGAGGAGTCCGCCGCGATATCGTGATTGAAGCTTCTGCACCTCGCCGGCTTTCATCACCTCGAGGCGAACACCGAGCTCCTTCCAGAGCCTCGTTTCCGGGGAGGTGGGCTGGCTTTTCGCCGCCGCGAGCGCGAGCGTGATGTTGGCCGGTCCGTCGGACCGGGTCACGACGAGCGGAACGGCGTCGCCCGCCTTGCGGCCGAGGAGCGCCCGCTCGATGTCGAGGGGCGTTGAGACGGCAAGATCTCCGACGCGGGTGATGACGTCCCCCTCGCGTACGCCGAACGTCTCGGCCGGGCTCTCCCGGTGGACGGTGGTCACCACGACGCCATTGCGGTCGCCGCGGGCCACGATGCCGTGCCATGTGCGGTCGACCCGCTCCACCGACAGCAGGCTCGTGACCACCTCGACGACATGGTCGACGGGAATGGCGAAGCCGATCCCCTGGGCCCCCGCCCGAACTGCCACGTTCACGCCGATCATCTCGCCGTTGATGTTCAGAAGCGGCCCGCCGGAGTTGCCGGGATTGATGCTGGCGTCGGTCTGGATGAGGTCTTCGTATCGCTGGGTGCGGCTCACCTCGACGTTCCGGTGGAGCGCGGAAATGATCCCGCGGGTGACCGTGTGCTCGTAGCCGTAGGCGTTGCCGAGCGCAATCACCGTCTCGCCGATCAAGAGGTCGCTCGAGGTGCCCATGCGGATCACCCGAAGCGGCTTCGAGGATTCGAGCTTGATCACGGCCAGGTCCGTTCTGGTGTCGTGCGAAACGAGCGTCGCCGTGGTCGAGTCTCCCGAGGCCATCGTGACCTCGATCTTCTTCACGCCTTCCACGACGTGGAAGTTGGTGACGACGTAACCGCGAGGATCGATGACGACCCCGGTTCCCATGCCGTTGACCCGGCGGGGCCCGCCCTCCGCGTCGGAGTCGCCCCCTGGCACGAGTTTCTGGCCGTGAATGTTGACAACGGCGTCGCGCTGTGACTCGATCGCCTCGACGATCGCCGTGCGGCGAGGATCGGCCGCCCGGGCCGGTGCGATGACGTCAGCCGCGAAAGCCAGAACCGCAATCGACGCAAGGAGGGCATTTCGTGGCATCGGCTGGAACGGACCCCCTGAGCGATCGGAATCGAGCACAGGGGGAGGATCGGACGGTTGCCATTGCCGCTTCAAAGCCTCTCTTCGTCGTCTGCATGCGTTCCCCAGTCCCCCGGGGTTGCCAGGGCGATGTTTCTCACGGTCCGGGGAGCGGGCCGGTGGTCGTGAGCCTGACGCGGCAGAGGTGCGAATCGGCCGTCATGTAGAGCGTGCGGCCGTCTCCGCCGAAGCCACAGTTGGCCGTGGCCTGGCCGGTGAGGAGGGTTCCGAGGTGGGTTCCGTCGGCCGCGAACACGAGCACGCCGCCGGGGCCGGTT
>CAZPEM010000058.1:0-18300 GCA_964585575.1 uncultured Chitinophagaceae bacterium
AGAGCGCCAGCCTGTCACGTTGGAGGCCGCGGGTTCGAGTCCCGTCACCCTCGCTGTTTTTGGTCCAGCTCTGTTTCAGTCCAACTCTTCCATCCAGAGCCGGATCTCGTTCTCGTATTCGCTCGCAAGCCCGCCGACGATCAGTTGCCGGTGGAAGCTCGCGGCCCCCTCCTTCACGAGGTCGGCCGCCTCGGCGCTCGGAAACCGTTTGGCGGGATCGGCGGCGATGAGCCCGCCGAGGAACGTCATCAAGAGCTCGTTGCAGGTCACGTCGCTCGGCAGCACCTGTGAAAGCCTGTGGGGCAGCGACCGCTTCGCCTCCAACAGGTCGCGGTAGCTCCGCAGGCCCGCGAAAGGCGGGTGGCCGGCGAGCATCTCGATGAGCACATAGCCGAGGCTCGCGAGGTCGCTTCGCGGAGTGCACTCGCGGCCCTCGAGCACTTCCGGCGCGGCGTAGGCGGGAGTGCAGGTGCGGTTGGGGGGCATGTTGTCGAGGGCGATCGCGGAGCCGATGTCGATGATCTTCGCGTTGCCCGTCCGCTTGACCATGATGTTGGAGGTCTTGATGTCGCCGTGGACGATCCCCTCGCGGTGGAGCGCGGCGAGGGCCGCGAGGCACTCCCGCACGATCGCGATCGCGATGCCGGGCTTGAGCCGCGATTGCTGCGGACCCGCCGTCACGATCACGTTGTTGAGGTAGCTCAATCGCTCGGGACTCACCCGCTGACGGGTTCGCTCGAGCATTTCCGTGGCGAGCAAGCGTGAAAGGTCGTGCCCGTCGATCCACTCCATCTCCATGAGACGGATCCGCCGCTGTTCGACGAAGTTGTGGACGTCGAGCAGGTTGTCCTGCTGGATGAGCGCCACGCGGGCGGCCACGGCGGCGATCCTACCCATCGCCTCGTCGTAGTCGGCCTCCGTGTCGTATCGCTCGGGAGAGAAGATCTTGATCGCCACCGGCAGCGTGAAGCCGTCGGTGCCCCGCCGCATCGAGAGGAACACGACCCCCTGCCCTCCCGCCCCGAGCCGGCGGGCGAGATTGTGGTGGGTGGTCCAGCTCATCCGGCCGCCGTCGAGCACCTCCCCGTACCGCGAAAGCAGCTCCTCGGGGCAGCGGCTCCCCACCTCGCCGGCCACGGCGATCGTGCCGCGTTCCTCCCTGAAAACGGTCGTCGTCATGCTGTCCCTGCCGTTCATGCGTCCTCCGGTTCGGGAAAGCCGAGTCGTTTGTCGACACGGTTTCTCAGCGTTCCACCCCGCAGATATCTCTCCAGATTATCACAAAAGAAGTCGGTCATGGCGTCGATTCGGCGGGCCGACTGACCGGCGACGTGGGGCGTGATGATGAGTCTGGGGGCTGTCCAGAGCGGGCTGTCGGCGGCCGGCGGCTCCTGCGGAGTCACGTCGAGGGCGGCCGAATCGAGCTGGCCGCTGGAGAGCGCGGCGGCGAGGGCATGCTCGTCCACGAGCGGCCCTCGGGCCATGTTCACGAGGATCGCCCCGCGTTTCATCGCGGCGAGCGCCTTTCCGTCGATCATGCCGCGGGTCTGATCGGTGAGCGGCGCGGAAAGGAAGAGCACGTCGGCCTCTGCGAGCAGTTTCGGGAGGCTCTCCGGGCCGCCCAGGAAGTCAACGTGGGCGGGTTTTCGCACCGGGAACCAGTCGGTGGCCAGGATCCTCACCCGAAACGGGACGAGCATCTCGGCGAGCCTCCGGCCCACTCCGCCGAGCCCCACGATCCCGACCGTCGCGTCGGTGAGGTCGCGTGTTGGCCGGCGGACGAACTCGCGGGCCGCCTGCTGGGCGAGAAACAGGGCCAGGCGTCGTGTGCAGGCGATGGCCAGGCCGATCGCGTGCTCGGCAACCTGGTCGGCGAGCACGCCGGAGGCGCTCGTGACCGTGATGTCGGAGCCGACGACCGATGGCACGAGGCAGTGGTCGAGCCCCGCGGCCGACGACTGGATCCACCGCAGACGGCCGCGGGAAACGACCCTTTCCCACGGCACGGGCACCTTCGGGTGGCCACAGAAGATGTCAGCCTCGGGCAGTTCCTCCGCCACCCTCTCCTGCCCCGCGTCCACGATCGTCGCATCGGGGGCGACCGCCTGGATCTGCGCGACGTGCCTTGGCTCGACCGGAAAACAGAGAACGATTCGCATGCCGCGACCGAGTATACCGCGGGGCCGTCAAGCCGAGGCCGATTTCCTCGCCAAATGTGCGTTGTGGGCGGGGAAGCGGCTTGGCATACTTCTCGATTCAGGAGATGCAGGAGTTTTCATGACCCGGTTGCCCATCCTTGCCGTCGCGGCCCTCGTGTTTTTGAGGGTCGTCGTCGGGCTGCATTTTTTCCTCGAGGGCCTCAGCCACCTCCGGGATCCAAACTGGTCGAGCGCGGGCTTCCGGAAGGCCGCGGTCGGGCCATTCGCGGAGAGCTACCGGGCCGCCCTGCCGCAGGTCGGCGACTGGGCCGGCACGGTTGCAACGCTTGGCACGGGCGACACGGCCTCGGCGGTCGAGGCCTGGAAAAAAACCGTCGAGTCCGGCTGGCGGAAGCTTCTCGAGGCCCGCAACAAGGCCGTGCCGCTCGACACGTCGAGGCTTGCCGATGCGGAGGCCGCCATCGAGCGAACCTCGAAGGAGTTTGGCGACTATCTTGCCGGGATCGCCCCCGATATCGAGGAATACAGGCTGCAACTGTCCCGGATCGACCGGATGGCCCGCCAGTCCACCGCCGACGGGCCGCCGTTCGAGCGGACGCGGCTCGCCAAGAAACGGCAGGAGAGCGGGCAACGCGCATCCGGCTGGATGGCCGACGCCGAGGGGTTCGAGGCCAGGCTCGTGGGCGAGTGGGACGCATCACTTTCGCCGGCCGAGAGGACGCTCGCGGCCGCCGCCCGGGAGCGAAGCCCGCTCTGGAAGGCCGACCGGTTCGTGAGCTGGTCGCTCGTGACGATCGGGGCCTGCCTCGTCCTGGGGGTGCTCGTCAAATTCAACGCGATGGGCGGGGTGTTTTTCCTCGGGAGCGTCATCGCCTCGCAGCCCTTCTGGGTCGCGGCCGCCCAGCCGACCTATGATCAATGGGTGGAGATGGCGGCCCTGCTGAGCCTCGCGGCGATGCCGTGCGGTGGCTGGTGCGGCCTGGACCATTTCCTCCTGCCGAAGCTGGAAAAATTCTGCCCGCTCGCCCGATGCTGTGGCCGGGGTTCGTAGAGATTGAAAAGGTGAACCGATGAACCTGACGGAAGAACAGAAGTGGATCGGTCGTCAAAACTTCGCCGATGCGGTGGGGGTCACGCGGCGTGACTTCCTCGCCGGCACGGTGGCGGCGGGCGTCGCCTCGGGCGTCGGGCTCGGCTCCCTCTATTTCGGCTACGGCAGGAGCGTGGGCGACCCGTTGCGGGTCGGCGTGCTCGGCACGGGCGACGAGGGGAGCGTGCTCATCGGCGCCCACACGCCCGGCTACCTCGAGGTCGTCGCGATCGCCGACATCCGTCCCTACAACATCTTCCGCGGCTTCCACGGCGACGTCTCGACGCCGAGCGCCAACACGGCCCGTCCCGGCCTCATGAAGAAGTACGGCTGGAAGACGGAGGACGAGGCCCGCAAGAAGGTGAAGGTCTACGGGGCCTACGAGGAACTGCTCGCCGACAAGAACGTCGAGGCCGTCATCATCGCCCTGCCGCTCCACCTCCATGCGGAGGCGTCGATCAAGGCGATGCGGGCCGGCAAGCACGTGCTCACCGAAAAGCTCATGGGCCACAGCGTGCACGAGTGCAAGGAGATGAGCCGCGTCTCCCGCGAGACCGGCAAGCTCCTCGCCACGGGGCACCAGCGACACTACAGCATCCTCTACGACGACGCCGTCCACACGATCGGCAGCGCGAGGCTTCTCGGTGAGCTCCACTCGATCCGCGCCCAGTGGCACCGCGGCAACCTGCCCGGCAAGGATTCCTGGAAGCCGCCGATGCCGGCCGACGAGAAGCTTGCGAAGCAGCTCGCCGGCTGGAAGAAGGACCTCGCCACCGCTAAGCCCTCGGAGGCGGAGTCGCTCGCAAAAAGAATCGCCCAGCTCGAGATGCAGATCGCCGATGCGGCCGTCGACGCCGCCAAGCATGGCTACGCGCCGATGACGCTCCCCGACGGCACGGCCCGCACTCCGCTCGAGGAATTGATCCGCTGGCGGCTCTGGAACCGCACCGGCGGCGGCCTCATGGCGGAGCTCGGCAGCCACCAGCTCGATGCTGCCGGCATTTTCGTCTCCGCCATGCACGGCGAAGGGAAGAAGGTGAAGCCGCTCACGGTCACGGCCGTCGGCAACCGCAGCATCTTCCCGGCCGACCGCGAGATCGACGACCACGTCTACTGCATGTATGAGTATCCCGCCCCGGGCTACTTCGACGAGAAGGGGCAGGTCGCCGACTCCAACAAGAAGATCGTCGTGACCTACTCGTCGATCAACGGCAACGGCTTCGGTGAATACGGCGAGGTGGTGATGGGCACGAAAGGCACGCTCGTGCTCGAGAAGGAGCAGGACGTGATGCTCTACAAGGATTCGGCGAAGGACACCCGCGTGACCGTGACGAAGGGGAAGGACGGTGCCCCGGCCCTCGACACGACCGACAGCGGCGGCGGCGGCTACGCCGCCAAGGGGGGCGGCGCCGCCGCCCCGCCCTCCCGCGGCTACACCGAGGAGATGGAGCACTGGGCCTGGTGCATCCGGAATCCTGCTCCGGAAAACCAGCCCCGCTGCAAGCCGGAGGTGGCGATCGCCGACGCGGTCATCGCCCTGGTGAGCAACATCGCGCTGGCGAACCCCACGACCCGGGCGAGGATCGAGTTCGATCCGGAATGGTTCGACATCGCCAGCGACGAGACGCCCGAGGGGGTGAAGCCCGATCTGAACAGGGAAAACTATCGCATCTGACCCCGCCGCATCGGTGGCCGGCGTTCGTTCGCCCACCGAGTTTCGGCCGTTGGTTTTCCTCGGAAAGGAGTCGCCCGCACCAATGACCTCCGCCTCCCACGTTCCAGACAGACCTGCCGCCATGGGCAGTTGGCTCTTGAGCATCGCCACGCTCTCCGGCCTCGCGATCGTCGGTTGGTATGGCCATCACACCCACTGGACCTTCGGCTTTGCCGGCGACCATGGCGAGGGTCATGAGGCGGGGCATGCCACATCCGCTTCGAATCACGCTTCCTCCGCTGTCGAGGAGGCGACGAAGGCCGCCCGGGCGGCCGCTTCCGAGTCGATGATCACGTTCGCGTCCGCCGAAGACGTGAAGCGGTCCGGCATCACGTGCGTGCCGGTGGAGAGGCGGTCGATGATCGACGAGGTCATCGTCAATGGCGTGGTCCGCTACGACGAACGGAAGGTCGCCCAACTCTCCGTGCGGGCTCCCGGGATCGTCTGGCGGGTCGATAAGCGACTCGGCGACCCGGTGAAGCGGGGCGACGTGCTCGTCGTCATCGACAGTGCCGAGGTGGGCCGGCTGAAGGCGGAGTTTCTGACGGCGCTGGTGGTTTTCGAGTCGAAGACGGAGTCGCTCGGGATCCTGGAGGAGATCAAGGGGGCCGTGCTCGGCCGGCAGATCCGCGAAGCGAGGGCCGCCCTCCGCGAGGCCCGCAACGACCTCATGAATGCCGAGCAGGCCCTCATTAACCTCGGCTTCGAGATCTCGATCAAGGAGTTTCGGCGGCTCGACGACGACGCCCGGGCGGAGAAGATGCGGACGCTCGGCCTGCCCCGGAGCCTGCTCTCCGGCGTCGATGCCGAGCGACTCTCGTCGAACCTGCTGCCGCTCGTGGCGCCGTTCGACGGCGTCGTGATCGGCCGCGACGTCGTCGTCGGGGAGATCGCCGATCCGTCGTCGAGCATCTTCGAGGTGGCCGACCTTTCCACGATGTGGATCGTGCTCAACGTGGGCAAGGAGGATGCGGCTCGAATCGAGATCGGCCAGAAGATCCTCTTCCGCCCGGATGGCGGCGACCGTGACTTCGAGAGCCACGTCATGTGGATCAGCACCGAACTCGACGAAACCACGCGGACGCTCCAGGTGAGGGCGGAGGTTTCGGCCGGGGAGAAAACCTCGAGCCAGGAGCTGTCGGGCCTGCGTGCCAACGCGTTCGGCCGCGGCCGCATCGAGATTTCGAGGCGATCGATCGCCACGGTCGTTCCGCTCGAGAGCGTGCAGTCTCTCGGCGGCGAGTGGGTGGTGTTCATTCCGAAGGACGAGACGACGTTCGAGCTGAGGACCGTGTCGAAGGGGCTCGAAGCGGCCGGTTCGGTCGAGGTGCGGGGGGATCTCGCCGGCGCGACGCACGTCGTCGGGCCCGGCAGCCACGTGCTCAAGAGCAGGGTTTTGCTCGAGCGGATGGAAGCAGGCAGGCTCTGAAGCCCCATGCTCGAGTCGATCATCGCCTGGTCTCTGTCGCACCGCATCACCGTGCTGCTCGGCGCGGTCGTGGTATGCATCGTCGGTGGCGTGGCCGTGTCGAACCTCGTGATCGACGCCTTCCCCGACACGACGCCCGTGCAGGTGCAGATCAACACGGTCGCCCCCGGCATGGTCGCCGAGGAGGTCGAGCGGCAGATCACCTTCCCGGTCGAACTCGAGATGGGGGGAATGCCGGGGCTCGAATCGATCCGCAGCATCAGCATGTTCGGCCTCTCGGTCGTGATCGTGACCTTCCGTGACGGCACCGACATCTACTTCGCGAGGCAGCTCATCAACGAGCGGATCGGCGGCGTCGCCGTGCCGCCCGGCGTCTCCCGGCCGGAGATGGGGCCCGTCTCGACCGGCCTGGGGGAGGTGTTCCACTACCTGCTCGTGCCGAAGGGCATGAGCCTCACCGAGGTGAAGACCTACCAGGACTGGACGCTCAAGCCCGCGCTTCGGAGCGTGCCTGGGACGGCGGAGGTGAACGCCTGGGGGGGCCTCAACAAGCAGTACCAGATCCGTCTCGATCCGACGCTCCTGAAGAAATACGGTCTCACCTTCGACCAGGTGGTCGAGGCGATCCCGAGGAACAACTTCAACGTCGGCGGCGGCTCGATCGAGCGGGGGGGCGACGCCGTGCTCGTCTACGGCGTCGGCCGCACGGTCAACACCGACGAGATCGGCCGGATCGTGATCGCCTCGAGCGAGAGCGTGCCGATCCGGATCCGCGACGTCGGCGAGGTCGCGATCGGCCACCAGATCCGCAAGGGGCTCGTCACGGCCGGCGGCGAGGGGGAGGTGGTGCTCGGCCTCGGCTTCATGCTCATGGGGGAGAACGGCTACGCCGTGACGAAGCGGCTCCGCGAGCGGTTCGACACGCTGCGTGGCGACCTGCCGCCGGGCGTCGAGGCGAAGGTGGTCTACGACCGCACGCTCCTCATCGACAGGGTGATCGCGACGGTCCGTCAGAACCTGCTCGAGGGGGCGTTTCTCGTCGTCGTGATTCTCTACTGCCTGCTCGGCAACCTGCGGGCCGGCCTCGTGGCGGCGACGGCGATCCCGCTTTCGATGATGTGCGGCTTCATCGGGATGTGGCAGACGGGGATCGCTGCGAGCCTGCTCTCGCTCGGAGCGATCGACTTTGGCATCGTCGTGGACAGTTCCGTCGTCGTGATCGAGAGCATCCTCGAGCGGATCGCCCACCACCCCGGCCTCTCGGGAGAGGCGAGGCTCAAGCTCGTCCGGGAGGCGACGAACGCCGTCAAGAAGCCGGCCTGCTTCGGCCAGCTGATCATCATGATCGTCTACATCCCGATCCTCACGCTCGAGGGGGTCGAGGGAAAGATGTTTCGCCCGATGGCCCTGACGGTCGTGTTCATCCTGATCGGGTCGCTCGTGCTGTCGCTCACGGTCGTGCCGGTCTTGTCGAGCTACGTCCTGCCGCGGCGGATGGCCGGCCACGACGTGCTCCTCGTGAGGCTGGCACGGCTCGCCTACCGGCCGCTCCTGAAGTTTTGCCTGGCCATCCGCGGGCCGGTCGCGATTCTCGCGACCGCGATCGTGGTCGGGACGTTGATCTTCGCGCTGGGCCTCGGGACGGAGTTCGTTCCGCGGCTCTCGGAGGGCGACATCGTCATCGGAGCGATCCGCGCCCCCGGCACGAGCCTCGAGGAGTCGGCCCGGATGAACACCCGGATGGAGCAGATGCTCCTCGAGCAGTTCCCCGACGAGGTCCGTCATGTCTGGAGCCGTGTTGGCACACCGGAGGTTTCGACCGACGCCCAGGCCCTCGAGGCGACCGACATGTTCGTCTCGCTGTACCCGAGGGAGAAGTGGAAGCGGGCCCGCACGCAGGCCGAGCTCGTGGAGCTGATGAGCGGCGAGGTGGCCGGGCTGCCGGGGCAGATCATCTGGTTCGCCCAGCCGATCGAGCAGCGGATCAACGAGATGGTGTCGGGCGTCCGAGCCGACATCGCGGTGAAGGTGTTCGGCAAGGATCTTTCAACCCTCGTGCGGAAGGCCGAAGAGGTGGCGGCGGTTCTGCGGACGATTCCCGGCGGAGCCGACATCGCCGTGGAGCAGGCGTCGGGCCAGCCGATCCTGCGGGTCGCCGTCCGGCAGGACGACATCGCCCGCTACGGCATCTCGGCCCAGGTCGTGCTCGACATCATCGAGAGCGTCGGGGGCAAGGCCGTCGGCGAGATCGTGGAGGGGCAGCTGCGGTTCCCGATCGTCGTGCGGCTCCCGGAGTCGCTCCGCAAGGGGCCGGAATCGCTCCGTGGCATCGCCGTCCGCAGCCCCGCCGGCGAAAACGTGCCGCTCGAGCGGATCTGCGACATCGAGACGATCACCGGCCCGAAGTTCATCACCCGCGAGTGGAGCGAGCGGCGGGTGGTCGTGCAGTGCAACGTCCGCGGCCGCGACGTGGGGGGCTTCGTGGCCGACGCCCAGGCGGCGATCCAAAGGTCCGTCGATCTTCCCGCCGGGCAGTTCAGGCTCGAGTGGGGCGGACAGTTCGAGAACATGCAGCGGGCCCAGAAGCGGCTCACGATCGTCGTGCCGCTCGCCCTTCTGCTGATCGTCGTGCTGCTCTATCTCACCTACCGCAACGCGGCCGACACTGCTCTCCTCTTCGTGAGCGTTCCCTTCGCCTGCGTCGGCGGGGTCTGGGCCCTCGCCCTCCGGGAGATGCCGCTATCGATCTCGGCGGCTGTCGGCTTCATCACGCTCTCGGGCGTGTCGGTGCTCAACGGCATGGTGCTCGCAAGCGCCCTGCGAGACCGGCTGGCCGGCGGCATGGCCCCGGGCATCGCCGTCGAGGAGACGTCGGTGGCGTGCCTCCGCACGATCATCATGACGGCGCTCGTCGCGAGCCTCGGCTTCATCCCGATGGCGATCTCGGAGGGCACCGGCGCCGAGGTGCAGCGGCCGCTGGCGACCGTCGTGATCGGGGGCGTCATCACGAGCACGCTCTTCACGCTCTTCGTGCTGCCGGTGCTCTACCGGATCATCCTGCGGGTCGCCCCAGCCGCCGTCCCGGGCCGGGAGTGATCGGGCCGCCCGGGCTGCCCGTGGTGGCCCCGCTCGGGGCCGCCCGTGCCCCCTCGCTTGACGTTCGCTGCGGTCCTCCGGACCTTCGCTCACTGCATGTCCGCAGCGCTCCGCCATCCTGGCTGCGCTTGCTTCCATAGCACGCTCTGGGGCACGCGCAGCCCCGAGCTCATCGCGGTCGGGTTCGAGTGAGGACCGTGTTACTGCTCTGCAGTGACGCCGGTGAACAGCTCGTCGGGTCGTTCGGGCGTCGGGAATTCGAGCTTCGGGAGCTGGCCGATCGCGCGGCGGAGCTCGCGCTCCCAGCTGCCGCGGATCTCCACGAGATCGGGATCGTCCGCACCCAGCCGGCGGTAGCGGCGGACGGCGAATTCATCGGTGCCGTAGACGAGCAGGTCGATCGGCGGGCCGACCGCCACGTTCGACCGCATCGTCGAGTCGAGCGAGATGAGGGCGAACTTCACCGCCTGGTCGAGCGTCGTCTCCCCGTACCTCACGCCGCGATCGAGGATCGGCCGGCCGTACTTCGTCTCGCCGATCTGCAGAAACGGCGAGGCACGCGTGGCCCGCAGCGGGTTGCCCTGCGCGTAGATCATGTAGAGCTGCGGCGGCTCGCCCCGGATCTGGCCCCCGACGATCAGGTTCACGGCGAAGCCGATGTTGTCCCGCTCGAGGTATTCGCGGTCGAGCGCAGCCACCTCCCGCACGTGGCTGCCGACACATCGGGCCGCCTCGTACATCGTGGGCACCGAGGCCAGGCCGCTCCCGGCCTGAAACTCGTGCTGAAGCCGCGTCATCACCGACTGGGTCACCGGCAGGCTGCCGCTCGAGAGGATCGTGAGCATCCGCTCTCCCGGCACCGCGAAGTTGTGCATCTTGCGGCAGACGCAGACCTGGTCGATCCCCGAGTTCGTCCGTGAGTCGGAGGCGAGAACGAGCCCCTCGTGGGTGCGAATTCCGACACAGTACGTCATCAGTCTGCTCCGGTTTGGCACGCGAATTGCGACAGGTGACAATTCAGTCGTCTGGCAACCTAGCCTACACGCAAAACCCGTCAAGGAACCGCACGCGTTCCGGCCGACTGCTTGCCAAGCAGGCAGTGGGTGCCGGTTCCGCGCGCACGAGACCCACGCGGACCGTACTCGACCGATGGACCGTTTCGAGACCCCGACATTGACCGAAAACGCTGTCGCCGATCCGTTCGCCGGCTACGACCTCGGGGCTGCCTACGACGAGATGATCGCTGCCGGCGGCGAGCCGCGGGGCCACTACCGCCCGCTCCACGACCGGCTCCGGGGGCTCGACAGCGACGACCTCCGCCGCCGCAAGGCGATGACCGACCTCTCCATGCGTCAGGACGGCGTCGGGTTCACGGTCTACCGGGCCGAGGAGGGGATCGAGCGGGTCTGGCCGATGGACCCCGTGCCTCGAATCATCCCGGCGAACGAGTGGCGGCAGATCGAGGCCGGCCTGGTGCAGCGGGTCACGGCGCTCAACCTGTTTCTCTGGGATGTCTACCACGACCAGCGGATCCTGCGGGATAACGTCGTGCCTCCCTGGCTCGTGCTGCAGGGAGGATTCTTCCGCCGCGAGTTCGTCGGCGTGAACGTGCCCCGGCGGATCTACGTGCACGTCTGCGGCACCGACCTGATCCGCGATGCCGACGGCCGTTACCTCGTGCTCGAGGACAACGCCCGCACCCCCAGCGGCGTGAGCTACATGCTCCAGAACCGGAAGGTGCTCAAGCGGGTCTTCCCCGCACTCTTCAACGACTACGACGTCTTGCCCAACGACGACTACCCCGCCGCCCTGCTCGACGTCCTGCAGTACATCGCCCCGGCCACCTCGAGCCAGCCGACCGCCGTTCTGCTCAGCCCGGGCATCTACAACTCCGCCTATTTCGAGCACAGCTTCCTCGCCCAGCGGATGGGCATCGAACTCGTCGAGGGGCGGGATCTCTTCGTCGACAACAACCGGGTCTTCATGCGGACCACCCGCGGCCCGCGGCAGGTGGACGTCATCTACCGGCGTATCGACGACGACTTCCTCGACCCGCTCACCTTCCGCAGCGACAGCGCGCTCGGCGTGCCGGGGCTCGTGAACGCCTACCGGGCCGGCACCGTCGCCTTGGCCAACTGCATCGGCACGGGCATCGCCGACGACAAGGGCATCTACCCGTTCGTGCCGGCGATGATCCACTACTACCTCGGCCAGGATCCGATCCTCGACAACGTCGAGACGTTTCGGCCGGAGGTTCCCGCCGAGCGGGATCACGTGCTCGCCAACCTCGACAAGCTCGTCGTGAAGCGGGTGAACGAGTCGGGAGGATACGGCATGCTCATCGGGCCGGCCTCCACGCAGGCCCAGCGGGACGAGTTTCGCGAGCTCATCAAGGCCGACCCGCGGGACTTCATCGCCCAGCCCACGATCCAGCTCTCCACGCATCCCACGCTCGTGGACGGCCGGCTCGAGGGCCGCCACGTCGACCTGCGGCCGTTCATCCTCTGCGGCGAGCGGACGATCGTCACGCCCGGCGGACTGACGCGAGTTGCGCTTCCCAGGGGCAGCCTCGTCGTCAACAGCTCCCAGGGGGGCGGCAGCAAGGACACGTGGGTATTGGCGGACGACCGCGTGGTATTGGCGGAGGACCGCGCGACATGAGGATTCGATGCTGAGCCGAGTCGCCGACGCGCTGTTTTGGATGAGCCGCTACCTCGAGCGGGCGGATCACGTCGCGCGGGCGGTGAACGTGACGTTTCAGCTCGATCTCGACCTCCACGGCGTGCTCGCCAACCCCGTGGAGCTCGAGTGGAATTCGCTCGTGTCGCTCTTGAAGCAGCCGCCGCCGCCGGTGCGGACGGGCGAGCATCCCGTGGCGGCCGTGCAGCGGTGGCTGCTGTTGGACACGGCGAACCCCGGGAGCGTCATGGGATGCATGAACCGTGCCCGCAACAATGCCCGCAGCGTTCGCGGCTCGGTCAGTCCGCAGGTCTGGCAGGAACTCAACAAGCTCCACTGGCGGCTCACCGACACTTCGCTCCAGGCCCGTGTCGCCGACTCGCCGCACGATTTCTGCGAGGAGGTGCAGACGGGCGTGCTCCTCTTCACGGGGGCGAGCGAGGCGACGCTCGTCCACGACGAGGGCTGGCACTTCATCCAGCTCGGCCGCTACCTCGAACGCGCCGACAAGACCCTGCGGATCGTCGACGCGAAGTTTGCCCTGCTGGAGCGGTCGGGCACGGTGGACCTGCCGATCAGCAACCTGCAGTGGGGCGCCGTGCTCAAGAACTGCGCCGCCTACGAGGCCTACCAGCGGCTCTACATCAGCCGCGTGGAGCCGGAGCGGGTCGTCGAGTTTCTCCTCACGAACGCCGATTTCCCCCATTCCGTGCGGTTCTGCCTCGGCCGCGTGATGCAGTCGCTGGCGGCCATCAGCGGCCGGCCCGCCGACCGCTGCGACGACGACGTCTCACGGGTGGTGGGACGGCTGCATGGCGACCTCGCCTACCTCGATTCGGAGACGCTCGAGGGGGAACGTCTGCACGCCTTCCTCGGCGATGCCCAGGCACGCTGCGCCCGGATATCGCAGCTCCTTCAGCAGCAGTATTCGCTCCAGTGACGTCTTCGAAGAAGCGGCCCGGAGGGCCCGACCGATGATCCTCGAAATCCAGCACGAGACCACGATCTCCTACGCGAGCCCCGTCCGGGAATGGCTCTGCGAGCTGCGGATGGAGCCGGCGAGCGACCGCGGCCAGCGATGCCACTCGTTCCGCGTCTCGACCGGCCTCTCGCATCCCGTGGCCAACTACCGCGACGGCTTCGGCAACTCCGTGCACCACTTCAACCTGCTGGCCCCGCCGCAGAAGGTGCGGATCCTCGCCGCGAGCATCGTTGAGACCGAGGAATCGGCGGTCGGCCCGGTCGCGAGCCAGGTGACGTTTCCCGAGACGGGGCCGCTCGGCTGGGAGCTGCCGCTGCAGGCGCTCGACTACATGTCGCTGCGGGGGCCGGTTCGCCGCACGCCCCTGCTCGAGCCGATCCGAACCGCGCTCGTGCCACGTCCGCGGACGCGGGTGGGGATGTGGGTGTGCCAAGTGGCCGAGCAGATCCGCAGCCAGTTCGAATACGCGCGCGACGTCACCGACGCCTCGTCGCCGATCGACCACATCCTCACCCACGGCAAGGGTGTCTGCCAGGACTTCACCCACCTCATGATCGCGATCCTGCGGTCCTGGGGCGTGCCGGCCCGCTACGTGAGCGGTTACATCCATCGACCCAACCGCGAGTCGCAGAGCCACGCCTGGTGCGAGGTCTGGCTGCCCGACGTCGGCTGGACGGGCTTCGACCCGACCAACGGCTGCCCGATCGGCGGCGAGTTCGTGAAGACCGCGATCGGCCGAGACTTCAGCGACGTGCCGCCGAACAAGGGGATCTACCTCGGCTCGGGCGAGGAGAGGATCGAGGTCCGGGTGGCGACCCGCACGCTCGAACGGCTTCCCTCGCTCGGCTGGCACGAGGAGCTCGCCCCGCTCGACGCGCCGGTTCAGACCGTCGTGCACGCCGTGAACTACCAGGGCGACGCCGACGGCGACCAGCAGCAGTGAGCGTGGCGAGCAGGATGATTCGTCGGTGCCGGGCTTCCGGCTCACCTGCTCGACCGGATGGTCGCCCCGCGTGCGCGGGCCAGTTCGTGCGTGCCGATGAAGAAAGGCCGCGTCGGGGTTGCGACATGCCGCTCGAGCGGTCGATCCAGGTCGATCAGCGACTCGCCGGTGGCCCGGATTCGGACGGACTCAGGGCGAGGCGGAAGCCGATTTCATCGGACTTGGTCCAGGTGCCGCTGGAAAGTCTGTATGCCGACTGGCCGTATCCGGCGCGTTTTCGCCAGGAACCGCCACGCATGATCCGGAAGGATTCCTCCGCCCGCCCGGTCGGGTCCGTCACGGCGGCGTCGGTGTACCGATACGGCCCGTCGCTGCACCACTCCGCCACGTTGCCGTGCATGTCGTGGAGGCCCCAGGGATTCGGTTTCTTGAGACCGACCGGATGCGTGGCCGGACGCGGGCTGTTGTGGCCGATCGACGCGTTCTTCTCGAACCAGCCATACTCCCCGAAATCCGCCTGGTAGTCGCCATAGGAAAACTTCGTGGTCGTTCCGGCGCGGCAGGCATACTCCCACTCCGCCTCCGTCGGCAGTCGGTAGACCCGGCCCGCCTTCCGCTCTTCCGGGAGCGCCGAAAGCTTCTCGCAAAATGTGACGACTTCCTGCCAGCTTACGCTCTCGGCAGGATGGTCGTCGGCCTCGCGCTCGCTTGGCAGGCTGTCCATCACTCGCTTCCATTGGGCCCACGTCACCTCGTGCACGCCGAGATAAAACGGCCGTGACAGGGTCACGCGATGCGCCGGTCTCTGGAAGGAATCGCTGAGGTCATCACCCATCGTGAACGTACCGGCCGGCAGGAGCTTCATCCTGACGCCGATCGAATTCTCGATGAACTCGGGAATCTGTTCGCCTCGGGCGACCAGGCAGCAGGCCGCCATGCAGATCGTCAGCACGCGCATCGTGGCCCCCGCGGTCGAGGGCAGGCTGCGGCGACCGCGGCAGACGTCGGCCGACCCGGGATCATTGGATGCAGGCATTCTCAAATCGTAGCCCGGTCGGCGGCACTTCCTCAAGCGTTTCCCGCTCACTGAGCGACTCGTGATCCGTGGGACCGTGCCTCGCGGGCATCCGGGCTCCCGTCGCGGAACGCCCATCAGGCGTTGACGATCCGCCTGAGCGACTCGGCGAGCCGGTCGATCTCGGCGGGCGTGTTGTAGAGGGCGAGCGACGGGCGGACGGTCGCCTCGAGGCCGAAGTGCCGAAGCGACGGCTGGGCGCAGTGGTGGCCGGCCCGGACGGCGATCCCCTCCCGGTCGAGCGCCTTGCCGATTTCGAGCGGGTCGCGGCCGGGGATCACGAACGAGAGCACTCCCACCTTCTCTCTCGCCGTGCCGACGAGCCGCAGCCCCGGGATGGCCGAGATCGCGGCGGTGGCGTGCTCGAAGAGCGCGTGCTCGTGGACCGCGATCCTCTCCCGGCCGAGGCCGCTGACGTAGTCGAGCGCGGCGGCGAGGCCGATCGCGTCGGCGATGTTCGGCGTGCCGGCCTCGAATCGCGCCGGCGGCTCGGCGTAGGTGGTGTGGGCGAAGGTGACGTCGCGGATCATGTTGCCGCCCCCCTGCCAGGGCTGCATCGACCGCTGCGCGTCGGTCGTCGCGTAGACCGCGCCGATGCCGGTCGGCCCGAAGATCTTGTGGCCGGAGAAGACGTAGAAGTCGCAGCCGATGGCCCGGACGTTCACCGGGAAGTGCGAGACGCTCTGCGCGCCGTCCACGAGCACCCGCGCCCCCCTCGCCTTCGCCATCGCCGTCATGATTTCGACCGGCAGGATCGTGCCGAGGCTGTTCGACGCATGCGACATCGACACGATCTTCGTCCGCGGGCCGAGGAGCGACTCGTAGGCTTCGAGGATCAGTTCGCCCCGGTCGTCGATCGGAGCCACCCGGATCACGGCGCCGGTTCGCGCGGCCACCATCTGCCAGGGAACGATGTTGGCGTGATGCTCGAGTTCGGGCAGGACGATCTCGTCGCCGCGGGAGAGCGACGACGCAAGGCTGTTGGCGACGAGATTCACCCCCTCGGTGCAGCCGCGGACGAAGATGATCTCGTCGGCGGATGCGGCACCGAGAAAATCGGCCGTGGTCCTGCGGGCGTTCTCGTAGGCGTCGGTGGCGCGGGCGGCGAGCGTGTGGGCGGCGCGATGGATGTTCGAGTTGTCGTGGGCATAGAACCGCGACAGGGCATCGATCACGACCTGCGGCTTCTGCGTCGTCGCGGCGTTGTCGAGCCAGATGAGCGGCTTGCCGTGGACCCGCTCCGCGAGGATCGGGAAATCACGGCGAATGGCAGAGACATCGATCGGGCCAAAGCCGCCGGGGGGCGTCGTCGTGCCTCGCGGCGTGATCCCCATGCCATCGGACCGCAGCACGCTGCGGGGCGCGAGGTGATGCGTCCCGCGGATCTGCGTGAGAAACGAACGCAGGCCGGAGAGATCGGTCGGCGTGGCCACCGCCGGGATCGGCACGGCCGTCGTCGCCGCGGGCACGAGCGGCCGCGGAACGTCGGACGTGGCGGCTGCGTTCGCCTCGGCAAGCAGTCGCCCGGCGATCGCGGATAGCTGAACGGCGGAGGGTTCGTGCTGATTCATGTCCGGGTTGTTCACTTCGGCGTCGCCTTGCGATGCTCGTAGTCGTGGTAGTAGCCGACTTCGACGTTTTCGAGGACGCCGAGTGCGTCGTCGGTGAGGACGGCGAGTGAGAAGTAGAGGGTGAGGAGGTAGGAGGCGACTCCGAGGCTGTCGAGCCCCATGAGCCGTGCCGACAGGCTCGGCATGATCTCGCCTGGGATGCCGGTCTGGTGGAGACCGACGACGCCCTGGTCGGCCTCGCCGACCCGCAGGAGGAGGATGCTCGTGGTTCCGAAGGACTGGTTGGATCCGTAGCGGCTCTTCACCTCGAGCTTGTCGCATGGGACGAGGGGGACTCCCCGCCAGGTGATGACGGGTGTTCCGAAGAGGCTCGTGGTGACCGGGGGCACACCCCGCCAGGTGCACTCCCGCTCGAAGGCTGCGATGGCCTTGGGATGGGCGAGGAAGAAGGCGGGCTTCTTCCAGACGAGCGAGAGCAGCTCGTCGAGGTCGTCGGGGGTGGGGGCGCCGTAGCGGGTGCTGATCCGCATGGCGGGATCGACGGAGTGGAGGAGGCCGAACTTGGGGCTGTTGACGAGGTCCCACTCCTGGCGTTCCTTGATGCCCTCGATGGTGAGCCGCATCTGCTCTTCGAGCTGGTCGTAGGGCCCGTTGTAGAGGTCGGAGACGCGGGTGTGGACGCGGACGACGGTCTGGACGGCGGCGAGGGAATATTCGCGGGGTTGGGCGGCGTAGTCGACGAAGGTCTCGGGGATCTCGACGTTCTCGGCGAAGCCGCTGACGAGGTCGATGTTGCGTTCGCCGTAGCGGTTGACGGTGCTGCGGAGCTCGAGGTGCTCGGCGATCGCCTTCTGGAAGTCGTCTCGGAGGTTGGGGAGCTCGTCGAGGACGGCGTCGAGATCCTTGCGGGAGAGCGTGAGGAGCACGCAGGGGGTGATCGTGCGGACGGTGCTGTCCGACGGGTTGTCGCTCACGAGATCGACCTCGCCGAAGAACTCCCCCTCCGTGAGCAGGGCCGCCCGCAGATCACGACCATGGACTCCCTTCGAGAGGATCTCGACCTGGCCTTGTGCGATCACGAAAAACGTGCTGCGGTCCTGCCCTTCGATCAGGAGGTCGCTCCCGAGGGGCACCCGCTCGGTGCGAAACCGCCCCTGCATCGTGGCGAGCAGCGAGTCGGGAAGGCCCGCGAAGAGCGGCACGTTTCGTAGCGCAGCCGGGGCGAAGGTGAGACGGTCGTCGGAGGCTTCGATCGCGATCCGCTCCGCCTTTGCGAGCTCCACCTTCGTGCGGTTCACGCGGTAGCTGCCCCCCTCGACCTGCACCCACGGCAGGAGGTGGAGCAGATGCCGCGGCGTGATCGACATCATCTTCGGAGATGTCTTCGTCGTGGTCGCGAGGTTCCTCGCGACCGCGGTCGTCACGCTCCGCTGGAGAAGGTTGTCGTTCATGGGGGCTCCTTTCAGATGCCGGATCCGTCGGCGAATCCGACGCGATCAGCGGCAAGGTAGTCGTGGTAGTAGCCGACCTCGACGTTTTCGAGGACGCCGAGTGCGTCGTCG
>CAZPEM010000059.1:0-18243 GCA_964585575.1 uncultured Chitinophagaceae bacterium
CGCCCCCCGCGCCATTCTCCTGGTCAAGCTCTCCGCCATCGGCGACGTGCTGCATGGCGTGCCGGCGGCGGCGGCGCTGCGCCGCGCGTTCCCAGCGGCCCGGATCGGGTGGGTCGTGGAGGGGCGCACCGGCGACCTCCTCGAGGGCCACCCGGCCATCGACCACGTCTTCCGCCCCATGCGCGGCTGGGCGCGGCGGCCGGGCGAGTGGCTCCGGCTGCGCCGCGAGCTCGCCGACTTCTCCGCCGACGTCACGATCGACATGCAGGGGCTCCTCAAGAGCGCCCTGGTGACGGCGCTGGCGGCCAGCCCGATCCGCATCGGCCCCGCCGGAGCCGACGCCCGCGAGGGCTCGTGGCTCGCGACCACGCACCGGGTCGCCACGCGCGCCGGGCACGTCGTGGAGCGCAACCTCGCCCTCGTCGCGCCGCTGGGGATCGAGCCGGGGCTGCCGCGGTTCGACATGCCCTCGTGGCCCGCGGCGCGGGAGGCGATGGAACGCTTCGTGCGCTCCCTGCACGCGGCGCGGGCGCCGGTGCTCCTCAATCCGGGCGCGGGCTGGGCCTCGAAGCTGTGGCCCGAGGACCGTCTCGCCGCCACGGCGCGGCGTCTGGCGGCGCGCCACGGCCGGCCGGTGGTGGTGGTGTGGGGCGGGCCGCGCGAGGAGGCCGCGGCACGGCGCGTGGCCGAGGCGTCGGGGGCGGTGCTCGCCCCGCCGACGTCGCTCGTCGAGCTCGCCGAGCTGTGCCGCCTCTCCGCGCTCTTCGTCTCCTCCGACACCGGGCCGCTCCACCTGGCGGCCGCGGTGGGCACGCCCTGCGTCGGGCTCTTCGGCCCGGTGCCCGCCGCGCGCAACGGCCCGTGGGGCGCCGGCCACGCCGCCGTCGAGCCGCCCCCCGCCGCGCGGCCGCCGTGGCGCGACCGCAAGACCGACCGCCGCGCCATGGCGGCGATCGCCGTCGACGACGTCGTGGCCGCGGCCGGCGCCGTCCTCGCGTCGGGAGCGCTGCGCCGGTCGGCCTGACGCGGACGGCTATACTTTCCCCGTCATGCGCCGCCGCCGTCCGAATCCGTTCACCGTCCTCCTCGGCGTGGTGGGGATCGCCTTCACGCTCACGGCGAGCGCCTTCTGCATCGCCGTGCTCCGCGGCGTGCGCGCCGAGACGGCCCGACAGGCGCCGCACGGCCTCGATCGCCTCGTGTCGCGCTACGGCACCACGGCGCTCGTCGTGGAGCTCGTCCTCCTCGCCGTGGCCACCGCGGGGTCGATCGCCGTGGACGACCTCGGCCACCGCCGCGCGCGGCGGCGGATGCGCGAGGATCGGGAACGCGAGGAGCGCGAACGCCTCGCCGCCGAGCCGCCGGGCGACGTCGACGGGGCCGGGTCGTGAGCGCGGCGGCCCGGCGCGTGGCGGAGCTCCGCGGGCTCATCCGCCACCATGACCGCCGTTACCACGTCGAGGCGGCGCCCGAGATCTCCGACCTCGAGTACCACCGCCTCCTCGAGGAGCTGCGGGCCCTCGAGGCCCGCCATCCCGAGCTCGCCTCCCCCGACAGCCCGACGCAGCGCGTCGGGGGCGCGCCGGTCGACGGCCTGCGCCCCGTCCGCCATGCGATCCCCATGCTCTCGATGGACAACACCTACTCCGCCGACGACCTGGCGGCCTGGGGGAAGCGCGTGGAGAAGCTGCTCGCCGACGCGGGCGACGCGCGCCCGCCGCGGTGGGTGCTGGAATTGAAGATCGACGGCGTGGCGGTGAGCCTGACCTACGAACGCGGCGGCCTGGCGCTGGCCGCGACGCGCGGCAACGGCACCGTGGGCGACGACATCACCCACAACGCGCGCACGATCCGCGACCTGCCGCTGCGCCTGGATCTCGCCGATCCGCCGCCGCGCGTGGAGATCCGCGGCGAGGTGTACATGGCCAATTCCGATCTCGTGCGCTTGAACGAGCGCCAGGTGCGCGACGGCCTGCCCCCCTACGCCAACACCCGCAACGTCACCGCAGGCAGCGTCCGCCTCCTCGACCCGCGGCAGTGCGCCGCGCGGCCCCTGCGCTTCTTCTGCCACGGGATCGCCGACCCGGCCGCCCTGGGGATCGGCTCGCAGACGGCGCTCTTCGAGTGGGCCCGCGCCGCCGGGCTGCCCGTGGCCCCCGGGGGCGGGCGGTTCGATTCGATCGGGGCCCTCGTCGAGCGCGGCCAGGAGCTGATCGAGGAGCTGCACGGGCTCGACTTCGAGGTCGACGGCTTCGTGGTCAAGGTGGACGACTTCGGCCAGCAGGCGGAGGCGGGCACGACCTCGAAGTCGCCGCGCTGGGCGATCGCCTGGAAGTTCGAAAAGTTCGAGGCCACGACGACCCTCGCCGGGATCCGCGTCCAGGTGGGGCGCGGCGGCACCGTGACGCCGGTGGCCGACTTGGAGCCGGTGGAGCTCGCCGGCACGATCGTGCGGCGGGCGAGCCTCCACAACGCCGACGAGGTGGCCCGCAAGGACGTTCGTGTCGGCGACGTGCTCGTCGTCGAGAAGGCGGGCAAGGTGATCCCCCACGTGGTTCGCGTGGAGAAGCACCTGCGGAAGGGGCGGCCGCCCGCCTGGAAGCCGCCGACGGAGTGCCCGGAGTGCGGGTCTGGCGTGGAGAAGGATCCCGACGGTGTCTACATCCGCTGCCCGAACGTCCATTGCCCGGCGAGATGCCGCGAGCGGCTGAGGTTCTTCGCGTCGCGGGGCGCGATGGACATCGAGGGCCTCGGCGACAAGCTCGTCGAACAGCTCGTCGAGCGGGGTCTCGCGCGGGATTACGCCGACCTCTACTCCCTCAGCGTCGACCAGCTCGAGGGGCTCGAGAGGATGGGGCGGAAGTCGGCCGAGTCGCTCGTCCGCGAGATCGCGGAGAGCAAGGCACGCGGGCTCGTGCGGGTGCTCAACGCGCTCGGCATCCGCCACGTCGGCCCGCGGGTCGCCACGATTCTCGCGGAGCGTTTCCATTCGATCGGTTCGCTCGCGAAGGCATCGGAGGAGGAGCTGGCGGAGGTGCCGGAGATCGGCCCGGTGATCGCGTCGAGCGTCCACGAGTGGCTCTCGAGCGGATACGGCCGCAGCGTGATCGTGGCGCTCGCGGGGGCCGGAGTCGACATGGAGCTTCCGGAGTCGGAGCGGGTACGGCCCGGGCCGCTGACGGGCAAGACGCTCGTCGTGACGGGAACGCTCGAGGGTTTCAGCAGGGACGAGGCGGAGGAGGCGATCCGGCGGGCCGGCGGACGCGCGAGCGGCAGCGTGTCGAAGAGGACGGATTACGTCGTCGCGGGCAGCGAGGCCGGCAGCAAGCTCGACAAGGCTCGCCAACTCGGCGTTTCCGTGCTCGACGAGGCGGCCTTCCGAAAACTGCTCGAGGGATGAGGGTCGGGCGGCCTCGTTGACAGAGCTCCACGAGAGCGTTAGTGTGTCGAGGATCGGTTTCCCGCCTGCTGTCGCCCCCGAACACCCAAAGGGGGATTAGCTCAATTGGGAGAGCGTCTGGCTGGCAGCCAGAAGGTCAGGGGTTCGAATCCCCTATCCTCCATTCAAATCGACGGCGACGCAGGCAAACGATGGCGATCCGATCTGATGATCGCGTGGCCTATGATCGCGTGGCCTATGATCGCGTGGCCTATGATCGCGTGGACTGACGGTCGGATCGTTCCCGCGGAACAGCTTGCGGTCCCGGTCGGCGACGCGGGATTCGTGCTCGGCGTGTCCGTCACGGAACAGCTGCGGACCTTTCGCGGTCGCCTGTTTCTCGCCGACGAGCATGCCCGCCGCATGGCGGGATCGCTCGCGGTGGCGGGCATCGATCTGCCGATGCCTCTGTCGGAGGTTTTCGAGGCCGCCTCCGAGGTCGCCGCCCGCAACCATGCCTCGCTCGACCCGGACGACGATCTCGGTGTCTGCGTGGTCGCGACCCCCGGCGACCTGCCCACGCAGCACGGAGGCCTCGCCGGCAGGCCGCGGGTGCTCGTGCACTCCTTCCCCCTCGCGTTCCGGCTGTGGGCCGGAGCCTACACCTCGGGAGTCGCGGTCGTCGGCGTGTCGGTGCGGCAGGTGCCGGACGACTGCTGGCCGATCGCGCTGAAGTGTCGAAGCCGCATGCACTACCACCTCGCGGATCGTGAGGCGTCCGCGAGGATTCCCGGCGGTCGGGCCCTCCTGTGCCATGCCGACGGCCGCGTGAGCGAGACCTCGACGGCGAACGTCATCGCGGCGATCGGCGGAACGCTCGTCACGCCTCCGCCGTCCGACGCGCTTTCGGGGGTGAGTCTCGGCCACGTCCGCCGCCTCGCCGCCGCGGAAGGGATCCCCTGGGAGGAACGCACGCTCTCGCTCGGCGAGTGCTGCGAGGCCGACGAACTCCTGCTTTCGAGCACACCGAACTGCCTGCTTCCGGCCACGAGTCTCGACGGGCGTCCGATCGGGCGGGGCCGTCCCGGGCCGATGTTCGGCAGGCTGCTCGATGCGTGGAGCCGCGGGGTCGGCCTCGATGTCCGCCGTCAGGCTGAAACGATGGCCGGCAGGTCCGGGGGCTGACGCCCCGCTTCGGGTCGCCCGACGCCGAAAAGCCCCGGCTGGATAACGGGTTACGGAGACGAGCCGTCCTTCGACCGCTTCGTCGGGGGCCGCACGGCCTCGAGATCGTCGGGTTTCGAGGTTGCCCCGTCCCCCCGCATGTGAATAATTCTCTCCCGGGACGAGTCGCTCCTTACCGCGCTGCGGTGGCCGCTCGTTCGGGGGTCGGTTTCCGCTGCGCGATGTGTGGCGGCAGAAAGGGAGGATTTCTCCATGTTTTCCATGTCATTCAACGCCCTGTTGGCCGACTTCGGCGCCGTGTCGATGAGGTTCGATCCGGCAGCCGGGCTCGGCACGCAGCTTCAGACGCTCACCCTGTATCTCTTCTTCGCCGGGACCGTGGCGATGGGAGCCGGGGCGCTCTACTTCTTCCTCATGCGGAGCAACGTGGCGCCGGAGTATCGCAGCACGATGGTGGTGGCGGGGCTCGTCTGCGCGATCGCCTGCTTTCACTACCTCAAGATGACGGACGTCTACAAGACCGGCGAGTTTCCGACGGCGCTGCGGTACGTGGACTGGCTCTTCACGACGCCGCTGTTGCTCTTGAAGTTTCCGCTGCTGCTACGGATGGGCGAGCGGGGCACGAAGTTCTTCTGGCAGCTCGTGCTGCTCGACGTCGCGATGATCGTGACGGCCTTCATCGCCGAGACCTCGGAGGTCAACTCGGAGCGGTGGTGGACGTTCTTCCTCGTTTCCTGTGGATTCGAGGCGTTCATCGTCTACGTACTCTACATGTCGCTCGGCCAGGCGATCATGGAGGCCCCGGCTCCGCTCGCCAGGGCGCTCGAGACCATGCGGCTGTTCGTCCTGATCGGTTGGGCGATCTACCCGATCGGGTTCCTCATGGCACGTGCCGGCTACGGCGAGTACCGCGAGATCATCTACAACATCGCGGACGTCATCAACAAGGTCGGCTTCGGCCTCGTCGCCTATCACGGGATCGAGGCGATGAGCCATGAGCACGGCCATTCCCGCGGCTGACACGCCGTCGGCGGCCGGAATCGCGTCATCGACTCCGCCGCGCCGCGCACGCGGCGCGGCGGAGTGCGGCGCGGCGGCGTTCGACCGGATCGCCTTCCGGGACGCTCCCCTCGCGATCCTGGCCGTCGCCGCGACGCTCGCGATGGTCGCCGGGCCAGTCTGGACGGAAGCAGCCGGGCCCTGGATCTGGATCGCCTCGCTCGTGGTCGTCGGGCTTCCCCATGGCGCGGCCGACTTCACCCTCGGCAGGTTCCTCGCCGGCGGCTCGCTTCGCGGTCTCGTCCTCGGGGGCCTGCTCTACCTGGCCGGCATGGCCTGCGTGGCCGCGGCCTTCGCACTCGCTCCCGTCGCCACCATCCTGCTCTTCTCGCTCGTGAGCATCTGGCACTTCGGCATCGGTCATCGCGACGCGGAAACAGGCATCGGCGGGGATGAGACGACCGGCGGGCTCGCGGGGTGGACGCGGCCGCCGGAGGCGGTGCTCGCGATGGCGAGGGCCGGCGTCGTGCTCGGGATGCCGGCGGCGGCCTGGCCCGGACGGACGGCGTCGGTAGCGGATCGGCTCGTCGAACTCCTCCACTCCCGGGCTTCGGGTCAGCCGCTCTTCGACCCGTCGAGCGTGGCCCATGCCGGATGGGCGGTTCTGGCCGCCTCCGCGGCGGCGGTCGTGGTGGAGTCGGCCTGCCGCCGCGGCCGCGGCACGCGATGGCTCCTGGCCGAACTCGGGGTCTTCGCGGCGGTCGGCTGGTTCGCCGACCCCCTCTTTTCAGTCGGCATCTATTACCTCTGCTGGCACGCCTGGCGGCACCTGCGTTCGGTCATTTCCGAGCCCGGACCGCGTTCCCTCGCGGCGTCGGTGGTCCGGATCCACCTCGGGGGCCTGCCGCTCCTGCTGCCGACGCTCGCGGCGCTCGGGGGGCTCTGGTGGATGCTTTCGCCCGGCCTTTCGTCACGTGATCTCGCGATCTTGTCGATCGGGGTGTACCTGGTCGTCACGCCGTCTCATGATGTGCTCGTGCGGAGGTTCCGGGATCGTCGCGAACCTCGCGGCACACCCTGACGGGATCGAGCATCATGGGAGGCTTCATGGACGCGGTGCGGTATCTCCTCGACGTCTTTCTCCATCTCGACGAGCACCTTCATGCCGTGATGGAGTCCTGGGGCCCGTGGACCTACGTGCTCCTATTCACGATCATCCTCTGCGAGACCGGGCTCGTGGTGACGCCGTTCCTGCCGGGCGACTCGCTGCTCTTCGCCGCGGGCGCCCTCGCCGCGATCTATCCCGACCACCTCGACATCGTGATCCTGCTCGGCCTCTTGTTCGTGGCCGCGGTTCTCGGCGACACGCTCAACTACGCGATCGGCCGTTGGGCGGGGCCGCGGGCCTTCCGGATGAACACGTGGTTCCTCAAGCACGAGAACCTCGAAAAGACCAGGGCCTTCTACGACAAGCACGGCGGCAAGACGATCGTGCTCGCCAGGTTCGTGCCGATCATCCGCACGTTCGCGCCGTTCGTGGCGGGCGTGGGCCGGATGCACTACCCGCAGTTTCTCTGGTTCAACGTCCTCGGCGGGCTGCTCTGGGTGGCGAGCTGCACGCTGGCCGGCTACTTCTTCGGCAACGTCCCGATCGTCAAGGAGCACTTCGAGCTCGTCGTCGTGGGGATCGTGCTCATGTCCCTGCTCCCGCTCGCCTACGAGATGTGGGCGACGCGGCGAGCTCGTTGAAGACCGCCTCGAACTCGCGGCGGGTGCGGGCGGTGAGCGATCGGAGGTCGGTCGTGAGCTGCTCGGTGGACGCGTAGCCGAGCAGGTGGGCGAGCTTCGCCTGCTCCTCGGACGACTTCGGAAACTCGTGCCGTGCCGCCGCTTCCATCAGCCTCAGCCTCCCCTCGATCGCGCGGAGCACGCGGTAGGAGGTCTCGAGAAACTCGAACCGCTCGTCGCCGACATGCCCGGCTTCGTGGGCCGCCTCGAGCCCGCGAAGCGTCTCGGTGACGCGGAGGGCCGGCTCGCCGCCGCCGTGGGCGAGCTGCAGGGCCTGCACGGCGAACTCGATGTCGACCACGCCCCCCGGTCCACGCTTGAGGTTCGTCGCCGCCGCCCCCTCCTCCATCCGATACCGCATCCGCCGGATCGCCTCGAGCTCGTCCGCGGACCAATCCCGCTCGTACGCCGCCTTCGCCACGATCTCCATCGCTCGCTTCGCCGACGACTGCGATCCGACGACGACCCTCGCCTTCGTGAGCGCCTGCCGCTCCCAGACCGCGGCCGGGCCGTCGGGGGCGAAGTAGCGGTCGAACGAGTCGAGAGAGGTCGCGGTCGCGCCGCTGCGACCGCTCGGCCGCAGGCGGGAATCCATCTCGTAGAGCCTGCCGTGCGGCCCGAACGCATTCGACGCCTTCAGCACGCGACGGGCGAGCTCGCTGAAGAAGTGGGCGTTCGTCGTGCTGTCGGCCGTCTTCCCTCCGCGTCGGGGCTGGAAGGTGATGCCGTCGTGGTCGTAGAGAAACACCAGATCGACGTCGCTGTGGTAGTTCATCTCACGGCCGCCGAACTTCCCCATCGCGAGCACGATCGGCTCCGCCCGCATCCCGACGCTCGCGCCCTCGCCCACCATCGGCTCGCCGAGCCTGTCGACGAGCCTCGCCTCCTCGCGGGCCACGAGCTTTCGGAGGATCGTTTCCGCGACGTCGGAGAGGGCGGCGGTGGTCTGCGTGACGTCCTGCTTGCCGAGGATGTCGCGGACGCCGATCCGGAGCTGCTGCGATGCCTTGAAGGCGTGGAGAATCGGTTCGATATCGACCGCTCCGCGGCAGAGCTCCTCGAGGCCCATCTCGATCTCCGCCTTCGTCGGCAGCCGGCCGATCATGAGGCAGTCGAGCAGTTCGTCGATCATCCCGGGGTTGCCGACGAGGATTCCGGAGAGGAACGGGCTCGAGGCGCAGACGCTCACGTAGAGTTCCAGCGAGGGCGGGTGGAAGCTGAAGAGCTCCCAGAGCACTCCCTTGCCGCCGAGCGACTCGCTGACGGTCGCGAGATTCACGAGTGTGGCGTCGGGGTCGGGCGTCTTCCCGATCGCCGTGAGCAGTCGCGGGGCGATCGCCGCGAGGAAGTGGCGGCAGCGGCGGGTCGAGAGAAACCGGATCTTCTCCTCGGCCAGCGATTGAAGGTGACGGTAGGCGGCCGCGGAATCGCGGAAGCCATGCCGGCCGAGCAGCTCGCGGACGGTCACAGGATCGGGATCCGGATCGAGCACGAGATCGACCTCCGGATCGGGATCGGGCTCGTCGGGAAAGGCGTCGTGCAGCAGGTGGTCGAGGATCTGGCGGTCGAGCGAGGTCGCCTCCGCGATCGCGTGATCGAAGGCGGCGAGCCCGTCGGGCCCCTTCGGGTGGCCCATCCGCACGGCCAGCCTCCCGCGGTCCTCGTCCGAGTCCGGCAGCGAATGGGTTCGCAGGTCGTAGAGGATCTGCAGCCGGTGCTCGACGGACCGCAGGAGGGTGTAGTTGGTTTCGAGGATGCCCCGCTCCTGGTCGGTCAGCGCGCCCGCCTCCGCGAGGCGTCGGATGGCGTCGAGCGTGTTGGGAGTGCGGACCCCCGGCGAGTCGCCGCCGTTGAGCAGCTGGAGAAACTGGATCGCGAACTCGATGTCGCGGATGCCGCCGCGGCCGATCTTCACGTCCCTCGCCTCGGCCCCCTCCGTCTTCGCCCGCTGCTCGATCTTCCGCTTGAGCGCCTTGATGCCGCTGATGTCGGCCCGCGAGAGCCACCGGTGGTAGATCCACGGCTCCAGCTGCTCCAGGAGACGTCGGCCGAGCGATTCGTCGCCGGCGGCGGGCCTCGCCTTGAGCCATGCCTGACGCTGCCAGGTGCGGCCGAGCTCATCGAAGTACTGGAGCGTCGCGTCGAGCGACATCGCCGCGGGGCCCTTCTCCCCGAGCGGCCGCAGCCGCAGGTCGACGCGGTAGGCGATTCCGAGCTCGTTCGTCCCGCCGACGAGCCGCACCACCTCGCGGACCACCCGCTCGAAGAACTCGTGGTTCGTCGAGCTTCTCGGCCCGTCCACCTTGCCATCGGCCGAGTAGACGAAGACGAGGTCGATGTCGCTCGAGTAGTTGAGCTCCCGTCCGCCGAGCTTGCCGAGCGCCACGACCGCGAGCGTGGCCGGTCTGCCGGAGGGCTCCCGCGGTGTGCCCCACTGGGCCGAAACACGCCGCAGCGCCGCATCCACCGCCGCCGCGAGCACCGCGTCGGCCAGGTGGGAAAGCTGCAAGGTGACGGTCTCGAGCCGCTGTCCGGCGACCACGTCGCCGTAGGCGATCCGCAGGATCTCCCGCCGCTTGAACCGGCGGATCGACTGCATCACGGCGTCGCCGTCGCCGAGCATCGCCGTCAGGGCCCTGGCCTCGGAGACGACCGCCTCTCGCGATTCCGGCCTCCCCTCGCCGAGTCGCACCTGCTCCCAGGCCTCCGGGTCTTCGACGACGAGCGAGGAGAGGAACGGGCCCGTCGAGAAGATCCTCATCAGGATCGCGAGGCTGGCCGGGTCGCGGTCGAAGAGCGCGACCGCCGAGAGGGGCGTCCTGGCCGCGGCGACGTAGCGGGCGAGCTCCCGCAGGCACCGGTCGGGATCCGAAGTCTCCGGCAGGATCGAGAGCAGCCTCGCGGCGAGCGAGCCGAGCAGGTCGAGCGTGACCCCTCCTTCGGCGATCGTGAGCAGCACCCGCTGGGCGGCCGCGGGATCGGAGAGTCCCGCCCTGCGAGCCCATTCCGCCGCGACGCGGGCGTCGTCGAGCAGTCGACGCATCCCGTCGATCGTGATCGACGGCGCGGATGGGTCACGGTTCGGCATGGTCACAGTGCGGCATGGTCACAGCTGCGGCATTGTCACAGCTGCGGGAGCACTCCCGAAAGCGTCCAGGAGCCGGCGGCGATGACGTCGACGTCGAGAATCCTCCCGATGAGACGTTCGGGGCCGTCGAAGACGACGATCCGGTCGCACATCGTGCGGCCGGCGAGCTGCCGGACACGATCTGCCTCCCGGTCGGGAGCGGCTCCGACGCCGGCGCCGGCATCCTCGTCGCGCCGCGCCGCCTTCTCCTCGCGGGGGCTCAGTCCCTCGACGAGCACCCGCTGCCGCGTGGCGACGAATCCCGCGTTGCCGGCGAGGCTGGCCTCTGCCTGCGCCTCGAGAAGCACGCGGTTCCGCTCCCGCTTCACCTCCTCGGGCACGTCGTCGGGCAGCCGCTCGAACGCCTTCGTGCCCGGCCGCGGGCTGTACTTGAAGATGAAGCTGTTCTTGAACTGCAGCCTCCGCACGAGCTCGACCGTCGCCGCGAACTCCTCGTCGGTCTCGCCGCAGTAGCCCACGATGAAGTCGCTCGTCACGGCGGCGTGCGGGATCGCCTCGCGGACGCGGGCGTGCATCTCGAGGTATTCCCCGATGGTGTAGCCACGCTTCATCCGCTTGAGCACCGCGTCTGACCCGTGCTGGGCCGGCACGTGCAGGTAGTGGCAGACCTTCGGCAGGTCGCGCACCGCCTGGACGAGGTCGTCGGTCATGTCGCGAGGGTAGTTCGTCACGAACCGGATCCGGTCGAGCCCGTCGATCGCGTCGAGACCCACGAGCAGGTCGGAGAGCCGCGTCGTGCGGCCGCCATCCTTCCAGGAGTAGCTGTTGACCGTCTGCCCGATGAGCGTGATCTCCCGGCAGCCCTCGGCCACGAGCTTGGAAGCCTCGGCGAAGATCGCCTCCGGCGGCCTCGCCTGCTCCGGACCGCGGACCTTCGGCACGACGCAGAACGCGCAGAACTTGTCGCAGCCGGTCTGCGTGCGGACGAATGCCTGGAACGGCGTCGGCCGCATGGTCGGGTCGCGGTCGGGGTCATAGCTCTCGAAGCTCCGCGCGACCGCGTCGCGGCTGCCGGCGGTTCGGTCGAGGCTCACCTCGATCCGCGGTCCGCTTCCGGCGAGCACGTCGTCGACGAGGGCGGGCACCCGGTGCAGCTGCCCCGGCCCGACGACGAGGTCGACCCAGGGCGCCCGCGTGCGGATGAGGTCCTGGTCCTTCTGCGCCATGCAGCCGAGGACGCCGACCACGAGCTCGGGCCGCTTCGCCTTCTCGAGTCGCACCCTGCCGAGCGCGGAGTAGACCTTGTCTTCCGCGTGCTGCCTGACCGAGCAGGTGTTGTAGAAGACGGCGTCTGCCTCGGCGGGCGAACCGGCCGGCTCCCAGCCGCGTCGCCGAAGGGCCGCGACGACGAGCTCGCTGTCGAGCACGTTCATCTGGCAGCCGACGGTTTCGATCCAGAGCCGCTTCGTCATGCGGCCGATTTTAGCAAGGTTCACCTGGAAAAAACGGCGGGGACCGGCCGCCTCGCCGGTCCCCGCCGTGACGCACCGTTCAGGGAGCCCAATCAGGCTATCGGTTGTCCGCAGGGGGCGTCATCAGCCCAAAACGATCCCCCGGGGCGATCCGCGTTCCCCGCAGGAACTCCCCCGCCGTCATGGATTTCCTGCCTTCCGGCACGAGCCGGGTGATCATGACGGCCGTGTTTGCTCCAGAGGCGACCCGGATGCCGCTTTCGTCGGCGGCGAGGACCGTCCCGGGCGGCGAGGCCGGCGATCCGCCAGCGAAAGAGGCAGTATCGGGCGGGGCCGAATCGGGCGAGAGATCCTCGAGCACCACCCGCAGCGGGGCGTGCCCGTCGCGGAGGAGGAAGGTCGTCGTCCTGGGCCAGGGCTCCATGCCGCGGCGTCGCCGGTCGATCTCCACGGCCGGCCGCGACCAGTCGACGATCGAGTCGGCCTTCGAGAGCCGGGGGGCGCGGGTGACGGCGGACGGATCCTGCGGCTCGCCGATCGCCGAGGGATCCTCGGCGGCCACGAGACGTTCGATCGACACGAGGACGAGCGGGGCCCCTAGCTCCGCGAGCCGCGGCTCGAGCTCGGCCGCCGTCTCCCGGGGGCCGATCGGCGTCTCAATCGACGCGAGCACCCGCCCGGCGTCGAGGGCGGGCGTCATGTGGATCACGCAGACGCCGGTGATCGCGTCGCCGGACAGAATCGCCCACTGCACCGGTGCGGCTCCGCGGTGTCGCGGCAGGAGCGAACCGTGCAGGTTGATCCCGCCGAGCCGCGGGATCGCGAGCAGCTCCGGCGAGAGGATCTGGCCGTAATCGCAGACGACGAAGAGGTCGCCGGCGAGGCCGCGGACGGCCGCCACCGCCCCTGCCTCATTCACGTCGGCCGGATCGATCACGGGAATGCCGACGGCCTCGGCGGTTTCTCGGACCGGGTTCGGCGGCGGCCTGCGGCCGGGTGCCGAGCGGGCCGGCCGCGTGACGACCGCGACGACGCGATGACGTGAGGCCATGAGCCGGCGGAGCATCGGCACGGCGAACGGTCCCGTGGCCATCACGACGAGATCGAGCGGGGCTGGACGGCCTGCGGCGTCGGCGGCCGCGAACGCCCCGCCCTCGTGTGCAGGGGCTGCCGGAGGGCTCACGCGAGGCACCGGGCTTGTTCGAGCGCGTCGAGCCTGGCGTTGATCGCGTCGTCGTCGGGCAGTTCACCCCGTGCCTGCCGGCCGTCGAAGAGCACCCGCAGCTCGTCGAGTGTGCGACGGGCCTCGATCGCGGCGGCCTCGGGGAGGCGGTCGGTGAAAAGCCGACCCTCGAGGTGGTCGAATTCGTGCTGCACGACGCGGGCCAGGAAGCCGTCGAGATCGAATCTGACCTGCTCGCCGTCGAGGGTCCAGGCGTCGATCATCACCTTCTGCGGTCGCCGCACGTCCTGCCTCAGGCCCGGCAGGCTCAGGCAGCCCTCCTCCTGCACGGCCGTGCCCCGGGGCCGGCTCAGCGACGGGTTGATGAAGACCAACTCCTCCCCCTCGTCGGGACGGCCGGTCACGTTGACGACGAACATCCGGTAGGGAAGGGCCACCTGGTTGGCGGCAAGCCCGACCCCGCCGGAGGCGTACATGATCGAGAACATCTGCTCGACCGCGTCCACGACCGCGTCGTCGATCCTCGCCAGGGGGCGGGATTTCCGAAACAGCGCCGGGTGCGGATACTCGACGAGCGAGAGGCGTCCGATGTCTGCGGCTGGCGTGCCGGTGTGATCCATGACGATAGTCTACGCGACGTCCGACGACTCTTCCCGGGGCACCGAGCATCATGGCTGAATTCCGCGAGGAATGGACCGCGCCGAGCGTCGTGGCCGCCACCTTCCTGTGGCTCGGACGGATCCCGTTCGCCCCCGGCACCTGGGGCGCGATGGCGGGCGTCGGCGTCTCGCTCGCGACCGGGGCGGCGGCGGCGGGGCTCGCCGGGTGGGCATCGAGGCCGGAGGCGTCCACGGCGATCGAGGCCGCGATGCTCGTCGCGGCGAACCTCGTGGGCATCCCGATCTGCTCCGCCGCTGCACGCCGGCTCGGCCGCGGGAGCGACCCGGGGTCGATCGTGATCGACGAGGCGTTGAGCCTGCCTCTGGGCATGCTCGTCGTTCCGTTTGGCGACCGCTCGCTCCCGGTGCTCGTCGCGGGCTGGGTCCTCCACCGGGTTTTCGACATCTCGAAGCCATTCCCCTGCCGCAGGCTCGAGCACCTGCCGGGGGGGCTCGGGGTGATGGCCGACGACTGGGCCGCGGCCGCGTGGATGGCCGCCGCGATGCTCGCCTGGCAGGCCGCCGGGGCCTGAGGCCGCGGGGCGGTCTCTTGCGTGGAGGTTCGCCGTGCGGGTGTAATTCCCTCGATGCGGGTCCTACTCATCGACCACGGCTGTCGCGGGGGCCTCGGGGAATGTGCCCACCCCGACGCCGAGCGGCTCGCCGCGCACGGGGCGGTGGTCGTCTTCGCCGACGCCTCGAACGTCTTTCCGCACGATGCCGTGCGGCTGTCGGACGAGGAACTCGCGGTCGCCCGTGAGAATGCAAGGCAGGCGGTCTACCGCGCGGTGGACGACGAAAACCCCGACGTCATCCTCGTGCTCCACGCCGGGGCGATCGCTGATCTCGCCGTGGAGACCGGCGTGCCTCTCGTCGTGCATGCCGCGCTCGCCGACCTGGAGGCCGCCGGCGAGGGCGTCGTTCGCGACCTCGTCGCCTCGTCGCTTGGGGCGGCCGACATCGTCGTGGCCGACGATGCGGAGACCGGAAGGGTGCTCCGACGTGACGACTGGTTGCCGGCCGACGTCGACGTGGAGATCGTGCCGCGGGCCGACGCCGCGAAGCTCGTCGCGGCCTGCCGTCGGGCGAGCGAGCGTCGCAGGGGATGAAACGGGCGGTCAGGCCCGCGGCGAATCGCCCGCGAGGAGCCGGTCGATGTCGCCCGAGGCGAGTGCGTGTTCGAACTCGCGGCGGTCGCGGTAGACCGCGTCGCTCGTGATCCGCACGACCCAGTTGTGCGTGAGCGGCGTGATCGTGACCACCTTCCGGCCGTGCTGCCGAGCCTCCCACATCTCGATCGCCGTTCCCATCGAAGCCTCCGGGACGTAGGCGACGACGAGGTCGAACTCCCGGCACATCCCGACGTGGCCGTGAAAGACCTCCTTCGCCCGCCGCATGTCGTAGTCGATGGAAGTGGCGTGGTTGGCAAACGGGTCGTAGACTTCCGCGTCGGGCCAATGGGCCTCGAGGAGTTCGCGAAACGATTCGCGGTATGACTGGTCGTGGACCAGTGCCGCGACGTGCGAGCCCTGCATGATGCCGGCGAGGAATATACGCATGAGTCGATCCCTTTCGAGGAAGGCTAAACCATCCGCCGCGTCGGCGAAAGCCGCCGTCGCATCCGTCCACGAGCCCGACCTCGCCGCCGCGAGGAAGCGGGTGATGGAGCTCATGGCGATCCGTGGCGGCTCGGGGGACGAGCGGGCCGTGGCCGAGCGGGTGATCGCGACGCTCGTCGCCGCCGGCTGTCCCGAGAAGGCGATATCGATCGACGCGGCGAACGCGAAGACGCCGCTCAAGGGGAACGTCGGCAACGTGATCGTGAAGCTTCCGGGCGAGGGCTCGCCCGCGCTTGCCGCCGCGCCGAGGCGGCTGCTCATGGCCCACATGGACACCGTGCCGGTCTGCCTCGGCTCGAAGCCGAAGCTCGTGAAGGTGAAGGGCCGCGAGATGGTACGGTCGGCCGATCCGGCGACCGGGCTCGGCGCCGATGACCGCTCGGGGGTCGCGGTCGTGCTCTCGACGGCCGTGGAAATCGTCTCGCGAAAGCTCCCCCACCCGCCGCTGACGTTCTTCTTCGCGATCCAGGAGGAGGTGGGGCTCTACGGAGCGCGGTTCGTTGGCGTCGGCCAGCTCGGCAAGCCGAAGCTCGCCTTCAACTTCGACGGCGGGGCCGTCGAGAAGATCACGGTCGGCGCGACGGGCGGCCATCGGCTCGATATCCGTATCGACGGCATCCCGAGCCACGCGGGGGTGGCGCCGGAGAAGGGGGTTTCGGCGATCGCGATCGCGTCGCTCGCGATCGCGAATCTCGTGCGGGATGGATGGCACGGTCTCGTCGAGAAAGCGGGCAAGCGAGGCACGAGCAATGTCGGCGTCATCGAGGCGGGATGTGCGACGAACGTGGTCGCGGAGCGGGCGACGCTCAAGGCGGAGGCGAGGGGGCACGATGCGGCGTTTCGCGAGCGGATCGTGAAGGCGATCCTTGCGGCGTTCGAGACCGCCGCCAAGGAGGTGAGGTCCTCTGACGGCCGCTGCGGCAAGGTGACGTTCCAGGGGCGGCTCGACTACGAGGCCTTCCGGCTCGAGGACGAAGAGCCCTGCGTCGTGGCCGCCGCGGACGCGGTGCGGAGCCTCGGCCTCGCTCCGCGGTTCGAGGTGAGCAACGGCGGCCTCGACGCCAACTGGATGGCGGCCCACGGCATCCCGACGGTCACGCTCGGCTGCGGGCAGATGCAGATCCACACGACCGACGAGATGCTCGACCTCGCCGCGTTCGACGCCGCCTGCCGCGTGGGCCTGCGGCTCGCGACCGGCGGCTAGCAGGCACGCCAGCCGTCTCAATCCTCCGGCAGCGGTCGGCCCTTCGTCTCGGGCAGGAACGGAAGCACGGCGAGCCCGAGCAGGAAGGCGGCGCACATCGTGATGCCGGCCGGCCGCATCGGCTCCGCCATCCACGCCGGGCTCGAGATCCCCTTGTAGACCTCGCTCGTCAGCAGCCCGAGCAGAAACGGACCGCCGGCCGCGACGAACCGGCCGACGTTGTAGCAGAAGCTCGTGCCCGTGCTCCGCAGCCGCGTGGGAAACAGCTCCGGGAAGTAGATCGCGTAGCCGGCGAACACCGACAGCTGGCAGAAGCCCATGATCGGCAGCATCCACCAGATGTCGTTCGGCTCGTCGAGGTAGCGGAAGACGAAGGCGGTCGAGAACAGGGCGAGCGTGAACGCGATCGCGAAGAACGCCTTGCGTCCGATGTACTGGCAGATCCGTGCCGCGAGCATCATGCTCGTGAAGGCGCCGACCTGGATCATCATCATCGACACCGCCGGCCAGATCGTGAGCCGCCCGGCGATCTCCTGCTCCGACAGGCCCTGCGCCTCGTACGCCTTGCGAAACACGCTCCGAACGAGGTCGGGGGTGAAGAAACCGATGCCCCAGAGGCCGATCACGCCCGCGCAGGCCAGCAGCGTGCCGAGGATGGCGTTCTTCCGCCACCGCGGATCGGAAAAGAGCGGCCCGTAGCCGCCGAGTTTCTCGCCCGTGCTCGCCGCCTTGGCCTTCATCTGCTGCCAGCGTTCCGGCTCCTTCAGACCCGCACGGATCACGAGGGCGAGCACCGCCGGCAACGCCCCGATCACGAACTTCCATCGCCACGGCTCCCAGCCGTAGAGCTTCGTGCCCATGTGCAACTGCGCCTGCCCGAGGCCGATGCCGATGAGGGCCGCCGCAAAGTTTCCGACCGCCGAGAGCGCCTGGAGCAGCCCGAGGGCGTAGGGACGCGCGCGATCGGGCATCACCTCGGCCACGAGCGCCACGCCCACGGCGAACTCTCCGCCGACTCCCAGTCCGGTGATGAACCGGTAGAAGGCGAAGTCGATGAATCCCTGCGACAATGCCGACAGCCCGGTACAGAGCGAATAGATCACGATCGTGATCATCATCGTCTTGGCGCGGCCGAGCCGGTCGCCGATGACGCCGAAGATGAGACCTCCGGTCGCCCAGCCGAGCATGAAGATGCAGGTGGAGAGGCCGCCGTAGAAGTCGACCTTGCCTTCGAATTCTTTCTTTTCCTCCGGGGTCATCGTCTTCGGATCGAGCGTCTCGGAGGCAAGGAGCGTCTGCATGGCCGGCTTGCGGGCCAGCGTGAAGAGCTGCTGGTCGAGGCAGTCGAAGAGCCACCCGAGCGCCGCCACGACGAGCACGAACCAGTGGTAGCGGGAGAGCCCCTTCCACCAGGGCCTTCCGTCGTCGACCGCCGGGGAGGAGGAGGGGGTGAAGTGCGGCAGGTCGGCCATGACGTCTCTCGCGGAGAGGGATGGGGAAATGACCGCGAGAATGTAACAGAGCGGCGGGGGGAGCGGGGAGAGCCGGCCGGGCCGGCCGCGGGGGCTTCCTCGCGTCCTCGCGGCTGGATACGATGCTTCCGCCCTCCTTAGCCCGAGTGGCGGAATTGGCAGACGCGCAAGATTCAGGTTCTTGTCCAGGTAACT
>CAZPEM010000060.1:0-18167 GCA_964585575.1 uncultured Chitinophagaceae bacterium
CGAGCTTTTCGTGCAGCTCTGGAAGCGGGAGGGATGGCCGCGGCGGGACATGACGACCAGTCACTACCTTCGGCTTGCGGACATGCTCGTCGCCGGCGGCTCGGCACTGGCGATCGACAGGGCACTGGCGACCGATCTTCCCGGCGGGATTCGTTGCCGGACGATCCCTGATGGCAGCGTCGTCGTCATCGGGCCTGTTTAGGTCGGCGTCGGGCCGGTTCAGTCGCCCCGCAGCTCGACGCGGCGGTAGCCGCCGATGCTCGCGAAGTAGAGCATCAGTCCGAGATAGATCACCGCCATCGTCGCCGGAATCAGGGAGTCGGCCTTGAGTGTGTCGCGGTCGCCCTGCTGGTCGGCGGCGATCGCAGCCTTCTGCGGCTCCGTCGCGGCGTCGCCAGCCTTGCGGGCCTCCGCCACCTTCTGGCCGTCGAGCCCGAAGACCTCGGTGCTGGCGACATTGAGGAACCGGCTCGGCTGCTCCGACTTGAACTCCGCATACACCGCCGGGGCGGCCTTCTCGAGCGCTGCGCCGGCGAAGCGGTCCTTGCAGTAGCCGAGGCCGGGGCCGCCGATGAGGCCGGCCGAGAGCATCCCGATGCCTCCCATGATCGACATGGCGACGGCGCCGGTCTGCGGGAAACGGTCACCGACAACGGCCAGCATCGTCGGCCAGAAGAACGTCTTGCCGAGCGCGTAGATGCCGAGCGCCGCGAGCGCCGCCGGGAACGTGTTCATGCCACTTGCGAACCGAAGCCCGAGGAAGGCGAGCACGGCCGAGACCAGGAGCAGGCCGATCGGCGACAGGCCCAGTTTGGTCTCGATGAAGTGGGCACAGAACCGGAGGCCGAACATGATGGCCGACGTCCAGATGAAAAGCCACTTTCCCTGCTCGGATGTGAACAGGTTGCCGGTGATGTTTTGGATCCAGCTGTCGGTGCCAAGCTCGACCGCCCCGACGAGGGCATGGGTCACGAAGAGGATGAACAGCACGAGCGACCCGATCGAGAAGCGGGTCATAAAGGCAACCGCCAAGAGCAGGACTCCGCCGAGAACGTAGCCGGCGGCTGCCGCCTGGCCTGGAATGAAGCCCTTGAGGATGTCCCCGAAAAACAGGGCGAGCAGGAAGCAGGCCACGGTCGCTCCGAGGATGCCGACGTCGCGGAACATATCGACGAAGCTGGCCCCCTTGGCCGCCGCCTCCGACCTCGGGAATTTCTGGCCGAGGAACATCAGGGCGTAGATGACGGTCGGCACGAGGTAGAGCGCCAACTGGTACTTCCAGTCGAGATGGAGCTTGTCGTCGAGGTACCAGCCGGCCACCGATCCGAGCACCATGCCTGCCGGCCAGCTCGCGTGGAGGATATTGAGATAGTGGGTGCGGTTGTTCGGAAACACCGTGGCCACGAGCGGATTGGCCACCGCCTCGAGCGTGCCGTTGGCGAAGGCGAAGATGAAGGAGCCCCAGAAGAGCAGTTGGTAGGCGGTGGCGGGCTCGGAGGCGCTGAAGGTCACGAGGGCCGACAGCACGTGGCCGGCGAGCGCCAGGGCGACGAGCTTGCCGTAGCCGATCTTGTCGACGATGACGCCGCCGAGGATGATCCCGAAGCAGAAGCCGGAAAGACCGCCGCCGGTGATCTTGCCGACCTGCTCCTGGGTGAAGCCGAACTGCTCCACCCAGTTGTCGAGGATGCCGCCGCGAATGGCAAAGCCCACGCCCGCGGCGAGGATCGCCATGAAGCCGGCCCACAGGAGCCGATGGGCGTTGGACGGAGTGTCCTGAGTGCCGTGGGTGGCTTTGCCGCCGCGTTCCTTCGCCTGCATCGAAGCATTCCTTCCGGAAGTTCCGTGGTAAGTTCCCTGGTAAAGACGGGGGATCATAGCAGGTTCTGGCAGGCTACGGGAAAGGGAGTCTTTCGGGGGCTGAGGGGCCGGCGGCCGCCGAGGGGCGTCTTGACCTTCGGCCTTCGGCCGATCTAGTGTCCCGCCCCCAAAATCCCGAACGTTCCGATCGCGACGTCGCCGCCGTTTCGGCGGCGGAGCGACGCGGAAGGTCCATTCCTTTCGACAGCCGTGAGCACCATTTCCGACACGCTCTGGACCATCGTCCGCTGGACCGTTCCGATCACGGTCGCCGGTGTCATCGCCGCGGCCGCCATCGGATCGAGCCGGTTCGGCGAGGAGGTCCGCAGTCGGGTCGAACAGCGGCTCCGCGAGGCGTTCCCATCGATCGACGTGCAGGTCCAGTCGGCGGAAGTCGTGGAAGGGGAGGGAATCGTCGTCCGCGGCGTTTCCTTCTCGGCCCCCGAACTGCCCCAGGCGATCCGCACGCTCCTGCGCGTCGAGGAGGTGCGGCTTGCGTGCAGCACGAGCCTCCCGGATCTGGCGTCCGGCCGGCTCGAGATCGCGCACGTGAGGATCAGGCGGCCCGTCGTTCATGCCGTGAGGCTGGAAGGGGATGCCTGGACGATCACCCGGCTGCTCGGCCGGGGTGAGCCGTCCGTTCCCCCGCCGCTGGTGATCGAGGACGCCACGGTGCTCGTAGAGGATGCCTCATCCGCGGTGCGGACGTCGCTGCGGCGGATCCACGCCGAGGTCGCGGTCGAGCCGGCGACGAAAACGATCTCGATCGGCGGAAGCATGGGTGGAGAGCTGTTCGCCGAGGGAGGCTTCAAGGGCCGCTTCGGGCTCGCCGACGGCGGCTTCGACCTTGCCGGAACGATCGAGTCCTTCGAAGTCTCGGAAACGGTGGTCGCCATGCTCACGGCCAGGGCGTCGGCATCGGCGGCCGGAGCAGCCGGGGCCGCAGCCCTCGATTGGGCAAGGGGTTTCCGGGGCCGCTGCGGCCTCGCGTGGCGGGCCCGCGGCAACCGGTCGAACCTCGCGGCGGTCGATTACGAGATCGCCGGACAGGTGGAGGCCGGCCGCTACGAGCACGGCTCGCTGCCCTTCGCCGTCAACGACATTTCGGCGTCGTTCAAGGCCGGCCCGTCGGGCGGGCAGATAGACGACCTAACTGCCCACTCGGGCACGACGCTCCTCAAGGGATCGGCCCGGTGGAGCCGTTGGGATCCCGCCACCGACTTCGAACTCGTCGTCGATGCCGAACGGCTGCTCGTCGGCCGTCATTGGGAGCCGCTGCTGCCGGCGGCCGCGGCAGCGCAGTGGCGGAAGCTCCTGCCCGCGGGGGAGGTCGACGTGGGGGTGCGGGTCGTGCGGAAGGAGGCGAGGATCGAACCGAAGGTGTCGCTGCGGTGCCGCAACGTCTCCATCACCCACTACCGGTTTCCGTACCGGCTCGACCGGACCGTCGGCACAGTGGTGTTCGACGGATCGTCGCTGACGCTCCATCTCACCGGACAGGCGGGAAGCCATCCGGTGCAGGTCGACGGCGAGTTCCACGACGTGGCCGCCGGCGGCAGGGGAGTGCTCGAGGTGCGGGCGGACGACATGGGGATCGACGAGGGGCTGCTCGCCGCGATGCCGCCGAAAAGCGCCGACATCGTGAGGGCCCTGCGGGCGAGCGGCAGATTCGGCTTCGTCTTCCGTCACGAGCGGTCTCCCGATCTGGAGGCGGGGCATGCCAACTCGCTGGGCATCCGGCTCACGCAGTGCAGCATGGCCTACGCGGGTTTTCCCTATCCCCTTTCCGGCGTGAGCGGACAGGTTCACATGCTGCGGGACGGGGGATGGCGGATCCGCGACGTTTCGGGCTCGAACGACTCCGGCGTGGTCCGCTGCTCGGGCGAGTTGGAGCCGCTGCCGGACGGCGACGGGCAGCTCGAACTGCGGCTGACGGGCAAACGGATGGTGCTTGAGGACGAGCTCCGCGACAGCCTTCCGGGAAGCATGCGACGGATCTGGAACGACGTCGCCCCCCGCGGTCTCGTCGATGTGAAGGCGACGGTTCGTCATCGCGTCAAGGCTCGCTCCACCGACGTCGAGATGGAAGCCACTCCCCACGGCCAGACGGTGTCGATCGAGCCCGCCTGGTTCCCCTACCGGCTCGAACGGCTCTCCGGCAAGCTGCTCTGGCAGAAGGGACTCATGCGTTTCGAGGGAATCCGTGGGATGCATGCGCGGACGACGGTCGTCACCGAGGGAACCTGCCGTTTCCTTCCCGACGGCGGCTGGCATGTCGCGTTCACGAAGCTCTCGGCCGACCGTTTCCGCACCGACCGCGAGCTGCTCGCGGCGCTGCCGGAGGGCCTGCAGGAGGCGATCCGGTCCGTGCGGCCGCGGGGCATGATGTCGCTCGACGGCACGCTCGACATCTATACGACCCCGCCGGCCCCGGCTGCCGATGTGCAGCCGGCCTCTACCGCACCGCCCGAGCCGCCAGGCCGCGTCTCCGCGTCCTGGGACATGCACCTCGACATCGAGCAGGGCACGCTCGACGTCGGGGCTCCGCTCGAACACGTTCATGGCGGCGTCCACATCGTCGGCCAGTCGGACGGCCGACGCTGGCAGTCGACCGGCGAGCTCGCGATCGACAGCCTCATCTACCGGGGCGTGCAGCTGACCGGCGTGACGGGCCCGCTCTCGTTCGATCCAGAGGGCCTGCGGTTGGGCGCCGCGGCTGCCTCTTCCCACGCCGGCCGCGTCCGGAGGCTGGTCGCGCGGGTCGCCGGGGGCACTCTCCAGGCCGACGGGGTCGTGGCGTCCGGCCCCGCCGGCTCGTTCCGAATGTCGGCGGAGTTGTCGGATGCGGACCTCGCGCGACTCTCGGCGGAGTGGCTCGGAACCTCCCAGCGTCACCGGGGACGGGTTCATGGCGCGATCGACGTCTCGGGTTCACGGTCGGGGTCCCATTCGCTCTCCGGAAAAGGAAACGTCAGGCTTCGGGACGCCGACATCTACGAGCTGCCGCTCGTGCTCGCGCTGCTGAAGATGCTGCGGGTGAAGGCCCCCGACCGCAACGCATTCGGCTCGAGCTACGTCGATTATCGCATCGAAGGGCCCCGGTTCTACCTCGACAACATCGAACTTTCCGGGGACGCCATCAGCCTCGTCGGAAAAGGGGAGCTCGACTTCGAGGGCAACACGCACATGACGTTCCGGTCGATCATGGGCGATTCGCAGCAGCAGCTTCCCGTCATGAAGCGGATGCTCGGCGGCGCCAGCGGCCAGTTCATGCTCATCCACGTGGACGGTACGCTGGCGGACCCGCAGATGACGAGCGAGGCGTTCCCCACACTCAATGCCGCGATCCAGAAGCTGCAGTCGCAGCGGGGAGAACGCAGGGCGGCCCTCGGCCTCGACGGAATCGGTTCCCCGAACGTCCCATGATTCACCCGGAGCTCCCGATGTCGATTCCCCCCGTCGCCGAGAAGCCGACCCACACCGTCCAGCCCATGCATTTCCTGAAGATGCACGGCGCCGGGAACGATTACGTCTACATCGACTGCTTTCGCGACCCGACCCCCGCCCATCCGGAGGCGGTTGCGCCTCTGATCTCCGACCGGCACCGCGGTGTCGGCGGCGATGGGCTCGTGCTCGTCGTGCCGTCGGACCGCGCCGACGCCAGGATGCGGATGTTCAACGCCGACGGCAGCGAGTCGGAGATGTGCGGCAACGGCGTCCGATGCGTCGCCCATCTCGTCGTGGCGAGAGGCCATGCCCGCACGCCTCGCGCGGATGGACGCAGCACGATCACGATCGAGACGGGCCGGGGTGTGCTCGAGCTGGAGGTCGAGCGGACCGGACCACGCAGCTCGATGGTGCGGGTCGACATGGGGGAGCCGCTGCTCGCGGCGGTGGACGTGCCCGTGACCGGATGTGGCGAGGGGCCGGTCGTGCTCGCGACGACCCCGGCGATCGGCGAGCCGATGCCCTGGTGGCGCGAGGCGGGCCTCGATCCGCTCATGACCTGCGTGTCGATGGGCAATCCCCATGCGATCTGGTATTGCGACCGCGTCGAAGCGGTGCCGCTCGCGGAGATCGGCCCCGTGGTCGAACGGCACCCGATCTTTCCGAAGCGGACGAACGTGCACTTCGTGCAGGTGCTCGCCCCGGACCGCGTGCGGATGCGGACGTGGGAGCGCGGCAGCGGCATCACGCAGGCCTGCGGCACGGGCGCGTCGGCCGTCTGCGTCGCCGGCGTGCTCACCGGCAGGACCGGGCCGCGGATCACGGCCGAGCTGCCCGGCGGCGAGCTCGTGCTCGAATGGCCTGGGACGGGGCCGGTCCACATGACGGGGCCCGCCGAGGAGGTGTTCGAGGGGGTGTGGCCGGCGACCGCCGAGCCCTTCCGGGGAGGAACGCCGCGGTGAAGCTCACAAGCCCCCTGGCGATCGGAGCCGTGTCGCTCGCGGCCACCGCTTCCATCCGAAACTGGATGGGGTCGCTCGACTATGCGGTCGACTACGAGGACCCGTCGGTCGATCCGGTCGATCCTCGCTACCGCGGGTCGAAGATCTACGTGTTCTGGCACGAAAACATCCTCTTTCCGCTCGCGCTCCGCGGGCACTCGAACATCTTCATGCTCCTCTCGCGGCACTTCGACGCCAACGTGCTCGGCAGCGTCGCGGGCATGATGGGATTCGGGGTCGTCCGCGGGAGCACGTTCGAGGGGGGATCGGTGGTCCTGCGACAGCTGGCCGACCGGGCGGCTCGATCGAACCTCACAATCACGCCCGACGGGCCCCGCGGTCCGCGCCGCCGGCTCGCTCCCGGGTGCGTGTTTCTCGCGAGCACGCTCCGCATCCCGATCGTGGCGATGGGGTTCGGCTACGACCGGCCGTGGCGGTTCAACACCTGGGACCAGTTCGCCCTGCCGCGGCCCTTCTCACGGGCCCGTGCGGTCGTCAGCCGGCCGATTGCGGTGCCGCCGGACCTCGACCGCCAGGGCATCGAGATCCACCGCGAGGGTGTCGAACGGATCCTCACCCGGCTCACCGACGACGCTGAGGACTGGGCCTGGTCGGGCAAGCGGCGAAAGGGGCAGAGGCCCGTCCGGCGGGAGCCGTCGCGGCATGCGAGCTGGGCGGCGTCGCTTGCGGGCCCGCCGGGCGTGCCGATCGAGGAGGAAATTGCGCGGCTGTTGGCGACCGACGGCGGAGGGATCGCACCGGGCGACGGCCGCGGGCGTCCTGCCGCCTGAACGCCCGACGGCCCGCCGCGTTTCAGAGGTACTGCTGGCCGCGGACCACCTGCACGTCCGAAAGCCACGCAATGCAGGCGTAGTGCTCAAAGTAGGTGTGCGAAACGTGCTTGAGAATCCGCTCCGCGACCTCCGTCGGCACGACGAACTCGACCTTCTGCGTCTTGGCGCCGCTCGAGACGAGCACGTTGCGGGTGCCGCGGGAGCCCTCGCCGTTGGCATCGGTCATCGTGTAGCCGGTGGCGCCGAGGGCGAGGCCTTCCTTGGCGATGTCGTCCATGATCACCGACTCGCCGACGACCGTGACGAGCTTGAGGGGATAGAGTTGCATGGGATGGCTGCTCCTTTTGACTCGAAAATGATAACGCCCGAGGATGATTTGGACGCGAGATTCAGGTCGCTCCCAGCCACTTCGCCATCTCGTAGTAGATCGGGATGCCGAAGGCGATGTTGAAGGGGAACGTGATGGCGAGCGCCGCCGTGATGGAGAGCGTCGGATTCGCCTCGGGGAGCGTGAGCCGGACGGCCGGGGGCGCCGCGATGTAGGAGGCGCTCGCGACGATCGCGGCCAATACGGTGCAGCCGCCGAGATTCAAGCCGGCGAGGTGGCCGAAATAGGCCCCGAGGAACCCGTGGACGAGCGCGATGCCGATGCCGAAGGCGACGAGGAACGGGCCGACCTTGAGGAGGTCACCGAGCCGCTCGCCGGCCACCAGGCCCATCTCCAGGAGGAAGATGCAGAGGCAGCCGCGGAAGAGCATGCCCTTGCTCTGGAAGAAGTCGTAGAACGGCTGGAAGGCCTGCTCGCTCATGAACATCGTCGAGACGAAGCCGATCACGAGGAGGCCGGCCATGAGCATGATCGACTGCCCCGTCATCACCTCGTAGAGCGCCTCGCGGAGCTTTCCTGCGCCCGCCTTGCCGCCGCCCCCCTTCGCGGCCCGCTCGCGGGCCATGAGGGCCGCCCCGAGCACCAGCGCGATCGCGATCCCGGGGCACTCCAGGATCGTCACGAGCGTCGGCAGGAAGCTGTTGGCCGGGTGCTGCGACTGCTCGACGAACGAGTTCGCCACGGCGTAGGTCACGGCCGACGTGCTGCCGTAGTGGGCGGCGATGCCGGCCGAGTCGGCGATCGAAAGCCGGCCGACGTAGCGGAGCACGAGAAACGACGTGATCGGCGTCAGGCAGCCGAGAAAGAGCGTCGCCAGGGCCGGCTTCCAGATCGTGGAGACGCCGTGCTCCCGGTATTCGTGGGCGAGTTCGTGGCCCCCGACGAACCCGATCGACATGAGCAGGAAGATCGCGATCGAGAGGTAAAGCTCCTTCGGGATCTTGATGCCGCCGTGGATGCGGGTGCAGATGATGCCGAGCACGAAGCAGAGCGGAATCGGGGTGAGGAGATTCCGCTCGAGCGATTCGAGGATGCGGCTGAGCTGTTCGGCGGTGGCGATCGCCAGCAGAGCGGGCGGTGCCACGGCGAGGAGGTCGGAGCAGATGGGAATCAGCATGGTCATCTCGCTTTCTCGAGAGAGGGAGGGGAGTCAACGGGCCGCAGCAGCCGTTCGGCCGCCCGGTCGAGGGAGTTCACGAGCGGCGCGGGCCAGAGCCCGAATCCGATGAGGACGAGCAGAAGAACCGAAAGGGCCGCCCGCTCCCGCGGGAGGATCTCGTGGCGGGGGCCGTCGGCCGCGGTCGGTCCGCCGAAGACCTCGAACCAGGCCCGCATCACGGCGATGGCCGCAAGCACGGTCGCGGCGATCACCAAGAGCCCGCCGCCGAGCCGCTCGTCGAGCGCACCCGACACGATCAGGTCGTCGGCCACGAACGAGAGCGTGCCGGGTACTCCGATCGCGGCGAGCCCGAAGAGCAGAAAGAAGCTGGCGAGCGCCGGCGCGTCCCAGAAACGGCCCTGCGGAATGTCGAGCGAGATCGCTCCGGCCCGGCTTTCGATCGCCCAGATGACCAGGCCGATGCCCGTGAGCGCCAGTCCGCTCGAGATCCAGACGCAGAGAGCCCCGGTGAGTTCCATCGGCAGGGAGCCTGCGAGGCCGGCGAGCGTCAGGGCCGACTGGCTCATCGCGAGAAAGCCGATGAAGCCGCGGAGATCGCGTTGCACGATGGCCAAGGCCGCGCCGTAGACGGCCGTCACGATCGCGAAGTTCGACAGGACAACCAGTTCGGTTCCCACGCCATTGGAATGCCCGACGAGCAGGCGGACGGCCGTGTAGGCGGCCACCTGCGGCATCGTCGCCGCGAGTGCCGTGGACATCGGGGCGCCGGCGAATAGCGCCGGGTACCAGGAATGGAACGGCACGATTCCCTTGCGGATCATGACGGCGATCGCCACGAGCCAGCCGCCCGCCGCGCCGAGCAGGCCTCCGGACCGTTCCCAGGGCGGGTCGGCGATCAGGAGGGCCGTGCCGAGCGCCACCGCGACCGCCGCGAATCCCATGGCGATCGCGAACACGCGGGCCGCGGCCCGGCCCCCGGGCGTCGCCCGGGTCGAATGCCACGTCGGTAGCGCCGTCGTGATCCACATGATCACCAGCGCCGCCGGATGGGCCGTGAGGAACAGGGCGAGCGTGGCGGAGCATCCGATCAGCTTGCGGGCGATCGACCGTGGCTCGATCGACCGTCGTGGCCGCACGAGGACGACCGCCAGCGCGATCAGGGACGCGTAGGGCATGAGCACGGCCGTGAGTCCGTCGATGTGGATGAGCGAGCCGCCGCCGAGGCGGGGCCCCCTCGCGATCGTCGTTCCATCGGTCGTGTTCCACAGCACGGTCACGGTCAGGCTGGCCGCCACCGCCACCCCGGTGGCGACCACCGCGATCCGGCGAAGGCCGCGTTCCGGAACCCGTGCCAACGCCACGGCGGCGGCCACAGCCGGCGCGACGACGGCGGCGGCAGCGGCCACCAGGATCCAGTCGGCCGGGGAAGGGCTCGTCAGCGAGGCGATCACGCGCGTGGTCCTTTCCGTTCACCGGCGAGCCATGCCACCCATCTCGCTTCCACCGTCGCGGCACGCTCGAGCAGCCTGGTCACGGGGCCGACAATGAGCCGGCCGACGGCCATCTCCTCGTAGCCCCGTTCCAGGGCGATGCGGTAGGCGGCCTCGCGGGCTCCCGACGGCAGCCATGCCAGCGGCGACCAGCCGCCGATTTGCGGGTGACCGCCGATCGCCGCCTCAAGTTCGTGCCGGTCGTGGAGGGCGGAGGGGGACCGGAGGATCTGGAGGCTTCGCAGGATCGCGTGTCCCACGACATGGACGAGCGGGATCACCCGCCATCCCAGGCCGATCTCGACGAGGATCAGCGATGCCTGTGTCATCGAGGCGTAGGCGAGCATGCTCTTGAGGTCGGTCTGGACGCGGCCGACGACGCTCGCATGCGATGCCGACGCGGCACCGATCAGGATCAGACAGATGCTGGCGACCGGAGAAGCGTCGAGCAGCGGCCCGCAGCGAAGAAGCACGTAGGCTCCCGCATGGATCGAAAGGGCGCCGTAGAAGATGGCGCTCGAAGGGGTCGGGCCCTCCATGGCCCGCGGCAGCCAGCCGGAGAACGGCACCTGCGCGGTCTTGCCCATCGCCGCGAAGACGATCAGGAGCGACACGACGCTCGCGGTCGTCGACGAGACGAGGCAGGGGGCGTGCGGCCATTCCGGCCCGAAGAGACGATCGAAGTCGCCCGCGTCGACGGCCCGATGCACGACGACGCTGGCGGCCAGCAGGCCGACGTCGCAGATGCGGTAGGTGACGTAGCCGCGGAGGGCGGCCCGGATGGCGTTGGTCCGCTCCAGGAAGAACCCGATCAGGAGCGCCGACGAGATCCCGACGCACTCCCAGCCGGCGAAGAGCACGTCGATGCTGTCCGCCAACACCATCAGGTTCATGCCCGTCCCGAAGACCGCGAGCAGGACGAAAAACCTGGTGAAGCCCGGCTCCCGGTGCATGTACTTCCCGGCGAAGGCATTGATCAGCCAGCAGAGCCCGGATGAGAAACAGACGTATGGCACGGAGAGCGCGTCGGCGACGAGGTGGATGGTCGCCTCGTGGTGACCGACCCGGAACCATGTTCCCACGTGCACGATCTCGGGGGCGAATCTTCGGGAGGCGAGCACAGCGAGCATGCAGAGGCCGGCCACGAAGCCGGCCCCGAACCCGCAGCCCACGACCCGCCGGGTCGCGGTCTCGGACAGGTTGCGGTCGAAGAGCGCCGGAAGGCCGATCACGACGAGCGATGCCGCGGGGGCGGCCAGCTGGAGCACGATGAGGGTCGAGACGAAGTCGTGGCCGGTCATGCGCGGGCTCCGGGAGCGTGTCGGGGCGGGCCCATCGCCGCAAGCACGCGGGCGGGCGGCAGGTGGCCGCGGTGGCCCGCGTACCAGACGATCGAGCGGTCCACGACCGGCAGATCCCTCCGCTCGGGAACGTACGGCACGAAACCGCCCTTCGAGTACAGGGAGAGTTGTCCTGTCACGGGATGCCAGGAGACGAGCTGGATCCAGTGGTTTTCCACGAGTCGCTTCACCGCCGGCAGGCTTCCGGCGGCCTGCAGGATCGTCTCCGGGGCGGCGTCGATCACGACGAGCAGCCGGACCGGCTCGTGGATCTCGACCATCTGCAGCGGCAAGCCGGTGCGGAGATCGCCGGCATGGCCGTCCATGACGCCGACGAGGCCGGTGATGTTGTGCGGCAGCTTCGTGCCCGCGCCGTAGCCCAGCCGGTCGACCAGCGAAAAATAGTACTCGAGGTTGATGCCGGCTCCGACTGGGCCGACCGCCGAGAGCGTGCGGGCGAGAATCGTCCCTTCGGAATCGGTCGTCGGATCGTAGGAGACGAGGAACGCGCGGCGATCGAGGAATAGCCCGCGTGTTCGTCGCCGCCGGCCGATGACGCAGACCGCATTGGTGGCATGGCCGAGCTCGGGCCGCACCTGGGCGAGATCGACGCTCCTCGCCTCCACGTGCGCGCGGGCCTCCACGGCCGTCATGCCGGGAGGCGCCGTCTCGAACCGCCGACACCGCTCATGGGCATCGACGGTCGCGACCCGCTCGGCGCAGTCGCGCATCCTCGCCACGTCGGCTGCGTGGCCCTCGGGAACGAGGTCGAGATCATGCCATGTCAGGGAACTGGCGCAGGTGTCGAGCTGGCCACCGACGAACCAGGTATCCTCCGGAATCACGAGCCCCCCGGCCGCGAGACGCTCCCGAACCCGCGGATCGTTCGCCATCACCGAGAACGCCCGGGCATTGGGACCGCCGCGGCCGCCTCCGCAGGCTCCGCAGTCGTACGCGCTCTCGTGGGGATTGTTCCGACTCGACGAGCCGTGGCCGACGACGGCCACGAGCCTCGCGAACCCCGATGTGAGGCCGATGTCCTCGAGCACGCGGCGGACGATCGAAGCCATCTCCGTGAGGTCGAAGCCGGCCTGGGTGCCGGAGACGAATCCAGCACCCTCCTGATGCTCGACCGCCAGCCGCGTGCGAATCCGGCGCCGCCCGAGGTCGCTCGCCGTTCTCCCGATGCGGGCCGTCAGCCTCGGGAAGGCGACCCGCGCCACGAGCGGAACGGCCGCGACCGCGCCGATGAGCGGCGTGAACAGGCCGCCGCGGAGGAGCGTGCGGCTGCCCGCCGCGACGCTGTCCGTGAGTTGTCCGTAGCGGCGGCGCAGCGATCGCCGCATCGCGTGGAGGCCGGCCGCCTCGTCGAGCGGTAGTTCGAGCACCGTGTGCCTCGGCCGGACCACGATGGGGCAGAGCGGAGTCGCATGCCAGTCGTCGAGGCCCCGGTAGTACATCGGCACGCCGAAGAAACCGGCCGTGCCGAACGTCTCGTGGGCGGCACCGAGCTCCTCGACGTGACGGCGGAACGACTCGCACCGTTCGTCGATGCAGAAGATCCACTGGATCGCGGGCCGAGCGGCTGGTTCCACGGAAGCCGGACGGACGACCGATTCGTTCGCGGCAAGGGCGTCGAGGATCTCGATGCGGTGGCGTCGCTCGTACGCGAGGTGAAACAGCCGACGCCGCGTGGTCGAGTCGAACGAGGTGATCGCCTGCTCGAGCCCGAGGACTTCGTTCTCGTCGAGGGATTGGATGTCGCCCGCGACCAAGCCGACGAGCTGCGCGACCTGGTGGAGGCGGAAGGCGCGGGCGAGCGTGCCGGGGCCGCGTTGCGGGGGAAAGCGGTCAAGCAGCTCGGAGCGAAATCTTCCGAGCCAGGGGTCGACGCCGTTCGGGCGGTAGCCCATCCGTCGGCCGCACCACTCCGTCGCGATGCGGTCGCAGACCAGCCGCAGCGCGAGGAAGTCGATGAGGCGGGCCGGCACGGCATCGACCGGCGCACGGTCGGGCCGCTCCTCGAATTGCCGGATCATGCCGGCCCATCCTCTCAGTGCGAGAAGCGACGCCGTCACGAAGGCGGCCCACTCCGGCCGCGGCACGCCGAGATTGACAAGTTCCCGCTCCACGCAGGCCTCGGCGGTCATTCCGAGGACATCCCGCATCGCCGCAGGCAGCGAGCCGCTCCAGGCCGCCGTCGGCCCCAGCCTGCCTGAGAGGATCCGGGCCGACGACTGGAGAAGGCCCGACTCACGGCCGGGCATCGTCCACGCGGCCACGCCCTGGTCGAGAAACGCGGCACAGAGGCGGATCAGGAGCGGGTGGACGAGCGAGTCGGTGTCGAGCATCGGTGCGACGGCGACGATCAGGTCGCGGTGCCGCACCGGCGGCCGCGAGTGGAGGATGAATGGACGCGGCCGTGCCATCGCCTCCACGCAGGCATGCCACAGCTTCCGGCAGGCGAGGCGTTCGTCGTTGAGTTCGGCCGTGTCGTCGTCGATGACGGGCGGCCTGTCCCGACGAAGGGATGTGTCGGCCCGGTCGGCGGCCAGAAACCGTCGGCGGGATTCCGGTGCGAGGTCGGGCCGCAGCCGCTCGATCGCATCGCTTTCCGTGAGGGTCCAGCGGACCGCGGCGTCGGACTCCTGTCGCACCGCATGGAGCAGGAGCGCCCGGTGGAGTTCCACGAGCGTCAGACGACGGTCGGCAAGCGTTGTCTCGGGCTGGCCCGCCGCTTCGGCGGCCAGCACGGCATCGATGTCGGCCTGCCGAATACGACCGCGGGCGAGTTCCTCTCGGTACCGGGTTTCCGACAGGAACGGCTCGGTGTTGAGCAGGTGGCCCGCGTCGATCACGGCCTGTTCGAACGGGCGGTCCTCGAACGCATGAAGCGTGTTGTGGTGGATGAAGACGCCGATCGGCCCCTGCGCGGGCAGGTAGGTCGCCGCTTCGGCGACGATCCGTTCGAGATCGGTGGAAAAAGCTGTCGATGCGTTCATCGTCGGGCCGTGTGGGCTCTGGACGGGGCCGAAACCGTCGGCGCGATCCAGGGCCGGTCATTCCGCCGGGAACAAACGAAAGAAAGGACGGAGGGAAACCGCGAGGGACCCCCGCGGCAGAAGGCGTCCGCGGGGCGACGTTTCCGCTAGGCGGCGGGCGGGCCGCGGATCGACGACTTTGGTGAGTGCTGGCGATCGCCGATCGTGCCGTCCACGACGGACACGTAGGAGAAGGTATCGTCACCGCGGACGACGGCGCTCGCCAGCTCGACGAGAACATCGAACTCGGGCGACGTTTCCTCCTCTTCGGATTTCTCGGAATCCTCGCCGCTGCGAGGCTTGACCGCTTCTTCGCCCGTGCCTGAGTCCTGACGGTGGACGATGCAGTTATCCCCGGCGTTCGGGCAAGGCAACTGCGAGGGCCGGGGAACTCCGGCCACGAGCGTCGAAAACGTCGTCAGCACGACGACGACGAGAGGGTGCGATAGAAGACGCAGGTGAGCACCACGCATATCCAGACGGTACCTCGCCCATCGTCGCGCCGTCAACATCCACCGGCGGCGGCGGCGGCGGCGGCCAGGGCCCGGGCACCCGTGTCGGGGAAACCCGGTTCAGCGGGATTCCATCGAGCCGCGTCGCTCCAGATCCTCGAGGCGTCGCACGAGCGAATCGATCGCCTTGCGCATCTGCAAGATTTCCAGCCGCAGGGCTTCCCTGTCCGAGCCTGCTGCACCGCCGAACCTGTCGGCAGGGGCGGTCGCCCCAGGATTCACGGGCGTCGGACTCACCGTCGCGGAATTCCTCATCTCGGCATCCGTCATCGCGGCTGCGGTCTGCGCGGTGACGTTGACGAGCGACACGTCGGCGGCCCGCGATTCGCCTCCCGGCAGGATGTACTCGAGCTTCACCGGGCGATCCGTCGGTCCCTCGCTGACCAACTTCGTGAGCTCGGTCGGAGATCGCACCGGCTGACGGTCGAACGCCACGATCACACTGCCCGTCGGCAGGCCGGCGCGGGAGGCGGGGAGGTCTTCCAGCAGGCCGACGACGAGTGCCCCGGTGGGCTCGGACAGGCTGTAGCGGGCTTGGGCGACCGGGTCCACGGGCACGGTCCTGACTCCCAGGGCCTTCTTGCCGCGGCTGTTCTCCGCCGGCGGCGTTCGGCTGGAGGGGAGCCTGCCGGTCGAGTCCGGCCACCGGTCCGGGGACGGCCTCGGCTCGGTAAACGCCGGCGTCGAAACGGATGGGGCCGCCGCATCCGGCGGCTCTGGAATCGCAGCTGCGGCACCCTGGCCGGCGTCGAATGGGCCAGTAGTGGAAGGAAACGCAGAAGGAGCGGAAGCAGGCTGGCCAAAGGTCGACCGCGGCGCGGCTGCGGGACCATCAGCGACCAGCGTGACTTCCTCGACGACGCCGCCCCGGCCGATCGCGAACCGCACGTTGTCGCCCGGACCGATGGTTGCGATCGCCGCGGCGAATCTCTCGGCGTCGAGCGTCGGCTCGCCGTCGATCGCGAGCACCATGTCCTGCGGCCGTACGCCTGCTTTGGCAGCCGGACCGGAGGGCTCGACCTCGACGACGACAAGCCGTCCGGGCACGAGCGAATCATCGATCGCGAGTCCCAGGCGGCCCGGGGGCCCGAGGGTTTTCGTGGAAGCGTCCTCACCGCGGCCGAGGCCGCACGGCAGGGACAGGGAGAAGATCAGGGCCACCACGGTGAGCCGAACGCTGCCGGGAAATCTCGGGCAAGAGCGGCCGCATGTGGCAAAATTCGTTGTCATTGGAGGCCCCGGGGCTTGTGACGTCGTCACGCAGCGCTGCGAGTATACGTCGAGAACACGGGCTTCATCAAAGGGGTCCGCTGGACAGGTTTTCCACCGTGGACGTCCGTCGCTGTCGCAAAAAATGAATTGCGTTTGAACCGGTATGCGTCGCTGTTCCGTTGCGAACGCGTGGAGGTTTGACAGCACTGCCAGCACTCCTACAATCCGCCTCACTCACGGAGTGGTGGCACGAGCCTCCGCGTTCGAAGGATCGTCCGATGAGGAGGAACAACCGGCAGGGAAGCCGGGTCGGGCATGGATGCGAGACTGCGATGTCTTCGTGCGGGATTTCGATCGAATCGGAGCTCGTTGCGAGGATCGGGAGTCAGCGTTTCGAGGTTTGGTTCGGGGGCTCGTTGCGTCTCCGTCAGGTTGCGTGCGGCATCGTCGTCGAGTCGGGCGACGGGTTCGTGCTCGATTGGATTCGGAAGACTTTCCGGAGCGACTTGGAGGCGGTGGCAAGGGCGGTCTGCGGGCCGGAGGCTGGCGTGTTGTTTCGCTGCGACGATGCCGAGTCGATCACGCCCCCGCCGGCTGCCGCCGAAGCCCGTCCAGAAGCCGAAGTCCGCCCGCAAGAACCAGTAGCCGCGAAGCCAGTCACGCCGGAGCCGGCGGCGATGAATCGCGGTGAGCCCGCGGACCACGGTGCTGCTGCCATTGGTGCCACCGTCGTGCCGTCGAAGTCCGCCCAGCCCCGCGGGCGTGGGGCCAGCCGTGAGATCGACGGTGGTGGGGTGTCGGCGTCCGGGCCGGGGGCGCGGCGAGGGCCGCGGTTCGGCCCGTTCATCGCCGGTGAGAGCAACCGCATGGCGATCGCCGCGATCGATCTCTTGGTGCAGCGTCCCGGAGAGATTTCCCCGCTTCTGATCCAGGGGCCGAGCGGCGTGGGAAAGACGCACCTGCTCGAGCATTGCTGCCATCGTGCCCGCGAGCGGCATCCAGGCATCTCGGCCGTGTTCCTCTCGGCCGAGCAGTTCACAACGAGCTTTCTCCAGGCCCTCCACGGCGGCGGGCTCCCCGCCTTCCGCCGAAACTGCCGCAACGTCGATCTGCTCGTCATCGACGACCTGCAGTTCTTCGCCGGGAAGCGTGCGACCACGGTCGAATTTCAGCAGACCATCGACGCCCTCCAGAGACAGGCCCGGCAGTTGGTGGTTTCCTGCGACCGCGACCTGTGTGACCTCGGCGACCTCGGAGACGACCTCGTCCAGAGGCTCTCCGGCGGCATGTCGGCCCGCATCGCTCCGCCCGATGCCGAGGTCCGCCGCGGCATTGTGCTCGCAATCGCCGACCGCAAGCGGATCGCCTTGCCGGACGACGTCGTCGAGTTCATCGTCACGCACATGACGAGAACCGCCCGGGAACTGGCCGGCGCCGTGAACCGGCTCGAGGCCACAAGCCACATGCTTGGCGTGCCCGTGACTCGGGGGCTCGCGGAGGAGGCCCTCGCCGATCTCGTGCGGGCGAGCGTCCGGAGCGTGCGGCTCGCCGACATCGAGCGGGCCGTCTGCTCCGCGTTCGGCCTCGAGTCGGGCTCGCTGCAGTCCTCCCGTCGGGCCAAGAGAGTCAACCACCCGCGGATGCTCGCGATGTTCCTGGCCCGCAAGCACACGCCCGCGGCCCTCACGGAGATCGGCAGCTACTTCGGTCGTCGCAGCCACTCCACCGTGATCTCCGCCCACAAGACCGTCGCGTCCTGGGTGTCGAGCCGCTCCACGCTCCAGATTGCCGACGCCCGCTGGGACGCCGACGAGGCGATCCGCCGCGTCGAGGACCTGCTCCGCACAGGCTCCTGATCCCCGTGTGAACTGAAAGTTCGGGGCTGGTCGTCTCCCGGGCACGGGCACCCCCTCACGGTCGACGCTGCTTGTTCGGGGCTGCCCTTCAGTCGGGCTGCTTGCC
>CAZPEM010000061.1:0-7971 GCA_964585575.1 uncultured Chitinophagaceae bacterium
GGCCGTCGCCCATCTCGATGATGCGGTCGCCGTATCCGTAGACCCGGCTGTCGTGGGTCACGACGATCACGGCCCGATCCGCGTCCAGGCTCACGCGCCGCAACAGTTCCATGACGGTGCGGCCGGAATCGGCGTCGAGGGCCGCCGTGGGCTCGTCGCAGACCAGGAGCCGCGGGCGGTGAACGAGCGCGCGGGCGATCGCGACCCGCTGCTGCTGGCCGCCGGAGAGCTGCGCCGGATGCGCGTCTGCCTTGTTGCCGAGCCCGACCGCGGCGAGCATCTCACGGGCCTCCCGGATGGCGTCGCTCCGCCGCCTGCCTTGCACGAGGAGCGGCAGGCAGGCGTTCTCGGCCGCCGTCAGCGCCGGCAGCAGGTTGTACTGCTGAAAGACGAAGCCGATCATCCGCGCTCGAAAGGCGACGAGCGCATCCCCGCGCAGATCGCCAAGTCGGCGGTCGAAGATGCGGACATCGCCGGCCGTCGGTTCGAGCAGGCCGGCGACGATCGAAATCAGCGTCGTCTTGCCGCAGCCCGAAGGGCCGACCAGGAGCGTGATCTCTCCCGGGGCGACCTCGACGTCGATGCCGTGGAGCACCTGCACCCGCGTGTCCCCCGCACCGAAGAACTTCGTGACGCCCGTGCAGGCAACGGCGGCGCGGCTGGCGGAAGTGGCTATCAAGGAAACACCCCTGGCTACTTGAAAACGATCGCCGGCTCCAGCGTCCAGACCCGGCGGATGCTGACGACGCTGGCGAGGCACATGATCACCACCACGGAACCGGCGGTGCCGACGGCCACCTGCCAGGGCAGGAAGAATCCGCGCAGGTGGTAGATGTCCTTGGTGACCTCGAAGAACACGCTGGCGGCCCCCATGCCCAGCGCGTAGCCGAGCCCGCCGACGACGCCCGCCTGGAGAAGGATCATGACGAGGATCCGTTTGTTGGTGACGCCCATCGCCTTGAGCGCCCCGAACTGCTTCAGGTTCTCGAGGGTGAACAGATAGAAGGTCTGGCCGGCGATGGCCGTTCCCACGATGAAACCGAGGGCCACGGTGATCCCGAAGTTCACGGGGATGCCGGTGGAGCGCATGGTGTAGCCGATCGTCAGCCACACGAACGACCGCGCGTCGTAGGCCGCGAGCCGGGTCCGCTCATTGATCCGCCGGCACACCGCGGCCGGATCGGCTCCCGGATCGGCGTCGGCGACGATGAAGCCGAGGGTATTCCGCTCGTTTGGCACATACTGCAACGCCTGGCTGTAGCGGCAGTACATGACGGGAAACGTCTGGAACGGCGCGGCGACCCGGCAGATGCCCACGACCACCACGCGGCGGTCGTTCATTTCGAGCGTCTTGCCGAGGACGACCGGCTCACCCGGAAACAAATAGCTGAATCCCGCGTCATCGAGGATCACCCCGTCCGGCCGCCGCAGATCATGCCACGACCCGAGCAGCATCTGCTGGGGGGCGCCGACGAAGCTGTCGTCGTCGAGCCCCATGACGATGGCGGTGCGGTAGCGGCCATCGGCGGTGCGGACGCGGCCGAGCGCCTTCGAAAGCCGAGCCGCCCAGCGCACTCCGGGCACGCTCCGCACACGGTAGAGATCGGTTTCCGCGAGCGGCTTGATCTCGTCGACCGTCTGCAACTCCGGATCACAGATCCAGATGCCGGCGTCGCGCACGTCGAGAATTTGGCTGGCCGTGCGGAGCATGAGCCCGCAGAAGATGCTCACCTGATGCGACATGAGCATGCTGGCGAACGCCACGCCGAATACCAGGCCCAGGTATTTGGCCCTGTCTCCCGTCAGCATCTTGAGGGCAACCCAGCCCATGGGGCGGCTTCCTGGTCGTTGGTTCCGCCGGCTCAGCCCGGCGACATGAGCCGGCGAATCGCGAGCAGATGAATGCCGATGGAGAGCGGCAATTGAAAGAGCGATATGAGCGCCAGCGGATGCAGACCGATGCGGACGGGGGCCGGCTGCAAGGACAAGACACCGATGAACGACAGCGACACCATGCTCACCGCGACCAGGAAATCGGCGATCCCGATCAGGTTCCAGCCGATCGCGAACCGGCGGACGCCACCGATATTTTTCGCGACCGCCCACGCCAACGGAACCGCCGTGATGCCGATGAACGCATCGGCGCACCCTGCGGCGACGCCGATCTCTGGTGGCATCAGGCCTTCCGCCTGCATCCACAGGAAAATAACGCCGCCCAGCCGATACACCTGAATACCGATGAGCAAGGAAACTGGGGTCGCTTCGAGAAACGCGCGAAACGCCGGTGAGCGATACCACCCGAATGCGAACACCACCAGCGGCAGCGTCATCAAGGTGCCGAATAGGAGAAAGCCGGGAATGTCGGCGGTTTGCCACCCGCGCGAATCCTGAAAAAAGCCACGGACCGAGACGGCCGAGGCCGCGGCACACCACGCCATCACCCCGAGTGACACCACGCGCATTCGCCGCCAACTGTACGCCGCCACAACAAGTGCTATCCCGAACGCGATCGCCGCAATCACGCTGCTCCACCATGGCATTTGGCTACCCTCTCACGTTGAGTGTCCAGCGAATTCAACCACTGTCGTGAAAGCCCCAGCGGATCAGTACAGCATCTTGATCTGGACGATCGCAGGTGTTCCCCGGATCTCGAACTCGGCGGCCTTGTAGCGCGGCGGACCGAACATCGAGTGCGGCACGTTGTTCGACGTCGCGTACCCTTCGAGCGGTATGCCCAGAAAATTGCTGTCCATCTTTCCGTTGCCGTTCTCGTCATGCATCACGGATACCGCCAACCGCCTCTCCGACACCGGAACCTCGACGTCGACCTCAGCCTGACCGCCCCGAATTGCGACCTCGGCAATCTCGAGCGTCTTTTGTTTTTCCGAAGGGAATCCGTCGCCTTGGTTCCAGACGTAGGCCAGAATTTTTCCATGCGTGGACCTGAGCCCATCGACACGCACCTTCAGGATCGCCGATCGGCTCGCTGGCTCGCCGGCATTCAGGCCCCATGCGAACACAACAATCGTCGTCACGATCCCGACGAGGCAAATCCGTTTGCACGCTTTCATGGCACACTCCTTGGGTGAGGGAATACAGGGCTCTCAAAGTTCGAATCGAATCGCTTGTGACGAATCACAGATGCATGACCTTTTGCTGTCGCAGAAACTTCTCGAAGGTGACGGTCTCGCCAAGCCACCAGAATCTTCACGCAGGCCTTTCCGATGTCGGCTGTGGCCACCATCGGAAAGGAAACGTGGCTGGCGAGTGAGCCGGCAAGGATCGGCAGCGTCTGGGATCCGCCCATCTTGGGATCGAGGATATTGTCCATGAACCAGACCGTGCCGAGCGTCGTGAAGGGGAGCGTTCCGAGCCGCAGTCGATCGGCGATGCGCTGCTTTGACTCGAAGTGCGCGATGCCGTCATACGTGCGTGCCCGAGCCATGATCGATTGCACGACATGACGGACGCCGTTTTCCTCGGCGGCCGCGAAAAGGTTCTCGGCTTGCCGCAGTTCGCCCTCGGCCCCGACGCCACGTTCCCAGTAGTTCTGCACGGAAAAAACAGCGTCTACGCCCTTCATGATCGGGTGAAGCGATGCCGCCTGGCTCAGGTCGCCACCGACGACCTGCGCTCCCAGGCGCTCCAGTTCTTTGGCTGCGGCGGCCTGAGGCGATCGGGTCAACGCGAGCACCTCGAAGCCATGCGACAAGAGAGCGCGCGAGACTGCGCCGCCTTGCCGCCCGGTGGCGCCACAAACGAGCACGCGGTGGAAAGCGTTCATCGGGGCTCCTTTTTCATCGTGGTCCGTTTCTTGTCGACTGTAAGGACGATCTTTCCGATCGTCGTTCGGGCTTCCATCGCCGCGTGCGCTTCTGCGGCCTTCTCAAGCGGGAGCTCGAGTCCCACGATTGGTGTCAGGGATCCCGAAGCCACCATCGCGTAGAGCCGGGCGAGCGTGGCCTGAAACAGGCCCGGAACGGCCACGGCCAACGACGCGTCCAGCCGATCGTCGATGCGCGCGACCAGACTCGCCGAGATGGTGCAAAACTCCGCGTACCCGCCGGAGCGGGTCTCGATCACGCCGGCGACCGAGATCGGAGAAATTGACCCCCGCAGCTTCGACCTCGACGACCACATCGCCTGCGGCCGGCGAGGGTCGCGGCAGATCCACGACTTCCATGACCTCGGGGCCGCCAAGGCGTTCGTAGCAGATGGCTCTCATGTCGTTTTTTTCCCTTGGGAAGGGCTTTCAGGGGGCCGGCGAGCCGGCTTGCGTCATGTTGACACCGTACACTTTGACAACCGAAGTGGACGGTGTCAACATGGGTTCATGAGCCAGACACGTGAGGCGTATCACCACGGGGATCTTCGCAACGCGCTGATTGCATCCGCGGTGCGACTGATCGAGCAGGGCGGCGAGGCCGCTTTCAGCCTGCGGGAAGCAGCCCGCGACGTGGGCGTCTCCGCGAACGCGGCCTACCGTCATTTTGATGACAAGTCGGCCCTCCTGGCCGCTGCCGCAGCCGGCGGCCTCGAGCAGCTGGCAAGACGCATGCTGAACGCGATGGGCCGTGCGGCCGAAAGCGGGAGGCAAGAGCGGCCGGCGATCGCGCGGTTCAAGTCCGTCGGACGGGCGTACGTCGAGTTCGCGATGGCGCATCCGGAGCTCTTTCGCCTCATGTTCAGCGGGAGCGGCGTCGCCTGCCTGGCCGCCGGCGCAGCCGGTTTGGCGACCCCGACACCGTGGGAACTGCTCGGCCGCTCGCTCGACGCGCTCGTCGCCGACGGCCTGCTGCCTGCGGACCGGCGGGAAGGTGCGGAACTCAAGGCGTGGAGCGTCGTTCACGGGTTTGCCTCGCTGGCGCTCGCCGGTCATTCCGCCGTTCCGACGGGGCGACAGCAGCACGCAGCCCTCGAGTCCGCCCTTGAATTTGCCGTGGTGGGGCTCTGTGCGCCGGCGGTTCCGCACCACACGTCCCGGTCTCGCTGAAGCCGGACCGGCGTTCAGGCACACGGCACCATCCCCGTCTCACGACAACGAACCGGTGGTCCGGTGGTTGACGGTGATCGTGTCGGAATTTCTGTACCGACGAATACGACGGGGCACGGAAGAGGGTGCCTCACCCCAGACCGCGTGTGTGGCTGGAGCCGAGCCCTTGGCCTGCGCGGAAGCCGCACGGGCGGCGGCAAACTCGGCCGAGGTCTGGCAACCCACCAGTTGCGAGGCATGCACGACGAGCCGCTCTTCGTGACGGCGGGCGAGTCGGCCGCACGATCTACGGCCAGGGCGGCCTCGCGGAGGGTTAGAGTTGAGGCCGCAACCACCACGGCCGCAGCCACAACAGTAGCCCGTTCACCGCTTTTCGCTCTCGAGCGACTTGAGCAGCTTCGAGAGCTCCTTCTGCTTCTCCGCGTTCTCCAGCGCCTTGCGGACGCGGTCGCCGCCAGTCCCTCCGGACGCCGCGGCCGCAGATGCCTTCGCGACGGCGGTCGGGGCGGATGGCGGGGGCATCTGCTGGACGTCGGTGCGAAACAGCTCGAGGCCGCGCGAGGAGGTGTCGATGCCGACGGCGTAGCTGCCGAAGGTCAGCACCTTCGTCGCCGTCCCGGAACCGTTGCCGCGGTCGAACGAAATTTCGATCGGCATCGAATGGGCGTGGTCTACCGTGTCGCCGGCGGCGAGCGTCGCGTGCTTGCCGTTGACGGTGTAGTGAAAGACACCCTTGAACTTGGAGTTGTCGATCGTGATCTTGGGCGCGACCTTGGAGAGGCTCCAGCGACCGTCTTCGATCTTCCACGCCCAGGTGCCGGCGGTCACCGAAACGCTCCGACGGTTGCCGTCACCCTGATCGAACGCGACCGACGTCGACGAGGAGAGCGACTCGGCGGTGCCGGGATCCATCTCGACCCGACGGCCGCCGATGGAACAATTCACGGACTGCGTGTTGGTGGATGGGTTGACGATGCGGATCGAGACGCTCGAGGGCAGCGGCTCCGCGTCACCGACGGGGTATTGCATGAGCGGGATCTCGAGCATCTCCGCCACGACCGCGACGGGCATCCCCATCGCCTCGGTCCCCTGGAGGATCGGCACGATCGGATCAGGAGCGACGCTCGCCAGGCCGAGCAGCTCGCCGAACTTCTGGAACTGCCTCATCCTGCCAAGGTCGGCGACCAGATCCGGCCGCAACGGATGGCCTGCGGGCAGGGCCGACACCATTTCGGCAAGCTTGTCGATCGCGGCCTTCTTGCCGGCGTTGGAAAGCAGGCCATCCTGCAGGTCCTGCACGAGCTTGCTCATGCCGACGTGGATCGGCTCGAGGGCCTTGATGGCGGGATCGTTCACGGCGGGCCCATGCTTCTTCCACCACTCGGCGACATCCTTGGCCGACGAGCCGCCGTCGACGACCTTTTGCCAATCCGCCTGCATGTCAGGATTGCCGGTCGTGGCGACGAATTCACCGACCTTGTCGGTGATCTCCGCGACGCTCTGCTGCGTCGATACAGCCAGCAGCGGATCGGCGGCCGAGCCGTCGGCTACCGCGAGCGAACCGGCAATCGCTTTCAGTGCCGCATTCGACTTCGGCGACTCCTTCACGACGTTGGGCTTGGGTGCAACGACAGTCTCAGACGAGACGACCGTCTCGACCGGACGGGACGAGATGATCCGCTCCACCGGCTGTGACTCGATGTACTGCGGACGCGACTCGATGTACTGCGGACGCGACTCGATGTACTGCGGACGCGACTCGATGTACTGCGGGCGCGACGGCGCATACTGCGGCTGCGACTGGTAGTACTGCTGCCGCGGCTGCTGGTACTGATACGAGGGACGCTGCGGCTGCGACATCTGGTTGGCCGCGGCGCCACCGATGGCGCCGATGATGAGCGCTGCTGCGACGGCTTCGTTGACTCTTTGTTGGTTGTTGTTGTTTTGCGACCCAGGACTCGTAGGGGGGTAGTACCCGCCGCGATTGCCGCCACCCCACTGATTGCCGCCACCCCACTGACCGAAAACCGGCGACGCCAGCATTCCTAGGAGAGCCGCGCCGACGAGCGTGCCGACCGAGAACCGGCCCGGAGACATCGCCCCAGGCGTCCGAAACATCGCAGCATAGCGAACGCCGCAGAACGACGACCTTGTAATCGAAACGGACGCAGACTGGTTCATGGTGACCTCTCGAACGATTCGCAGGTGAATTGAAAGGGCGAAGAGACTAACCCCGTAGGATGTGATGGTACTCCCGCCCCGGAAAGCGTGTCCATAGGCCGCGGAACGATGAGCCTGGGGAGTCTGACCGGCCTCACAGGGCCAGCGCCTCCTCGGCCGCCGGTGCCCGGCGGCTTGCGGGGAAGCCGCGGGGGGATGTCTTCGGCGGGGAACGTGAACGCGGATTTGGCCGGCAAGACCACCGCGAAACGGCTGGTGAATGCTGAAGGGAAGGCCTCGCACGCCCGCCACCGCTCCCGACAAAAACTCTCGCGTCGTGCCACGGAAGAACAGAAGATATGCTGATCTGCATGACTACTGGCAATGCGTCCGGCAGCAGTTCCTTCGATCCGTGCCGTCAATGGCTCGGCATCACGGCACTCGATCTTGACGATCCAAAAAAGTTGCTCGGTTTGGAGTCGGTCGATGACCCGATCCGGATCCTCCAGGCGGCCGAGGTGAGGCTCGCGCGGCTCCAGGCCGTGGACGCCGGGCCTTACGAGGTGGCCCGGCGGGCACTCGCCGCGCGGATTCAAGAAGCCCGCGACAGCCTGCTCGCCTCGGCTTCGGCCGGCGGCATGGCCGCAACGCAGCCCCCGCCGGGTGGTCTCGCGATGCCTCCTTCTCCGACTGCGGCACCGGAAGAACCACGTCCTTCGGCGTACCATCCCCCGTCCATGGTTCAGCCATCGATGGATCGATCGCACCCGCCGGGCGTTTATCCATATCCAAGTGGCCCGTATCCAGGTGGGCCATAT
>CAZPEM010000061.1:8071-9204 GCA_964585575.1 uncultured Chitinophagaceae bacterium
CAGGTGGCCCGTATCCAGGTGGCCCGTATCAGGGCGGGTATCCGGCGGCTCCGCCACCCATTCACCATCCGATCCAGGTTCAACCTTCCGCTCAGCCGTCCGGAGGGCCGCGGCCTGATGCCACGACCTACCGGCAGCATTCCGCTAGCGGCACGCTGCTGCTTGTCGCCGGAGGCCTCTTTACGGTGGTCGCGATCCTCTGTCTGATGGCCTATCGGGTGGCGCCGCCAAGTTTCTCGTTCAAGCCGGCCGCTCCGAAGCAGGTCGCCAAGACGACCACGAAGCCCGCCGAGCCAAAACGACATCCACTGGCGGCGCGAAACAGGCCGTTCGACTTCGAGCGTTACGGGCCGACTCCGTCGCCGCAGCCACCATCCGTCCCACCCCAGACCGAATCGCCCCCCGCGACGCCCGAGCCCGAGCCTGTCGAGCCGCAGGCTCCAATGCCCTCCGCCCCCGAGCCGCCGATGAACGATCCGGCCACGCTGCCGGCCCAGAATCCGTCTCCGCCTACACCGCCCGAGAATCCTCCCCCGCCGCCGGTCGATTATCCGGCCCTGCTTGCGAGGATCGACGACGCCGCAAAAAGGTGTCTCGAGGCTCTCCGGAACCGAGACTATGACGCCGCGGAGCGGACCATGAAGGAGGTGGAGGCCGTGGCACCCGACGATCGCGAGGCGAATCGGATCGCGGGCTGGCTGCAGCTTTCGTCCTGCGCGAAATCCTTCGACGGGCATCGGGAACGCGCGATCTCCGCCATGAAGCCCGGCAACGAGTACGACGTCAAGACGAAGAGGATCGCCGTGGTCGAGGCGACCCCCCAGGCGGTGACGGTGATGGTGGCGGGGCAGCTGAAGACCTGGCAACGCGACGATATCCCCGGAGCCGTGATACAGGCCGTCGTCGAATCCTGGTTCGACGACAGTCCTGCCAACCAGCTTTTCCTCGGCGCCTATCACGTCACGAAGGCGACGCCCAATCTGGAGAAGGCCGAGGCCTGTTGGAGCAAGGCCATGATCGGCGGCGCCGACGCGTCGCTGCTGATCCCGCTTCTGAAAGATCCGATCATCGTCAAGGCGGGCGATGCCGAGAGGGTCCGCACCGCCCCGGGTCAGTGATCGCGGGTCAGTGAT
>CAZPEM010000061.1:9304-18040 GCA_964585575.1 uncultured Chitinophagaceae bacterium
CGGGTCAGTGATCGCGGGTCAGTGATAGTGGGCGGCGAGGACATCGGCGAGCCTCGCCGTCGAAAGCTCGACCGGGTTGCCTCGCATGCTTCCGCCCCCCGAGTTCGCGGCGAGCCACTCGAGACGATCCCGGGCGAGGCCGACTTCGGCGAGGCCCCGAGGCATGCCCGCGTCGCGGCAGATGTTGCCGACCCGACGCACGAAGCGTGACGCCGCCTCCGCAGCCGACGAAGGGCAGGACGGATCGATGAGCCGCTCGAGTTCCGCGAAGTCATCGACGGCGTAGGGGAGATTCACCTCCATCGCCACCGGAAGCATGAGCCCGCAGGCGACGCCGTGCGGAACGCCGCACTCGATGCCGAGCGCGGCGGCGACGCCGTGGGCGAGCCCCAGGCCCGAATTGGCAAGCGCGAGGCCTGAGCAAAACGCCGCATGGCTCATCGCCGCCCTCGCCACCCGCACGAACGGCGGCACGTCGGTTTCTCCGGCAAACCGAACCGCCTGCGGCAGCGCGACGATCGCCCGCGGCAGCGCGTCACGAACGATCGCCCTGGTGAGCGGCCGACGAAAACGGCAGACATAGGACTCGATCAGCTGGGTGATGCAGTCGATCCCGCAGGCAGCCACGACCGATCGCGGGCAGGTGGCCGACAACAACGGATCGACGACCGCGACCCTGGGCACCAACAGCGGGCTGCGAAGGCTCTTCTTGAACCGTCGCGTTGGACAGGAGATGACGGCGTTTCGCGTCGCCTCGGCGCCGGTGCCCGCCGTCGTCGGCACGGCGACGACCGGCGGCGGCTCTCTCCGGAGAGGGATGCCTTTGCCGAGGCCTTCGAGGTGATCCACCACCAGCGCGTCGAGCCGCTCGTGGTCGGGGGAACCACCGGCCGAGGGACCGATCTCCTCGAGTCCGTTCGTCGAAAGCGCGGCGACCGCCTTCGCCAGATCGATCGCGGAACCGCCACCGACCGCCAGAATGACGACGCCGTCGAGCGGGCGTCCTGCGATCGCCGAGAGCCCCGCGACGACATCGGCCACGGTCGGCTCCCCTCCGGCCGAGGCGATCCGCTCGACCGGCACCCCCGCCCCGGCGAGTCCATCGACGACCGTCCGCACGGCGGCCGCGTCGTGGCGACGGCCGGTGACCAGCCATGCCGACCGACCGAACTGCCGGACGACCTCGGGCAGGTCGGCCGCGCGTCCCTCGCCGAACCGGATCGAGGGCGACGCGAACTCGTACTCCGGAATCTCCTCGAGCGTCGCCCGCGGGGCGTCGGCAGCATCCGCTGGATCAAACATGGTCGAAGGGTACCATGGCCCCATGATCGACGCCGTAGAGATCCCCTGCGTTTCGGGCCCGGTCACGGGATGCGTCCGCCCGCCCGGGTCGAAGAGCCTGACCAACCGCGGCCTGGTCTGCGCGGCGCTCGCCGACGGGCCCAGCCGGCTGACCGGCGTGCTCGACAGCCAGGACACCCGGGTCATGGTGGCGGGCCTGGAACGGCTCGGCTGCAGGCTCGACACCGACTGGCCGGGCGAGCGCATCGACGTCCAGGGACTGGCGGGCCGGATTCCCGCCGTCGCCGCCGAGATCGACTGCGCCGCCAGCGGCACGACGATCCGATTTCTCGCGGCCGTCTGCGGCCTCGGTCACGGGAGCTATCGGCTCGACGGCACGCCGCGGATGCGGAAGCGGCCCATCGGCGACCTCTGCGACGGTCTGGCGGCACTTGGCGTCGAGGCCCGCGCGGAGAGCCCGGGACGCTGCCCGCCGATGGTCGTCGAGTCGCGGGGCATCCGAGGCGGCGACGTCGTGGTGCGGGGCGACACGTCGAGCCAGTTCGCGAGCGGACTGGCGATGATCGGCCCGTGCTCCCGCGAAGGGATCGACCTCGTGCTCGAGGGCACGATCGTATCGCTGCCCTACCTGGAGATGACCCGCCGCGTCATGGAGGCGTTCGGGGCGGAGGTCGTCGTGGACGAGTCGCTTCGGCGGTGGCGGATCGCGCCAGGCGGCTACCGTGGCCGCAGCTACGCCATCGAGCCCGATGCGTCGGCGGCGAGCTATTTCCTCGCGGCGGCGGCGATCACCGGGGGCCGCGTTCGCGTCGATGGCCTGACGACCGCGAGCCTCCAGGGAGACGTCGCGTTCGCGTCCGTGCTCGGTCGGATGGGCTGCGACGTCGCCTGGCTCGACGACGCCGTCGAGATCTCCGGCCGCGGCTCCCGCGGCATCGACATCGACATGAACGCCATCAGTGACACGGTGCCCACCCTCGCGGTCGTGGCCCTCTTCGCCGACGGGCCGACGAGGATCCGCAACGTGGCGCACATCCGCGACAAGGAGACCGATCGGATCGGCGACCTCGCGAGGGAACTGACCTCGCTCGGGGCGAGGGTCGTCGAGACTTCCGACGGGCTCGAGATCACTCCGGCCCCCCTCCACGGGGCAAGACTCAAGACCTACGACGACCACCGGATGGCGATGAGCCTCGCGCTCGCCGGACTCACCGTGCCGGGAGTCGTGATCGCCGACCCCTCCTGCGTCGGCAAGACGTTCCCCGGCTACTGGACCGAACTTTCCCGGCTGGCGGGCGTCAGCATCGCGGTCGAGAAGTCCATCTGAGGCGGTTCTTTTAACTCAGGCCACCAGCCCGAGGCCTACTCTCCCGGTCGGTCGTGAGCAGCCGTGGAGAGCAGCAGGCTCGCACGCTCGAGCAGTTCGTCCGCCCGTTCCTCGCTGGAGCTCGATACAGCGCTGGCGTTGCACGGATCGCAGGCCACGAATCCGCCGCCACAGTGCTGGCAGTAGACGGTCTGCCCCAGCAGCGTGACGTTGATGTGGAGGCTGCGGCCGCAAACCGGGCAACGCTGATGAAAGGTACAGGCGTTCTTCATGATGCTTTCCCCTCGTGGACGCATGGCATGACACGAACCCGACGGCAAATCACTCCAGACCCAAAAGTACGACAGAGTTGATGGTTGATGTACGAGAGACCTGTGATGATGGTGTACGACGGTAACGATGTGCGAACGTGATGAGCAGACGCTGCCGCAGGATTCCGACCAGAACCACTTCGCCAGCGTCCGACCGCTCCGATGCCCCTCTCCGGTTCCGCAGTGTATGGCGGTGGAGTGAGCCGGACAACTCCCAAGTCCGGGACGGATCCCCGATCGCACCCATGGCCCAGGATCAACGGCAATTTCCTCGCTGTCCAGTGGGGAACGTTTTCACGTCGATGCCCGGACGGATACACTTTTGAAAGCCTTGCCGGCGGACCGCTCCCGCCCGGAGCCGGGGAATTCCGAGGTACTTTTCCCATGGTGATCCGACCGTGGCTCACACCGTTCATCGTGGCATTCTGGTGCCTGACGACTGGATGGCTCGTGGTCGCGAAGATTCTGCCTTCACTGGCCCCCGCCCCTCCCCCGGGCTATCAGGCGCTGTACACGGTCGGCGGGAAGCCGATTCCCGTCGCCTGGTCGGTGCTTTGGAACGAACAGCCGCTCGGATGGGCGATGAGCCTGGCCCGACCGACGGACAGCGGCGGAATGACCGTCGAGAGCAGAATGCGGCTTGATCGCATGCCCCTGGAAAGTGCGGTCCCCGGCCTCGAAGAGGTGCTCCCCGGATGGACCCGCACGCTCGCGCGGGCGTTCGCTCGGCAGATGGGGAATCCGGCGAAGACCACCCTGGACGCGATCTCGCCACCGTCGAGTTCGTCTTCGACCGACGGCTCCATCGCCGGCCGCCACGCCGCCATCAAGCCCGGACCGCTCGGACTCGAGGCCCGCTTCGTGCTTTCGATCAACGCTTCGGGCAGGCTCGAGGCGTTCAACTCGACGGTCGATCTTCCCGGCGTTGGCGAAGCGGTATTCCTCGACGGAACGGTCGAGGACGAGCAGGTGGGAATCACGATTCGCGCAAGGGGCATGCGGTACGAAACGAGCCGTCACCTTCCCAAGTCGATGATGCTCGGCGACGAATTGTCGCCGCAGGCGATGATGCCCGGGCTCGAGCCCGGAAAGCGATGGACCGTGCCGACCTACAGCCCACTCCGCGTAGGTTCATCGCCCCTCGAGGTGCTCCACGCCCACGTCGCCAGCGAAGAGAGCCTCTTCTGGGAGGACCACCTCGTGCGGGTGCTGGTGGTCGAGTACCGGGACGATCCCGCCTCGCACCATCGCCCGCGGTCGCGGTTGTGGGTCGACCGAAGCGGGCGGGTGCTGCGACAGGAGTCGCAGCTCTTCGGGGCGACGCTCGCATTCCTGCGGCGGTCCGACGAAGCGGCTGCGGCGCTCGCCCGAAACGTCGAGGAGGAAGCCGCGACGCCATGATCGAGTTCGACCATGTCTCGAGAACGTACGGGTCGAAGACGGCCGTCGCCGACCTCTCGCTCTCCATCCCACGGGGTGAGCTGTTCGCGTTGCTCGGCCCGAACGGTGCGGGCAAGACGACCACGATCCGAATGCTCGTGGGACTCCTGCGGCCCTCGCGGGGCGCGGTCCGCGTCTGCGGCCGCGACCTCGTGCGGCAGACCCGCGAGGCGCATCTCCACATCGGCTATGTGCCCGACGAGCCGTGCCTCTACGACAAGCTCACGGGCCGCGAGTTCCTCTGGTTCATCGCCGACATGTTCGGACTGCCGCGACACGTGTCACAGCGGCGGATCGACCGGGAGATAGAGACCTTCGAACTCGGCGAGTTCGCCGACGACCTTTCGGAGAGCTATTCGCTCGGCATGAAGCAGAGGCTCGTCTTCGCGGCAGCCCTGATCCACGACCCGGACGTGCTCGTGCTTGACGAGCCGATGGTCGGCCTCGACCCCCGAAGCGCCCGAATCGTGAAGGATCTGCTCGAGGACCGCACCCACGAGGGCATGACCGTGTTCATGTCGACCCATACGCTCGCCCTTGCCGAGGAGATGGCCGACCGAGTCGGCATCATGGTCCGCGGCCAGCTGCGATTCCTCGGGACGGTCGGCGAGCTGCAGACGCAGATGTCGCTGGAGTCGACGAGCCTCGAGCAGCTCTACCTCGAACTGACCGCCCCGGGCACGGCCGGCCCCCGACGGCGACGGACGGACATCCCGGACCCGCCCCACTGATGCCGCCCGAGCCTGCCAACGCCGAAAGTCCGATTGTCGAAAGCCGGATTCCCGCCGAACCGCCGCGGCTGCTCACGGTGGAGCAGGAGGCGGGGAGGCTGCTCTTCCTGCGAACGCTCACGGCCTGGTCGACGCTCCGGTCGATGCTCGGCGGCGCGCGGCTTCGGCTCGGGCTGGTGGTCGTGCTCTCGCTGCTCTTCTGGGCTTCGCTCTACGGGCTTTTCACCGAGGCGTTCGGCTTTCTCGAGTCGCTGAACTTCGACGTCATCTCGCTCCTGTTCAACACCTTCTTTTCGTCGCTCATGGTGATGCTCGTCTTCTCGACCGGCATCCTTCTCTACAGCGGTCTCTACGGGTCGGCGGAGGCCAGGCTGCTGCTCACGCTCCCGGTTCGGCCCGAGGCGATTTTTTCGCACAAGTTCCAGGAGGCGGTCTGGTTCTCGAGCTGGGGATTCATCCTGCTCGGCAGCCCCATGCTCGTCGCGTATGGGCAGGTCCACGGCGGTGCGTGGACGTACTACGCCTTGATGCTGCCCTTCATGATCTCGTTCGTCGTCATCCCGGCGACCCTCGGAGGCATGCTGTGCCTGTGGCTCGTCGGCTGGATTCCGAAGCTGCGGCTGCACGCGCTCTCGATCGGCCTCCTCGCGTCGAGCCTGGTCGCGGCATGGGTGGCCTGGTCGGTGCTCGCCGCCGGAAGTTCCGACCGCCTCAACGCCGCCTGGTTCGAACAGACCTTCGGGCGGCTCGCAATCACGGAACAGAGGGTTCTGCCGAGCTGGTGGCTCTCGAGCGGACTCATCGAGAGCAGCCGCTCGGGATTCGCGACGCCCGAGGCGAGGGCAAGCCTCGTGGAGGCTTGCAAGTTCCTCGCGCTGCTCATCGCCAACGGGCTGCTTTTGCAGATGCTGGCCGGAAGGCTCGCGCGGGCCACCTACCGCGTCGGCTACAGCCACCTCGCCTGCGAGGCGCCTCACCGCCGCCGCACGCGGAGCGGTCGGTTCGACAGCCTGCTTTCCGACGCCGGATCCCGGGCGACCCGTCCGCTTCGGCTTCTGATCGTGAAGGATCTGCGGCTGTTCCGGAGGGACGTGTCGCAGTGGTCCCAGTTCGCGATCTTCTTCGGCCTGCTGGCCCTCTACTTCTTCAACGTCCGCTCCTTCGAATACAACAATACCTACAAGTCGATGATCGGTTTCCTCAACCTCGCGGTCGTCGGCCTGATCCTCTCGACGTTCACGACGCGATTCGTCTATCCGATGATCAGCCTCGAGGGGAGGCGGTTCTGGATTCTCGGCCTGTTGCCGGTTCACCGCGATCAGATCGTCTGGTCGAAGTTTCTCTTCGCGTTCCTCGGCTCGCTCCTCCCCTGCTGCGGGCTCGTGTGGCTCAGTGACACCATGCTCGGCCTCGGCAGGTCGCTCGTGCTGGTCCACGAGATCTGCTGCGTCATGCTCTGCATGGGACTCTCCGGAATCGCGGTCGGGCTCGGGGCACGCATGCCCGATCTGCGGGAATCATCGCCGTCGAAGATCGCGGCCGGATTCGGCGGAACGCTCAGCCTCGTGATCAGCTCGCTGTTCATCATGACCGTCGTCATCGTCGCAGCCCTGCCGACCCACCTCTACGTCGCGACACGCTCGCTCGGCCCCCTCGTTGCCTCGCGCGGCTTTTTCGGCTGGCTCGGCAGCCCGAGCGGCATCATCGCCTCCGTCGCCGTCGTGGTCGCCCTCGGCCTCGCGGCGACGATCATCCCCATGTTTTTGGGCTTGCGGGCGTTTCGCCGCATGGAATTGGCCTGAAAGCAGGGTTAACGGCTCTCGGGCGGTCCGGTTACATTTCCAGATGTTCGCTGTCCGAACCGGCCTCTCACCGATGTACCTGCCGATTCCAACCCATTCGACCGCATCTCTGCCGATGGCCGCGGGCCAGTCCCGGCTCGGCGGCATTTCCGTTCGGATCGGGGCCGTGCAGTACCTCAACACCCGGCCTCTGGTTCATCGGCTCGTCGCGGGCGATCAACGCGAGACTTCGCCGCAACTTTCGCTGTGTTACGACGTTCCGAGTCGCCTCGCGGACCGGCTCGCTGCGGGACTGCTCGACGTCGCGCTCATTCCCGTGGTCGAGGTGTTTCGTGGCGGCGGCTCTATCGTGTCGGATGCCTGCATCGCCTGCCGCGGCCCCGTGATGAGCGTGAAGCTCTTCTTTCGCACGCGGCCGGACCGGGTTCGGCGGATCGCGCTCGACGAGGGATCTCGCACGAGCGCCGTGCTCGGGCGCCTGTTGCTGGCCGAGCGTTTCGGCGTGCGACCGCAGGTCGAGCAGCTCCCGATGCACGCCTCGCTCGACGACACCGACGCGGACGCCGTGCTTCTCATCGGCGACCGGGCACTCGGACCCGTCCGCGGTGGTTTCCAGGTCGCCTGGGATCTCGGGGACGAGTGGTGCCGTTGGACTGGTCTGCCGTTCGTGTTCGCCGCGTGGGCGGCCCGACCGGGGCAAGGCTTCCGCGAGGGCGACTTGCTCGCGATCGCAGCCCGGCTCGAGGCGGCCAGGGACAGCGGCGTCTCGAATCTCGCCGCGATCGCGGCCGCGGAAGCGGCGGGCCACGGGCTGACCGTGCCCCAGTGTCTCGGCTACCTGCGAGACAATCTCCATTACCATCTGGGCGAGGCTGAGGCGGAGGCGATTCGGCGATTCCGCGAACTCGCCGCCGCCCACGACCTCGTCCCCGCCGCAGGAAGCCCGCGATGACCGCGACGACGCTCCCGATGCTGGAGATGGCGGCGACGTCGTTCCCGGAGCGACTCGCTCCGCCGCCCCCGCGTTCCTCGGTGCCGTCGTCGGCGCGGGTGCGGATCATTCTCGATCGGGTGGTTGGGGGCGGTCGGCTCGGCTTCGACGATGCGGTCACCCTGCTCGAATCGCATGAGCTCGCCGCCATCGGACGGGCCGCCGACACGGTCACGCGGCGGCTCCACCCGGAGCCGTTTCGCACCTACAACATCGACCGCAACATCAACTACACGAACGTCTGCACGGCGGTCTGCGATTTCTGCGCCTTCTATCGTGGGCCGAAGTCGCCCGAAGGCTACGTGCTCGACCGCGGCCTGCTGCTCGAAAAGATCCGCGAGACGGTCGAGATCGGGGGCGACCAGATCCTGCTCCAGGGCGGGCTTCACCCGACGCTGCCGCTCGAGTGGTATGAGGAACTCCTCCGCGACATCAAGGCTCGCTTTCCCCAGGTGAACGTCCACGGCTTTTCGCCGCCGGAGATCCACCACCTGACGAAAGTCTCCAAGCGTCCGCTTGCGGAGGTTCTGGAGCGGCTCGCGCGGGCGGGGCTCGGCTCGCTGCCCGGCGGTGGCGGCGAGATCCTCGTCGACAGGGTTCGCAGGGCGATGACCAGGGGCAAGGTGCTCACCGACGACTGGCTCGCGGTGCACCGCGTCTGGCACTCGATCGGCGGTCGTAGCACGGCGACCATGATGTACGGCCACATTGAGACGCTCGAGGAGCGGGTCGAGCACCTCGAACGGCTGCGACAGCTCCAGGACGAGACAGGCGGGTTCACGGCGTTCATCTGCTGGTCGTTCCAGCCCGACCACACCGAGATGGACCACAT
>CAZPEM010000062.1:0-1078 GCA_964585575.1 uncultured Chitinophagaceae bacterium
TTCCGTGGCGCACGTGGTTTCCCGCCGGCGGTTGAAGTATCGTTTTCGGAATGGATTCACTCAGCCGGCACGAACAGCTTCTGCGGATCTTTCATCTCATCGACATCCTCTTCGGCGCGAGGCATCCGCTTTCGATCGCCGAGCTGAAGGCGGAGCTCCGCAGCCGGGGCGTGATCGACGAGATGTCCGACAAGAACATCCGCCGCGACCTCGAGTTTCTCCAGAAGTTCGGCTACGCCCTCAAAAGCGTGAAGAAGCCGACGGACCGCGGCGGGCCGGCGGCCGGCTGGGCGATCGAGCCGGGCAGGGGAGCCCACGAGCTCTCCGCCCCAGCCGTGACGCTGCCCGAACTGCTCTCGCTCGCCGTCGCGCGAAACTTCATCGCTCCGCTCGCGGGAACCGTCTACTGGCACGGTCTCGGCCAGCTGCTTGCGAGGATCGAGAAGCTCGTCACGCCGAAACTGCTCGCCTACGTGGACGACCACAAGCAGGGGCTCGTCGTCCATCCGCGGCCGGCCCAGGGGAAGTATTCGTCGCGAACGCTGAGCGCCATCAACCGCTCCATCCAAAACAGGCTCACGCTCGGCATCCGCTACCGCAGCCTCGCAAGCGCCGCGGCGAAGAGCTACTCGATCAACCCGGAGGCGGTCGTCGTCTACGACGGCAGCATCTACATCGCCGCCCGGCTCGCCGATCCGGCCAGGAACCGGTCTTCCGCCGACGCCGACGCGATCCGATTCTTCAAGCTCGATCGCGTCGAGGAGGCGAAGCCGTCGTCGAGGTCGTTCGAGCGATCGGCGGAGACGGTCGAGTCGATGCTCGCCGACAGCATGACGATCTTCCGCTCCGCCAAGGCTCCCCGACGCTACCGCATCCGAATCGACGCGGCCCGGGCGAGGTGGGCCGCCGAGAAGCCGTTTCATCCGAGGCAAAAGGTGAAGCCGCAGCGGGACGGCGGCGTGATCCTCGAGATCGAGCGGGCCTGGGACGACGAGATGATCCCGCAGCTGTTGGGCCTGGCGGAGCATGCGGAGGTGCTCGAACCGGCAGACGTCCGCGACCGTCTCGTCGATACCGC
>CAZPEM010000062.1:1178-11046 GCA_964585575.1 uncultured Chitinophagaceae bacterium
CCCAACGCACGGCGCTGGCAGCATGCCTCGTCGCGGCCGTGTCATTTCCGGTCTGGTTCTTCCGTTACGCCCGCAGCCTGCTGCTTGCCCTGGACTCGGCGGTGAACCGCCAGCAGGGACGGGAGTCGGCCGACGCGTCATCGCCCGACGCCGCGGGCGGCATCGACGTCAGGCGGCTCGAGTCGCTCCGGCAAGACGACGCCTCGGCCGGCTGCCTCATGGGGGTGGCGGTCGCAGCCATTCTGCTCTTTGGGCTCTTGATGGCCGCGGTGGCGGTCGTCTTTTCAGGCGGCTTGTCGTCGGAGGGGGTGCCACCGGAGGACCGGCTGGACCTCTCGCTCCTCGCAGGGCCGCTTGGAATCCGCTATCCTTCGCGAGTCAAACGCGGTGCAAATCCCCCTGGAAACCGGTTCCCATGACCGACACGCTCTCTGAAACGGAGGCCTGCGGCCTCCTCGCCCGGCTGTTCAAGGGCCGCGGCTACGCCATCACCCGCAACCTGACCTTTCGCGAGTACGGCGTCGAGTTTCACATCGACGGCTGGGACGCCAAGGCCCGAGTCGGCTTCGAGTTCCTGACGAGCGAGGACGAGGACCACGACGACCTGTCGCTGGACGAATACCAGACGCTCTCCGCCGCGCAGCAGCGGGGCGAACTGTCGCTCTTCATCCTCGACGAGGTGGAGCCGCTCTCGGCCGCCGACCTCGCCGAAATGGCGAATGAATTCCTCGACGAGGTCGCGGCCGCCAAGTCCCCGCGGCGCAAGGGCGTGACGCTTCGGAAGAAGAAGGTGGCGAAGAAGGCGGCCCCGAAGAAGCCGGCCCCGAAGAAACCGGCCCCAAAAAAGAAGCCGGCCCCGAAGAAGAAGCCGGCCCCAAAAAAGAAGCCCGCCCCGAAGAAGCCTGCCGTGAAGAAGCGGCCGAAGCGGAAGTGACCGGCTGATCCAAGGCGTTTGCCCGCGCGAGCCTGCCGCGCGTAGTGTTCGAAGTCCGCGTCTGGCGGGCGAGTCGAAGCACACCCTCATGCGACGGGAGGCATCCGATGAATCGCGGGATCGGACTGGTGGTCGGGATCCTTGTGACGCTCGTCGGAGCGGCCGCAGAGGCGCAGCCCCGCCATCATCACCACCACGGCGGCACCGGGCCGTGGCAGATGCATCACCATCACCATTACGGCACGGGCCCGTGGCGGGAGAGCTACCGAACGGTCGTGCCGACCGAGACCGTCGTCCCCACGGAGACCGTCGTGCCGACCGAAACGGTCGTCGTGGCGCCGTCGGTCCCGAGCACGGCCACGGTCCGACGCAACGCGCTGCCCTACGCGGGCCCGGGAGTGACGATCCTGCTCCCGCAGGAAACCGGCGGCGAGGTCACCTACGTCGTGGACGGCCGCGAGGAGGTCGTGATCCGGGCCGGCCAGGAGCAGACGCTGCCGAAGAAGGGCAGCTACGAGCTCCGCTTCTCCCGCGGGCGGACCGACGACGGCCACGACTTCGGCATCGCCCGTTACACCGTGACGGAGGGCACGTATGCCTTCGAAGTGACCGACCATGGCTGGGATCTTTACCGCCAACGTGACGTCGAGGCCGGCCCGGGGGTGTCCACCGTGACGTCCCCCACGGTCCGCACGAACACGATCCCCACGAAGCCCGCTTCGCCCAGGGCCGCTGCGGCCCCCTCGTCGGGTGCCGGAGGCTGAACTGCCGGCGGATGGACCGGGCCGGCTCGGACTGCTATTGTTCTCGACGTCCGGCCGCAGGCATCCGCGGTCGAATCGATCGCATGGACGTGTCTCTCACGCTTTTCCCGAGGAGACCACCCATGCCAGCCGGCCCTTCCGAAGCACCGACCGCTCCCTCGGCCATCGAGACCGCTGCGCCAACCGCGGCTCGGGAGCCGGCGGGCAGAACTTCCGGCAGGCTCGGCACCATCAGGCTCGGCACCATCAGGCTCGGCATCGTCGGCTGTGGCGCCTTCGCACGGTTCTCGGCGGAGCAGTACCGGCGGCTGCCGGCCGTGACGGTCGCGGCCGTCGGCGACGTCAATCCCGAAGCGGCCCACCGCGCCGCGACGACGCTCGAGGCCGGGGTCGTGGACCCGGAGATGCTCATCGTCTCGCCGGAGATCGACGTCGTCTACCTCGCGACGCCCCCGTCGATGCACCACCGGCAGGCCCGTGCGGCGCTCCGCGCGGGAAAGCACGTGCTCGTCGAGAAGCCGCTTGCGACCACGCTCGCCGACGCCCAGGAGCTCGAGGCGGTCGCGGCGAGGCACGGGCTCGTCTGCGTCGCGAACCTCGTCGAGCGGTACAACCCGCTCGCCGAGGCGATGCGGCGGCTCATCGAGTCGAGGATCCTGGGAGGGCTCATTCACGGACTGTTCATGAACGAGGCGGCCGACGAGGGGCTCGCCCCGGAACACTGGTTCTGGGACCGGGAGAAGAGCGGCGGGATCTTCGTCGAGCATGGCGTCCACTTCTTCGATCTCGTGGCGTATTGGCTGGGGCAGGGGACGGTGGTGTCGGCCGCAAGGAGTGTGCGGCCGCCTGCCGGTGCGGAGGAGGACGGCGAGGGGCCGCTCGAGCAGGTCTATCGGCCCGTCGAGGAGCAGGTCTCGTGCACCTGCCGCTATCCCTACGACGGCTGGGCCGGCCATACGCAGTCGCTCGTGCCGGAGGCCCTTCGACGCGACCCGCACTGGGGCGTGCTCTTCCACTTCGAGCACGGCTTCCACCAGCCGTCGCGGATGGACCGGCAGGAACTGCGGCTCGTGTTCGAGCGGGGTGAGATCCGGCTCTTCGACTGGGTGCCGACCCACGGCTTCCTGCGGGCGGTCGTGGACGAGGAGTCGGTGGAGATCCTCGCCCGCATGCTGCCCGGGAGCGTCGTGCGGGTGACGGACCGGTTCGAGGAAACCGAGCGGCACGTGCGGGGGCGGTTCCGCGATTTCGAGGCGACGATGACGGTCGAGATCAGCTTCACGACCGGCCTCGAAAAGCTCGCGCTCTATGCGAAGACGGTCCACGATCTGGCCGAGGACCAGTTCGCCCGCGTCCGCAACCCGCTCCACGTGCGGCGGCTCACGGAGGCCGACAGCGTCGCCTCCGTCGCCATGGCATGCGAGGCCGACCGGCTCGCCCTCGACGCGGGTTGACTTCGAGTTACGCCCTGCCGCTTGCACGTCAAACGTGCTGGTTCGGGGCTGCCCGTGCCCATCGCCGGACGCTCGCTACGCACATCCTGTGCTCCGCTCGCTCGGATGCCGACTTCGCTCCGCAATCCGTGCTTCGCTTGTCGGCATACGCCGGCTCCTGGGCACGGGCAGCCCCTCACGGTCTTCGCGTCACGTAGGCACGTTGCTGTTGAACGCCGGTCCGCTCCCCCAGCGGCAATGCGGCGACATACAAGCCTGCCCGCAGCGTCAGCCGGATGGAGTCATCGCCGAGAGGATCTCGGCGAGCGGGACGGTGACGAATGACGACGCGAAGTCGCTCATCGAGTAGGGGATGACCACGAGATCGCCGTGGAGCATCGCCCCGCAGCAGTAGACGACGTTGGGCACGTAGCCGGCCCGCTCGTTGTCGTTCGGCGAGAGGAGCGGCTCGGCGAGTCGGCCGATCACCCGGGAGGGATCGGCGAGGTCGAGCAGGACCGCGCCGATCGCATACTGCCGCACGGGCCCGACGCCGTGGGTGAGCACGAGCCAGCCGGCGGGCGTCTCGAGCGGTGAGCCGCAGTTGCCGATCTGCACGAACTCCCAGGGCTGCGTCGGCCGGAGGATGAGCCGCCTCGAGTACCAGAAGTGGAGCATGTCCGACTCCATGAGAAACATGTTTTCGCCGTCCTGCCTCGAGAGCATCGCGTAGCTGCCGTTGAGCCGCCTTGGAAACAGCGCCATCCCCTTGTTGGCGATGACCGGGCCGTTGAGCGTGCTGATCCGAAACCGCAGGAAGTCGTCGGTCTCGAGCAGCTGGGGGAGCACCACGCTTCCGTCGAAGGCGGTGTAGGTCGCGTAGTAGTGGACCGACCCGTCGTCCTCGACGAACCGGACGAACCGGGCATCCTCGATGCCGTTGGTCTCGGCGGGGGAGTAGGGGAAGATCACCCGCTCGGACATGTCCGACGAGGGGTCGCACTCGATCTCGTAGTTGGCCTTGGCGACCGCCGTGATCGCGGCCGCGAGCGGCTCGCGGAGCGATCGCTTCGTCCGATCCGCCCGCGAGGCCCGCACGAGCGCGGCGTGGAGGGAGGCGAGCGTGAAGTGGCCGCCGAGACCGTCGAATACGGCGTCGACGTAGGGGCCCGCGATGCCGAGTTCGTCGAGCTTCCGCAGGAAGAGGGCCTTGTCGTAGTCGCTGTTGGCCACGGCGGTCGGGGCGGTGACGGTGTCGCGTGGCGGCACCATCGAGACGTTCCCCGCGGAATCGACCAGCCCCTCCCGGAAACCGATGCTCGAGACGTGCCCCTCGCCGGTCGCCCGCAGGCTCATGATGAACCGCCTCGAGCCGGCCGGGATTCCCGACTGGTCCGGGGCGGCGACGATCGACGGATTGAAGAGCGCCGCGCTCTCGAGGGCGTACTCCTGCGTGAAGTAGGAGCCGATGAGCATGCGGCGACGCTCCGGCACGGGCCGGTCGGTGAGCACGTGGTGCCGCACCGCCTCGAAACGCTCCAGAAAAAACGCCGTGAGCCTGCGATGGCGACCGTGAAACTCCGACAGCACAGCCTCGAGCAGCCGATCCACCTGCTCGTCGGAGAGTTCCATCACCCGCGCCACGATCTTCATCGCACGGTCCGCGGTCGGCGGCTCGAACGGCCGGTAGAGCACCCGCCTGTTGTTGGGCTTCAGGAGAATGTCGGCCCGGTTCACCGGCATGGCGCACGATCCTCGGACGACCGCGATCGCGGGCCCTGCTGGGAACGCCCCTCCCCGGAGGCCGGTGCCGCGGCGGCGGCCGCGAACGGCATCAGGGCGGCGATCGACGCCAGGGAGGCGAGCGTCGACTCGGCCCCCTGGTTCTCGTTGGTGCGATCGATCAGGAGTCCGTCACGGCAGCCGCCGCTCGCCGGGTCGGCGAGCGCGAGGCCGAGGATGTTGTGGCCGCGAAACCATTCGAAGGCGACCCAGGCCCGCCGCCGCCACTCCTCGTCGCCGGTGGCGTGAAACGCGTCGAGGCAGGCGACGACCATCGCGTGAGCCTCGATCGGTTGCTGGTCGAAGGCGGCCATGACGCCACCCCGCGGAAAGAAACCCCGGCAGCCGACCGGTGAAAACCGGCCATGGGGCGACTGCTGGATCCGGTAGAGCCAGTCGAGGCTCGCGAGGCCGACGCGAACCGGCTCGTCGTCGCCGATGAGCCTGCCAGACAGGATCAGCGCCTGGCAGAGCCTCGCGTTCTCGTAGGCGACGACGTCTTCGAACCAGCACCAATCCGCGGTCGCGGTGTCTCGATGGAGCGCGAGCAGCCGGCTTGTCAGGTCGCGGCAGGTCGCGAGAGCGAGTCGATCCCCCTCGAACCGCCGCATGGCTTCGACGATGCCGACGATCCCGACCGCCCACGCCCGCGGGCTCGTCGTGGCGGCGATCGCCCGAAGCACCGCCGGAAAGAGCCCGCTCGCCCAGCGGGCAAGCGGCGGCCAGGGGGACGCCCCGATGCACACCCCGAGCGCCGCTGCGGCACGGCCGAGGGTGTCGTCGGAGCCGCCGCGGTCGAGCCAGCGGCGGTCGTACGACAGGAAATTCCGAAACCGGCCGGTCGTCGGCACGAACGCATGCTCCAGAAACGCCGCGTAGATGCCGGCGGTCCGCCTCGTCTCGCGGGCTTCGACGCCGAGCCGCGCGAGCCTCACCACGAGTTCGAGCGCCCGGGCGTTGTCGTCGGTGCAATACCCCTCGGAGAGCCGCGGGATGTCGTACGATGCGTGCTGGAGCAGCCCGGTCGGGTCGGTCAGCCGTCCGAGATGATCGAGCACGATCCTCGGGAGCGGCTGCCGTGGCAGCCGCGTCGGCGGTCCGGCGGTCGGTCGCGTCGGCGCGAGCGTCATGCTCGCTCTCGCAAGTTGAAACGCTTCCGTGTAGCGGTCGGCCACGCGGCTCCAGGCCATGTCGCGGCCGAGACGACGGGCTTTCGCCTGCATCGCCCGGCGGGCCTCGTCGTCGGCGAAGAGGTCGAGGATCGCCCGCTCGATCGCGACATGATCCCGAAAGGGCACGAGCAGGCCGCCGCCTTCCCCGAGCAGTTCGCGGGCATGCCAGTAGGGCGTGGAGACGACCGCCTTGCCGCAGCCGAAGGCGTAGGCGAGCGTGCCGGAGGTGATCTGGTCCTCGTTGAGATAGGGCGTCACGTAGACGTCGGCCGCTCCCAGGAATGCAAGCAGCTCCGGCAGTTCGAGGTAGCGATCGTGAAAGACCACGTGGCCCGCGACGCCGAGGGCGTCGGCGAGCCGCAGCAGTCCGTCGCGGTAGGGGTCGCCATCCGGGCCGAGCAGATGGGGATGCGTGGCGCCGACGACGAGGTATCTCGCCTCCGGATGGCTCGCGACGATGCCCGGCATCGCCCGGATCACGTGCTCGATTCCCTTGTTCGGCGACAGGAGCCCGAAGGTGAGGATCAGCCGGGCGTCGGCGAGCCCCATCCGTGCCTTGTGCGGCGACGCATCGACGAGATCGGCATCGGGAATGCCGTGGGGGATCACGTCGATTCGCCCGTCGTCCACGCCGTAGAGGTCCCGCAGGAGCGATCGGCCCCGCTCGGTCATCACGGCGATCCGTGACGAAAGATGGAGGATCTCCCCGAGGATCCGCCGCTGCGGTGCGGATGGCCTCGCGAGCACCGTGTGGAGCGTCGTGTGGACCGGCGGTTGCAGCTCGCGAAGCAGTTCGATCACGTGGCCGCCGGCCTCTCCCCCGAAGATGCCGTACTCGTGCTGAAGCGACACGACATCCACGTTGGACACGTTGAGAAAATCGGCGAGTTGCCGGAACGATTCGAGCCGGTCGTCGGGGCACTCGAACCGCACCTCGTCGGGGTAGGCGTGTCGGTGGCCGCGGTCGTTCATCGCCGCGACGAGGCATTCCGCGGAGGGATTTGCCGCGGCGACGGCCGTCCGCAGGTCGTGGGTGAACGTCGCGATCCCGCACCGCCGCGGGACGTAGTTGCCGATGAAGGCGATCCGGTTCAAGGGGGCATGCACGATGCGTGGCTCCTGGAGGTGGCTTCTGTTCGCGGCGAACGAAAAGCGACGACGGGCGGGCCGTCGGGTCGCGGGGCATGGCGGGAAGGCATGCCTGCCACGTCCGTCAGAGGCTCCGACAGCAGGGCCGCGGAGCGAGACGGGTGAGCGAGGGGCTCGCAGAGCCCTCGGTTCGTGCTCGGCGGGATTTTACGCAGCGAACGCGGTCGAGTCGAAAAACGTGGTTGCCCCGCGGCCGCGGGCATGGTAGGGTCTTTCCAATCGAACCTTTCGATGAAGGCAGTCGCCCGCCCGGCTTTGGCCGCGGATGTCGCTGCCGCGATCGCATCTACCCAGTTCGGCTCCACTCGCCAATTGCACGTGGGGTCATCCGGATTCGAACAAGACGGGCTTCGGCCCGCAGACCTTCGGGCTTACGCCCGGTTCGAACCGGAAAACGCTCTCTGGGCGGGCCGTGATCCATCGCCCGATTCGTCGTGTTGCCGCGGGGCGGACACGCCATTTTTCCCCCGCGAAAATTGTCCCAGGAACCATTGGAATCCCATGCACGCTGACACTCTTTCCACATTCGAAGACCTCGGCCTTTCCGCCCCGCTGCTGCGAGCGGTGGCCGCCGAGGGCTATGCCACGCCCACCCCGATCCAGGCCAAGGCCGTGCCGCACGTGCTCGCCGGCCGCGATCTCTTCGGCTGCGCCCAGACGGGCACCGGCAAGACGGCGGCCTTCGCCCTGCCGATCATCGAGCGGCTGCTCGCGAGCCCGAAGCCGCGGTCGCCGCGGCGGTGCCGCGTGCTCGTGCTCGCGCCCACCCGCGAACTCGCAGGCCAGATCCACCAGAGCTTCGTCGCCTACGGCCGGCATGCCGGGCTGAAGGCCGCGGTCATCTACGGCGGCGTCGGTCAGCGTCCGCAGGCCAATGCGATGATGCATGGCGTGGACGTGCTCGTCGCCACGCCGGGCCGGCTGCTCGACCTCGTCGGGCAGCGTCTCGTGGACATCCGCTCGAGCGAGGTGCTCGTGCTCGACGAGGCGGATCGGATGCTCGACATGGGCTTCATCCACGACATGCGGAAGATCGTCGCGATGCTGCCGCGTGACCGCCAGACGCTTTTGTTTTCCGCGACGCTGCCGGCGGAGGTCCGGGACCTCGCCGAGACGATGCTTCGCGAGCCGCTCGAGGTGAAGACCACGCCGCAGGCGACATCGGCCGAGACGGTCAGCCAGTCGGTCTGGTTCGTCGAGAAGAAAGACAAGAAGAGCCTGCTCGTGCGGCTCCTGCAGGACGGTGGGATGTCGCGGGTGATCGTGTTCGCGAGGACGAAGCACGGCGCCGACAAGCTCCACCGCGACCTCGACAAGGCGGGAATTCCCGCCGCGGCGATCCACGGCAACAAGTCGCAGAACCAGCGGGAGCGGGCGCTTGCGGCCTTCAAGTCGCCAAGGCCGCCGGTGCTCGTGGCGACCGACATCGCCGCCCGCGGCATCGACGTGGACGACGTGTCGCACGTGGTGAACTACGAGCTGCCGCACGAGCCCGAGACCTACGTCCACCGCATCGGCCGGACGGGCAGGGCGGGGCAGACGGGCGAGGCCGTGAGCCTCTGCGACCGCGAGGAACTGCCCCGGCTGCGGGCGATCGAGCGGCTCATCCGCCGCGAGATCTCGGCGCGGAACGAGGCCCCTGCTGAGTCGCGGACCGAGTCACGGAATACTGGCGGCCACACCCGCCCGTCGTCCCACGAGCGGCCGCCCCAGCGGCGGTCGCGGCGAAGCGGCCAGCGTGGAGGCCGGCCGCAGGCACACGGCCGGCAAGCCGACGGGCGGCAGGGAGACCACTCAAGCGGTCGGAACGACGCCCGTCCGGTCGCCGCGGTAGCCTCGGCGGAGCGGGCCGGGGCCCCGGCTCCCGTCGAGCGGAAGCAGCCGAAGAAGTACCGCCGGGCACTCTGATCAAGGAGGCCCCGGCGATGGCAAGCCCTGCGGCACATTCACAGTCGGCGGATTCGCGGTCTTTGTACGACCGGATCGGCGGCGAGGCGGGCGTCGAGAAGCTGCTCGTGAGCTTCTATTCGCTCGTCCTCGCCGACGCGGAGCTCAAGCCGTTCTTCGCCAAGTCGTCGATGGAGAAGCTGCTGCGAATGCAGCGGGAGCTCTTCGGCGCGGCGCTCGGCGGGCCTCACACCTACTCGGGTGCGGATCTCGCGAAGGTGCATGCCGGCCGCGGGATCACTCCCCGCCACTTCCACCTCTTCCGGCAGCACCTGCTCACGACGCTCCAGGAGAGCGGGGTCGATGCCGACGACATCCGCGAAGTCGTTCGCGAGATCACGAAGTATCAGAAGGACGTTGTGGTGAAGTGAGGCCTCTCGCTCCGATCTCCTCGAGCACCTCCATCGCCGCCGGCTGCGGCCTCGTTCAGGCAGAAACTGTCTCTTGGATCAGCTGGCCTGCAGGGCCTCGACGCTGTTGACGTGGACGAGAGAGCAGGTGACGCTGCGGTCGTCGTCGGGATAGTAGACGATCATCTTCGTCTTCATGACGAATGCGCACTCGGGATGGCGGATCTCGTGGACCTCGCCGTTCGACATGCGGATCACGAACGGTTCGAATGGCTCACGGCGAAGATACTCACGGATCGTGTCGGCGTTCATGGCAGGGCCTCCGAGGAACGAATAA
>CAZPEM010000062.1:11146-17958 GCA_964585575.1 uncultured Chitinophagaceae bacterium
GAGGCCTGTCATGGCGAATGCATCAGGGGGCGGCCGTGCCCCCAAGACTGCCGGCCTTCCGCACGAGGTCGAGGAACTCGGCCCGGTAGCCCCCCTCGTCGCGGCCGATCGCATGGCCGGCGATCCTCGCCACGTCGTCGAGCGTGGCCGAGCCTGTTTGGTCGCTGCCGCGGAGGATCATGCCGAAGGTCGCCACGGCGGCGGCGAACCGCAGGTTGGCCGAGGCCGCCTCGAAATCACCGCCGCGGTCGGCGAGCGGAAACTCCCTAAGCACGCTCTCCCGGCCGTCGGGCTTCTTGAACCGCAGCTTCACCGTGAGCAGCTCGCGGCTGACCGCTGCGTCGATGGCGGCGGGCTTCGCGGCGGCGGCGGGCTTCGCGGCGGCGGTGTCGGGCTGCGGCTGGTACTTCAGCGGCTCGGCGCCGTAGGCGGCGATGTCGCCGGGGGGCCCGCCGACGGGCACGATTTCGTAGAGGGCGGTGACGGAGTAGCCGGCCCCGATCTCGCCGGCATCCTTGCGGTCGTCGCGGAAGTCGCGGGCGGCAAGCAGCCTGTTTTCGTAGCCGATGAGCCGGTAGGAGGCGACGGTCGCAGGATTGAACTCGACCTGGATCTTCACGTCCTTGGCGATCGTGATCGTGGAGCCTGTGAGCTGCTCGACGAGCACCTTGCGGGCCTCGCGGACGCCGTCGATGTAGGCGTAGATGCCGTTGCCGTTGTCGGCGATCTTCTCCATCTTCGCGTCCTGCAGGTTCCCCTGCCCGAAGCCGAGCACGGTGAGGAACGTGCCGCCGGCCGCCTTCCGCTTGATGAGCTCGACGAGCGCCGCATCGCTCGTGACGCCGACGTTCAGGTCGCCGTCGGTGGCGAGGATCACCCGGTTGACGCCCCCCTCGATGAAGTGCTCAGCCGCCTGCTCGTAGGCGAGTTCGATGCCGGCGCTTCCGTTGGTCGAGCCGCCGGCGCGAAGGCCCTCGATCGCGGCGAGGATCCGCTGCTTCTGGTCGCCGGTGGTCGGCGGGAGCACGAGCCCGGCATTGCCGGCGTAGGTGACGATCGAGACGCGGTCGTTCTCCGTGAGCTCCTCGACGAGCATCGCGACCGCCTGCTTCACGAGCGGGAGCTTGTCGGGCTCCTGCATCGAGCCCGACACGTCGATGAGGAAGACGAGGTTGCCGGCCGGCCGCCGCGTCCGGTCGATCTCGCGGCCCTTCAGGCCGATCCTGACGATCAAGCGGCCGTCGTGCCAGGGGCTCGCCGCCGACTCGATCGCGACGGAGAACGGATCGTCACCATCCGGCTTGGGGTCGTCGTAGCGAAAGTAGTTGACGAGCTCCTCGATGCGGACGGCGTCTCGCGGCGGCAGCCGGCCCGAGGAGAGGAACCGCCTCACGTTGGCGTACGACGCGGTGTCGACGTCGATCGAGAAGGTCGAGAGCGGCTGGTCGGAAACCGCCAGCTTCCGGTTTTCCTGGAGCCGCTCGTACGTCTCGCGGCCCTCCTCGCGGAGCATGCGTGTCGATGGAGATCCCCCGGGCGCTGCACCTTCCATGCTGCCGGAGCCTTGCGGCGCGGCCGGGGGCAAACCCGAAGCCAATCGACTCCTGTTGTCGGCGTCCTTCTTTTCCGCCTGCGCGAGCTGTTGGCTTGCTTCGTAGTCTCTTGCGGCTGCGAGATTGGAGGGGGCCGGCGCAGCGTCGAGCGCCACACCGTCGCTTGGCGGGGATTTGGCTGCCCGCCTTGCTTGGAGCGATTCGCCGGGCCCGCCCGCGTCGCCTCTTTTGCGTTCGGCCACGTCTCCGCCCCCGCCTGCGGCCTTGTCCCCGCCCAACGTCCCAAAAGGAGCCGATGCCTCGACAGCAGCCTTCCTCGCGGCTCGAAAATCCCCGTCCCCGGCGTCTTTTTCCGCTTTTTCCGCGACAGCAATCGCGGGGGCAGGCTTTTGCCTGACCTGTTCCTCGAGGTCCTCGAGGGCGACCTGCGGGTTATCGGTGAGCACCGTCACGATGACGAGGACGGCGGCGGCGAGCGAGCCGGCCATGGCCAACAGGCCCCACGGGCCGTGGAGGCGGCGGGCCTTCGGAGCCGGGGGCCGGGCATTCGGGCCCGTGGGTCGGACATTGGGGCCCGTGGGCCGGGCATGCGCCGCCGCGGGCGTCGCGGCGAGCGTGGCGATGATCGTGCGTCGCAGGTCCTGCGAGCGGCCCGGGGCTTCGGAGGAGTGGAGGGCGTCGGCGCGGCTGGTCTCGATCGCCTCGGCGATCCGGCGTGTTTCGTCGATGATTTGCCGGTCGGATTCGGCGTCGGGCCGCGCGAGCCGCGAGAGCAGCTCTTCCCGCTCCCGGCCATCGAGCTGGCCGAGCGCGTGGGCCGTGAGCAGCGCGGCGTCGTCTTCGGGCTTTCGGTCGTGCGTCTGATCAGGGTTCATGATCGGGCTCGCTGGGGCGTGGTGGTGATCTGCTCGGAGGAGGCGGATGCGTCGAGGATGCTGCGGACGGCCGGATGGGTGCGGAGCGCCGTGAGGCCGCGGTGGGCGAGAACGCGGACGTACCCTTCCTGGTGGCCGGTGACGGCGGCGATCTCGCGGTAGGTGAGCCCCTCGCACCAGAGGTCGATCACCTCCCGCTGCGCTGCGGGAAGATCGACGAGCAGTTCGCGGAGCCGGCCGGCGAGATCGCGTTGCTCGGCGGCCCGTGCCGGGTCGGCCTCGACGCGGGCGGCGGCGGAAGCTGGATCGGCGGCACGGTCGAGCATCGCCCGTTCGCGGCCCGCCATCCGCAGGTGGTCGAGGGCCTTGTTGCGGCAGACGCGGTAGAGCCAGGGGGCGATCCGCCCGTCGATCCGCTCGCGAGGCTCCTCGCAGAGCTTCACGAAGGCGTGCTGCACGGCGTCGCGGGCGAGGTCGAGGTCGCCCAGGAGACGTCGTGCGTAGCGCAGGAGCGGCAGTTCATACGCGTCGACCGCCTCGAGAATCCACTGGCAGGGATCGCTGCTCGCCTCCATCGTGCGTTCCTCGCGGTCGAAATCGGGGCTCCGGAGAAGACAACGGCGGGCGGGCCGGTTCGTTACAGCCGTTTTTTTGAGCGGGACGGATCGGTCAGGAGAGCGACCAGTCGAAGATGGCAAGTTCCGGTGTGGCACCGATGCGGACCGGCATCAGCGAGGTACCTATTCCCCGGGAAACATAGAGTGGCGGCCCCCCGTCACGATACCAGCCGGCCACGTACGGCCCGCTCCCCCAGGGCCGCACGACCGCCCAGCCAAACGGGGCGATCTGGCCGCCATGGGTATGGCCCGAGAGGATCAGGCTCGGCCGGTGGGCGGTAGGGAGCGGGCAGGCCTCACGGGATGCGGGACAGTGGGCGAGCAGAAGGTGGTGCGGGCAGGGCTTCGCATCGGCGACGGCCGCCTCGGGATCCGGCCGGCCTGCCACGAGGTCGTCCAGACCGGTGATCCGGATCGTGCGGCCGCCCGTCGTGAACTCCACCGAGCGGTTCACGAGCAGCTCGACCGCGTGGTCGTCGAAGAGCCGGTGGTAGCCTTCGACGGTGATTCCCGACCAGTATTCCCAGTTGCCGAGGACGGCGAACGTGGGCGTGTCGGGAAGCTCGCCAAGAAAATCTCCGAGGCCCTCTCGGCATGCGGCACGTTCGATCAGGTCGCCCGTGAGCACGACGACATCGGGCCGGGCGTCGTGGAGGCTTTCGAGCAGCTTCTCGTGCAGGCTTCCCATGCGGGCCATGTGCAGGTCGGTCACCTGCGCGAGGCGGATCGACGCTGCCGATCCGGCGGCCTCGCCGAAGGGGTGCGTCGTGGTGACGAGGCTATGGGGCGTGATGAAAAACCCGTCGATCGCGGCGGCAGTCGGCACGACCGCGGCGAGGCCGGAGCCGACGAGCATGCCGCGGCGGCTGAACCGGCTTTTTCGAGACGTCATCCAAAAAGGTATCGCCGACCCGGGGGACTTGGGGCAACCACCCCGAATGGGGTAGGCTCTTCGGGTTCTCACGCGAAATCCATTCACACTTCACACGGGGTGATTCTATGCCGGTTGGATTCGGGATCGGAGCGGTCGAACTTGCGCTCGCCTTGCTGTTGTTTGCCGGCGGCCCGCTGGGGCTGCCTGTCTCGGTGCCGCCGCTGCCCGCGGATCCGCTCATCGAACGCTCGTCGCCGCAGGAATGCCTGCTCCATGTCGCGACGCGGGGCGTCGCCGAGCCGGCGGGAAGCTCCACGAATCTCACGGAACGGATGCTCGCGAACGAGGAGGTTCGCCGGTTCGTCGGGGAACTCACCGACGGCGTGCTCACGGCGATGAAAAAGTCGCCCGTGGTCCGCGGGCCGGCCGCCGAGGCCGTTGACCAAGGCATCGTCGTGCTCGGCACGCTCGTGTCGCAGCCCGCATCGCTGACGGTGTCGAAGCTCTCGATCGACCCGGCGGTGGGGCCGCCATCGGTCGACGCCTCCCTCGTCGTGAAGTGCGGCGAAAGGGCGCAGGCCATGAAGGAGGCGATCGAAAAACTGCTCGGCATGGTCTTCGCGGGCGCGCCGGAGGCCATGCGGCCCAAGCCGGTCACGATCGCCGGCCGTGAATGGTCGAAGGTTGATCTGCCGGTCGTCGGCGGGGTCACGTGGGGATTCGGAGGAGCGTATTTCATCGTGACCGTGGGGAACGATGCGACCGAACGGCTGCTCGATCGCGTCGGGGACAAGTCGGCGAAGGCCCCGGCCTGGAAGGCGAGGCTCGAAGAGCGGATGCCACGGGAGCGGCTCGCGACGCTCGCCTACGTCGATGCCAGGGCCGTCATGAAGATCGTGCAGGATCTTCCCAAGCTCGGCGGCCCGGCGATTCCCGAGGGCGTGCTCGAGGCCACCGGGCTTTCGAAGCTGGAAACGATCGGGGCCGTGACGGGCCTCACCGCCGAGGGATTCGCGGCCTCGCTCTGGCTGGGAATCGACGGCGAGCCGACCGGCATCTTCGCCGCCTCGGAGGAGGGCATCGGCGGGGCGGCACTTCGGAGCGTGCCCCGCGATGCGATCATGGCGCAGCTCTTGAAGGTCGACCTGGCACGGGCGGTCGCCTCGGCTTTCGATCTCGTCGAGCGGGTCAATCCATCGGCCGCGGTCGAAGCTCGGCAGGGGCTCGAGCGGCTCGGGGGTTCGATCGGCATGAATGTCGTGAAGGAGATTCTCGAGCCGGTTGGAAGCGACTGGAGCTTCTTCATCGTTCCCGGTGGCGGGTTCATCCCGGCCATGGCCCTGCAGGTGTCGCTCGACGACCGGGCCGCCTTCGAGAAGGCGCACGATCGGCTGCTCGGCATGGCGATCGCGGCGGCCGGGGAGGGGGGCGTCACGGTGCGGAAGATCGACTACAACGGCCACACGATCCACTGCCTCAAGGCCGGCGCCGCGACCCCGCTGCCGGTCACGCCGAGCTGGTGCCTTGCGAAGGACAGGCTCGTCGTGACGGCGTCGCCACAGCTCATGAAGACGCTGCTGGCCCGGGGAGCGGGCGACGAGGGACTCGATGCGGTGCCCGAGGTGAAGCGGGCGACGGCCTCGGGCGGCGAGTCGATGCTCGGCTACCTCGAGCCGTCGGCCCTCATGTCGATGCTCTTCAGCCTCTACGAGATGGGCTCGCCGCTCGTCGAGTCGGGGCTCGCCCAGCAGCAGATCGCCATGCGGATGCCGGAGCTGCCCGCCGCGTCGGCCGTGATGCCGCACGTGCGGCCGAGCGTGACGGTGGTCCGACGGGTGAAGGGGGCCGGCGGCGGGATCCTGTTCGATTCCACCTCGACGGTGCCGCTCGGTCCGCTCTCGAGCGGCGGCGGCCTGATCGGCGGGGCGCCGATGTCGGCGCCGGTGCTCGTCGGATTGCTCCTGCCGGCCGTGCAGTCGGCCCGCGAGGCGGCCCGCCGCACGCAGGCGATAAACAACGCCAGGCAGATCGTGCTCGCCATGCTCGTGCACGAGTCGGTGAAGCAGAGGCTGCCCGCTCCGGCCATCTGCGACAAGGAGGGAAAGCCGCTCCTCAGCTGGCGGGTCGCGGTGCTGCCCTACCTCGAAGAGCAGGGCCTCTACAACCAGTTTCGGCTCGACGAGCCCTGGGACAGCGAGCACAACAAGAAGCTCATCCCCCTGATGCCACCGGTGTTCCAGGATCCCGGATTGCCGGAGCAGGCCGGCGGCGGGCTGACCACGTTTCAGGTGCTCCGCGGTGAGAAGTCCGCCTTCCCGAAAGATGCGGAGGGGCTGAAGCTCGGGGTCATCTCCGACGGAACCTCGAAGACCCTCGCGGTCGTCGAGGTCTCCCGCGAAAAAGCCGTTCCCTGGACGAAGCCGGAAGACCTTGCCTTCGATCCCGACAAACCCTTCGACGGCCTCGGAACCGACCGGCGGCCCGGCGGACTCTTCATCGCGGCCTTCCTCGACGGCCACGTCGAGACGCTCTCGCCCGACGTGCCCGCCGAGGTATTGAAGGCCATGGTGACGCGGGCCGCGGATGACGGCATCGCGGAGCGGTAGGTCTTGCGGCCCTTTTCGCTTCGGCTCGGGCCTCGGCTCAAGCCGCACACGCGGCCTGTGGTGACGCAAACTGTTCCTAAACCCTCATATCCCGTGGTATAGGAAATCCAACCCGGAGAGAACCCTTTCCAGCCCAATCCGGGGCACGGGGATTCTCTCACAAGACCTGGGTCAAGATTTGGGGAGGGGGGGCAGACCCACGCGGTCGAGCCGGCAGCCGGCATGCGGCTCTTTGCCGCGGGCCTCGACGCCGTCGTCGATGTCACACGGATGGCGGTGCTCGCGTC
>CAZPEM010000063.1:0-17823 GCA_964585575.1 uncultured Chitinophagaceae bacterium
AAGCTCCCCTCGCCCGTGGCGGCGGCGAGGGCTTCCTCCACCCGATGGTTGCGGGGAATCACCCAGGGATTCACCGCTGCCATCAGCGCGGCCGCGCTGCTCAGCGGCCGTCCCTCCCGGCCCAGCCGCTCGAGCCAGCGGGCCTGCCATGCGGCAAACGCCGGCTGACGGTAGCAGTCGTTTGCCGCCCGCTCGGCAGTGATTGGTTCGATCATCGAGCCAAGATCGCGAAATGTGTTCGTCCAATCGGCCCGGGCCGCGTGCATCCACGCGAGCAGCTCCGCGATCAGCTCCGCGTCGCCCGACTCCTCCGTCTCGAGCCCGAGCTTCGCCCGCATGCCGGAAAGCCAGGACCGCTCGAAGGCGGCTGAAAATCCCTGGATCGCGTCGGTGGCGATCGCGATCGCCGTGTCGGCATCCGGATCCAAGAGCGTCAGGAGCGTCTCGGCGAAGCGTGCGAGATTCCACTGGGCAATCGCAGGCTGATTGCCGTAGGCATAGCGGCCATGGGCGTCGATCGAGCTGAAGACGGTGGCGGGATCGTAGGCATCCATGAAAGCGCACGGGCCGTAGTCGATCGATTCGCCGGAGATCGCCATGTTGTCGGTGTTCATCACGCCATGCACGAAGCCCACGTGCTGCCAGCGGGCGATCAGGGCCGCCTGCCGATCGATCACGGCGACGAGGAACTCGCGGTATTTCTCCGGGGCTTCGGCGGAAATCTCGGGGTAGTGCCGGGCGATCGCATGATCGGCAAGCGCCCGCAGCGTCTCGGGATCGCGGCGGGCGGCATACTCGAACGTGCCGACGCGGATGTGGCTTGCGGCCACGCGGGTGAGCACCGCGCCGGCCAATGGGGTCGTGCGGTAGACCGTCTCGCCGGTCGTGACGACCGCGAGGCTCCGCGTGGTCGGGATGCCGAGGGCGTGCATCGCCTCGCTGATGATGTATTCGCGGAGCATCGGCCCGAGTGCCGCCAGGCCGTCGCCGTTTCGTGAAAACATCGTCCGCCCGGCGCCCTTGAGCTGGATGTCGAACCGCCCGCCCGAGGGTGAGAGCTGCTCGCCAAGCAGGATCGCCCGGCCGTCGCCGAGCATCGTGAAGTGGCCGTATTGGTGGCCCGCGTAGGCCTGGGCGATCGGCTCCGCCCCGGCGGGCAGGGTCTGGCCCGAGAAGGCCGCCGCCGTGGCCGCGTCGGCCGCGTCGCCGCAGGAGAGCCCGAGCGATTCCGCGAGGCGGCGGTTGAGGATCGACACCCTCGGCGCACGAAATCGGGCCGGCTGTGCGGCCGCAAAAAGCGTGGCCGGCAGCCGGGCGAACGAGTTGTCGAAGTTCCAGCCGGTCGGGCCGCTCACGGAGATGTCCTTTCGTTTGGCGGGATTTTTGCCGCCGCGAGGCCGTTCGGTTAGCGGGCCGGGGCCGGTGCGGTTCTCCCGAAGTGAACGAATGCGACGGCCGATAATAGGAAGTGCCGACGGGTTCGCCACTCTCACCGAATCGTATCAGCCTTTGCAGTTTCGGCCGTTTCAGGATCGGCCACTTTCAGGGGAGCCCTGGGCGTGCTGGAGTCCAGCATGCGGCTTCCTACGTGCGACTGTCAGGAAGCCACTACCGTGATTGCATCAGTCAAACAGTTTGCGGCCCGCATCGATCGCAAGCCCACCCGCGGTGATCTCAAGCCGGGCCGCGCCGTTCGCAAGCAGAGCCGGGCTGATCTGAAGCAGAGCCGGGCCAAGCCCAAGCGGCCCGTCTCTGCCAAGACCCTCGCGAAGCGGAAAGCACTCCTCGAGCAGCGGCGGCAGGGATTCTTCGAGCGGCCGATCGAGTATGTGCCCTGCCGGCAGTTCCTGAAGAAGGATGCGGAGAAGCTCGCGAGCACGCCTCCCGAGGATGCGAAGGTCCCGCTCGACCAGCGGGCGGCCCAGGCGACGCCCACCGGCTCGCTCACGCCCTACGTCGCCGAGCTCTACCGCACCCGGCTGCTCTCGAAGGACGAGGAGCAGTATTACTTCCGCCGGATGAACTGGCTGAAATTCCGTGCCGCGACCGCGAGGGGCCGGCTCGACCGCAAGCGGGCCACGCTCCGCCAGATTCGCGAGATCGAAAGCTGGCTCGACGAGTCGGAGGCGGTGAAGTCGATCATCATCTCCTCCAATCTCCGGCTCGTCGTCTCGATCGCGAAGAAGTTCGTCGATCCAAACAACTCGTTCGAGGAGCTCGTGAGCGAGGGCAACGTCGCCCTTATCCGCTCGGTCGAGAAGTTCAACTTCGCGCTCGGCAACCGTTTCAGCACCTACGCGACCTACGCCATCCAGCGGATTTTCTTCAGGCTCACGAAGAAGGTCTGGCAGCAGCGGCAGCGGTTCGTTTCCGACGATGCCGTGCTCGCGGGCATGTCGTCCCAGGAGGGTTCCGAGCATCGGCTGACTCCGAATCAGGTCGATTCGCTCAAGGAGACGTTCGCCGCCTTCCTCGATGCTCTCGAGCCGCGGGAGCGGGAGATCGTCGTGGCCAGGTTTGGCTTCGACGGCCAGGAGCCGCGGACCTTCCGTGAGCTCGGGGCCGAAATGGGTGTCTGCAAGGAGCGGATCCGGCAGATCCAGGGACGGGCGATGGAGAAGCTGAGGGCGATGGCCGACGAGGTCAAGCTCGGGCAGACCGTCGATAACTGGATCTAGCGGGGTTCCATGCAGCGGGTCTTCATCCTCGGCGGATCGGGCGGCATCGGCACGGCCCTGGCACGGTCCCTCGTCGCCGACGGCCACCGCGTGTTCCTCGCGGGCCGAAACGCGACCGGCGTTTCGACGCTCGCCGCAGAGCTCGGCATGCCGTGGGCGATCGTCGAAGGAACCGACCCTGACGCCATCGATGCCTCCGCCGACACGGCGGCGAGCGAGCTCGGCGGCCTCACGGGAATCGCCTGCTGCGTCGGGTCGCTTCTGCTCAAGCCCGCGCACCTGACGACCACCGCCGAATGGCGGGCCACGCTCTCGGCCAATCTCGATTCCGCCTTCGGATGCGTGCGGGCGGCGGGCCGACTCATGAAGACCGACGGAGGATCGGTCGTGCTCGTTTCGAGCGCGGCCGCTCGGATCGGACTTGCCAACCACGAGGCGATCGCCGCCGCGAAGGCCGGGATCATCGGCCTCGTCATCTCGGCGGCGGCGACCTACGCCCGGCAGCGGATCCGGTTCAACGCCGTCGCACCCGGCCTCACGCGGACGCCGCTCACGAAGGGGCTCGTGGCGAGCGAGCTTGCGGAGAAGGCCTCGATCGGGATGCACCCGCTCGGCCGGCTCGGCGAGCCGGAGGAGGTGGCCTCCGCGATCGCCTGGCTGCTCGATCCCCGGCAGGGCTTCGTGACGGCGCAGGTGATCGGCGTCGACGGCGGCCTCGCCGACGTGAAGGCCCGGTGAGGGCGAGCCCCTCACGCTCAACTCTGCTGGTTCGGGGCTGTCCGTGCCCCTCACGGTCAACCCGAGAAGGAAAAACCGGATGCGGCTTTCGTTGGTGCAGGGAGCGGGCCTGGACGGTATCGTCCAGGGCATGAAAACCCCCTCCACGCCCGCGCCGACGTTTCGTCTCTGGCTCATGATGGTGCTCGAGTTCGCGATCTGGGGGGCGTGGCTGCCCTTGATCTGGGGCACCATGGGGAAGGACGGCCTCGACTTCAGCGATTCCCAGATTGCCTGGGTCGGCAGCGGCTTCGCGATCGCGTCGATCGTCGGCATCTTCTTCTCGAGCCAGGCCGCGGACCGAACGTTCGCGGCCGAGAAGTTCATGGCCTTCAGTCACCTCGTCGGCGGCCTGGCGATCCTCGCCATGTACTGGGCGAGGGAGATCGCGGCGGCGGTCGGCCTGGGAGCGAACGTGTTCCCGGTGTTCTTCGGCCTGATGCTCGCGCACTCGCTGATGTATGTGCCCACGATCTCGGTCTCAAACTCGATCGCCTTCACCCACATGCAGGACGCGCGGAGGGAGTTTGGCATCGTGCGGATGGGGGGCACGATCGGCTGGATCCTCGCCGCCTGGCCACTGTTCTTTCTCCTCAAGGGCAAGGAGGGGGTCGCGGCCGTGGAGGCCAGCCGGGGGATTTTTCTCGTCGCCGGCATCACGTCCCTGGTGCTCGCGGGCTACAGCCTGACGCTGCCGCACACGCCGCCGAAGCGGTCCACCGGCGGCGGCATCGCCGGGATCGCCTGGCTGAAGGCGGCTGGCTACCTGTCATACCGGTATCTGCTCGTGCTCTTCGTCGTCACGTTCATCGATGCCGTGATCCACAACGGCTACTTCAAGCTGGCGGACGACTTTTTGGAGAAGGGTGTCGGCCTGCAGAAGGCCTGGATCATGCCGGTGATGAGCATCGGGCAGGTGGCCGAGATCCTCACGATGGCCTGTCTCGGCGGCGTGCTGGCGAAGCTCGGCTGGAAGACGACCATGCTCCTCGGCATCCTCGGCCACGCCGTCCGCTTCGCCGTGTTTGCCTTCCTGCCGCAGAACCAGGCGGTGATCATCGCCGTGCAGGTGCTCCACGGCATCTGCTACGCCTTCTTCTTCGCCACGCTCTACATCTTCATCGACGCCGCCTTCCCCAAGGACGTGCGAAGCAGCGCGCAGAGCCTGTTCAACCTGCTCGTGCTCGGCCTCGGCGACCTTGCGGCAAACTGGCTCTTCTTCCCGCTCCGCACCCTGCTCACGGCCGCCGACGGCACGGTGGACTACCGCCGGCTCTTCCTCGTGCCGACCTTCATGGCGCTGGCCGCGGCCGCGGTGCTGCTGGTGTTCTTCTGGCCCCCTCGCTGGCTGGCGACCGCCGCCGAGGCCGAGGACGATCCCGAGACCGAGCCGCAGCTGGTCGCCTGATCCCTGGGGCGTGATTCCCGGCCCGGCGGGGGGTTTCCGGGGTTCTGATCCCCCTTGCTCCGTTCGCCCCGAATCCCTACCCTCCCGCCCTCCTCGCCCAGAACACAAGCCCAGAACACAAACACAGAGGCGAGGCGGATTCCAGGGAGGCGATTCCGATGGCAACCACGCTCGTCGCGCTCGCGGAGAGGATCAAGGGAACGCTCGTCGGCGACGGTGCGGTCGCCGTGACGGGGGCCGCCACGCTCGAGACGGCGGGCCCGCAGGAGGTCGCGCTCGTCGATGCACCAGACAAGCTCCACCTGCTCTCGCGGAGCAGGGCGGCCGCGGCCGTCGTGCCGCGGGGCAGCGGGCCGCTCGACCGGCCGACGATCGAGGTGGACGACGTCCACGCGGCGTTCGCCGAACTGATCCTGCTCCATCGCCCGCCGCGGAAGACGGCCCGCATCGGCGCGAGCCCGCTCGCGTTCGTCGATCCCTCGGCGAGTCTTGCCGAAGACGTCGACGTCCATCCCTTCGCGACCATCGGCCCGGAGGCCGTGATCGGCCGGGGGGCGACGATCCATTCCGGCGCCCGTATCGGCGCCGGCTGCCGGATCGGCGATGGAGCCACCATCCATCCCAACGCCGTGCTCTACGACGATACGGTCGTCGGCAACCGCGCGATCGTCCACGCCAACGCCGTGCTCGGTTCGAACGGCTTCGGCTACCGCGTCGCCGACGGCGGCTACCGGCTTTCGGCGCAGCTCGGCTGGGTGGAGGTCGGCGACGACGTCGAGATCGGCGCCGGCACGACGATCGACCGCGGCACTTACGGCCCCACGTCGATCGGCCGCGGCACGAAGATCGACAATCTCGTGCAGATCGCCCACAACTGCCGCATCGGCAGCGACAACATGATCTGCTCGCAGGTGGGCGTGGCCGGCAGCACCTCCACCGGCGAATGGGTCGTGATGGCCGGCCAGTGCGGCGTCCGCGACCACGTGCACATCGGCGACCGTGCCATCCTCGGCGCCCGCTCGGGCGTGTCGAACGACGTGCCGGCGAAGACGACGGTGCTCGGCGAGCCGGCGATCGAACTGAGGGAACGGAAGCTCCAGCTCGCCACCATCAGCAAGCTGCCGGAGATGCGGAAGGCGATCAAGTCGCTCGACGAGAGGGTCGCCGCGGTCGAGCGGGCTTCCGCGGAAAAGCAGGCGGAGGCGGCCTGACCATGCTCGCGGGCGAGACGATCGGGATCCTTGCCGGCTGGGGCCGGTATCCGGTGGCTGTCGCCGAGGCGATCCGGCGGCATGGCGGCCGCACGGCCGTGCTCGCGATCCGCGGCCACGCCGACCAGGAACTCGGGCGGTGCGCCGACGTCTTCGGCGAGGTGGGCGTCGCGGAGATCGGCAAGGCGGTCGCGTTCTTCCGGCGTGCCGGATGCCTGCGGGCGACGATGGCGGGCAAGATCCACAAGACGAAGCTCTTCGCGAAGGGCGCCTGGCGTCACCTCCTGCCCGATTGGACGGGCCTCAAGACCTTCTGGCCGCACTTCGTTTCGCGGAAGACCGACAACCGCGACGACTCGCTCCTCTCCGCGATCGCGATGGCCTTCGATTCGGGCGGCGTGCGGATCTGCCCGGCCACCGACTTCGCCCCCGAGCTGCTCGCCGCCGGCGGAGTGCTTGCGGGCCCCCGTCTCGCGCCGGCGAAGCTCGCCGACATCGCCTTCGGCTGGCGGCTGGCGAAAGAGCTTGGCAGGCTCGACATCGGCCAGACCGTCGTGGTCCGCAACCGCGCCCCGATCGCCCTGGAAGCGATCGAGGGGACGGACGAATGCATCCGCCGCGCCGGCAGGCTCTGCGCCACCGGAGGGCTCGTCGTCGTGAAGGTCGCCAAGCCGCAGCAGGACGAGCGGTTCGACATGCCGACGATCGGCATCGGCACGCTGCAATCGCTCAAGGCGGCCGGGGCGAGCGTGCTGGTGATCGAGGCGGGGCGGACGATCCTCGTCGACCGCGACGAGCTTTTCGCCTTCGCCGACCGCTCCGCGATCACGATCGCGAGCTGCCACGACCGCCTCGGCGAGGCGATGCTCCCCGACATGCGTTCCGATGCCGCCTGATCGATCGGGCTATACTCGCCCCATGCGATTCCCCGCCCGATCGCTCGTCGCCTCGTCGCTCCTGCTCGCCGCCGCTCTGTCGTGCACCCGGTCGCTCGGCCGCGATCCGGCGATCGCGATCGACCTCGATATCGACACGACCGCGGCGATTCCGCCCGCGAAGACCCACCACATGGGCCGCGAGATCGCGCAGACGATGCACTTCACGGGCGCCCCGTGGCTCGTCCGCGAGAGCCGGCAGCGGGAGGAGGACTGCCGGATGCTCATCGAGGCGCTCGGCATCAGGAGGGGGCAGACCGTCTGCGACCTCGGCTGCGGCAACGGCTTCTACACGCTCGAACTCGCGAAGCGGGTGGGGCCGAAGGGAACGGTCTGGGCGTCCGACATCCAGGTGGAAATGCTGCGGATGCTCGTCGAGAACGCCGCCGAGGCGCGGCTGAGGAACATCCGGCCCGTGCTCGGAACGCCGATCGACCCGAGGCTGCCGAAGGGCACGGTCGATCTCGTGCTGTGCGTGGACGTCTACCACGAGTTTTCCCACCCCGACGCGATGCTCGCGCGGATCCGCGAGAGCCTCGCCGACGACGGAGTTCTCGTGCTCGCCGAGTTTCGCGGGGAGGATCCTGCCGTGCCGATCAAGCCTCTCCACAAGATGACGAAGGCCCAGGTTCGGGCCGAGCTCGAGGCGGCCGGGTTCCGGCTGGCGAGGGAGTTCGACCGGCTCCCCTGGCAGCATCTCATGATGTTCGTGAAGGACGAGGGGGCGGCGGCACGTTTTTCCGAGGCCCACGAAGCCCAGAAATAATGCCGAAAATGCGATTTTGGGGGTTTGGGGAATTTTCGGGTCGGTTTCCGACCCAGCTGTTGCAAACCGATTTTGGGCCCGTCATACTGTCCGTCGATTGAGGGCGGCCAGCAGGATTCCGGCCATGGCGACGTTCAACAATAATCGCAAGCGTCCGTTTCAGGCCAACGGCTCGGCGAGCCGTGATCCGCAGGGCGGATCGCTGAACCCCACCGTATCGCTGGGCGATATATCGCTGGTATCGCTGGGCGATGTATCGCCGGTATCGCTGGGCGATGCATCGCCGGTAGCCGTATCGCAGGTCGATCCGCCGTCTCCCGCGACCTTGGAATCCGTCGATCGTCGAAAGCCCGCTTCCCGCTTCCAGCAGGCGGTCGCGGAATCCAGCTTCGAACGGGGTTCGCGGTCTGAGTCCAACTGGGTACTCGGCCGAAGCGCCGCCATGCGACGCATTGCCAGATCCATCGAACGCGCCGCGGAGGTCGAGTGCACCGTGCTCGTTGCGGGCGAGACGGGCACGGGCAAGGAACTCTGGGCGAGGCTTCTCCACAGAAGCGGTCCGCGGAGCGGCAGGTCGTTCATTCCGGTCAACTGTGCCGCCCTTACCGAAACGCTCGCTGAGAGCCAGCTGTTCGGCCATGAGAAGGGCGCGTTCACGGGGGCCGAAGGGCGTGCGCTCGGCATCTTCAGGGCGGCCCAGGGCGGCGTCGTGTTTCTCGACGAGATCGGGGAGATGCCGCTTTCGCTGCAGCCGAAACTCCTCCGCGTGCTGCAGCAGCGGGAAGTGATCCCGGTCGGGGCGACCCAGCCCGTTCCGATCGACGTGCAGATCGTCGCCGCCACGAATCGCAATCTCGAGGAGGAGGTCGCGAAGGGAACGTTTCGGGAGGACCTCTACTATCGGCTCAACATGATCGAGTTGAGCGTGCCTTCCCTGCGGGATCGCGCCGAGGACATCCCGGAATTCATCGACTTCTTCTCGGCGACGTTCGCCGAACGATACCGTCTGCCGAAGTGGGAGCCGACGCCCGAGGAACTCGAGGCGTTTTGCTCGTTCGACTGGCCCGGCAACGTTCGGCAGCTTTCCCACACGATCGAACAGGCGTACGTGCTCCAGATCCGGCCGCAGGTGCCGAGGAAGCGGCCGCAGGCCTCGGCGGATGACGAATCCCGGGTCCCGACGCTCGACCTGGTCAAGCTTCGCAAGATGGCGATCAAGCAGGCGCTCGAGAAGACGAAGGGACACAAGGCCCGGGCTGCGAAACTGCTGGGCGTACACGCCAACACCCTCACCCGATTGCTGCGGGAGGATGGCGACCCGAATCCGGATCGCTAGTCGCGTCCCTTATCGCCGGTTGGGCCACATTATTTTATTTGGCCTTTGTGCTGGTTGTGTCCGGGTGACTCAAGGCAGCTTGCAGGTGCCGTTGTCGCAGCTGTTGGCGGAGCCTGCGATCCGGTAGCGGTTGCGGGCGATGAACCGGTAGCAGGCCTTCCAGAAGGGCATCGTGCCCGGGATGTGCAGCAGCGCCGCGAGTGGCCACAGCGGCACGAGCTTCCGCGACAGGTAGCGGACGGCTTCGGCCCCTCCCCGGGCGCGGCCCATGGTATCGACGACGTACATTTGCGAGAGCATTTCGTCGAGGGACAATTCGGGAAAGTCGTCCGCGACGGACTGCTCGTGGCAGGATCGGAAGTCGAACCGCCGGCCGAGATCCAGCCCGCGTAGGATGCCAACCTGGCCGATGCAGAATCGACAGCGGCCGTCGTACAGCACGGTTTCCCGCTTCGGGGGCATACTGATCGTGATCATGAAGCGTTGTGTCTCCGTCGACATTCTAGTCCCCGCCCTGCGACTCGCCGTGGCAGCCTTGATTTTCGCCGCCGTGGCGGGAGCGGCCGGTACCCATGCGGCCGAGGGGGACCCGCCCGCACCGGAGGTCGCCCCCGGAGTCGTGCTCGAGGAGCGTCGATACACGAGCGGCGCGATTCGCACCCGCACCGAGATGCGGGCCGGTCCGTCCGGCGTCGTCGCCCGGAAGGGACGGGAGTGGACCTACGATCCGTCCGGGAGGCTCGTGTCGGAGGTGAGCTGGGACGGCGACCGGCGGGAGGGCCCGTCCATCGAATACGACCTGAGGGGCAACGTCGTCGTTCGGGAGTCTTTTCGCCGGGGCAAGCGGGACGGCGTGTCCCTTCGGTACCACGCCGATGGCACGCCGCAGCGGGAGGTCGTCTTTCGCGATGGCGTCCGCGACGGCAGCGCGAGGCAGTGGCACGCATCGGGCGAACTGGCGGTCGAAGAGACCTACTCCAAGGGCCAACTCGACGGGACGCGTCGTTCGTTCCGCGCGGATGGCAGCATCGAATCGGAGGATCGCTATCGCGGGGGCCGGAGGAACGGCGTCTGCACCCGCTGGTATGCCAACGGTGGCAAACAGATCGAGGCCGGCTACCGCGACGACCGCCGGGATGGGACGTTCGTCGAATACTGGGAGAACGGGAGCGAGCGGATGCGATGCTCGTTCGTGAACGGGACCGAAGCGGGGGTCTTCCGGCAGTGGTACGCCGACGGGGCACCACGAACCGTCGGCGGCTACGTGAACGGTCGGCCCGAGGGGCGTTGGGTGAGCTGGGGGCCCGGCGAGGGTCATCCGATCGCCGCCGAACAAACCTACCGCGACGGACTGCTCGACGGGCTCGCCGTCGAGTACCACCCCGACGGCTCGGAAAAGATGCGGGTGAACTGGTCGGCAGGCCTGCAGAACGGTCGGTGGGAAGAGCGGTACGAGGGGGGCGGATTGCGGGGCTCGGGGGAGTATGGCCGTGGCCGGCCCGTCGGCGTCTGGGAGTTCTTCCACGAGGACGGCTCGCCATGGAGCCGAACCCAGCACGCCGGAGGCGTCCGACACGGACGTCACGTCGAGTGGGACGAGGCCGGCAACGTGATCGTGGATCAGACCTTCGTGCGAGGCGTCGCCACGCCGTAAGGCGGCTTCAGGCCGACAACTCGGCCGACCGACAGCGGGTCAGACGGCCAGCTTCTTCGGCAGCGAGACGTAGTGGAGCACCATGATCGCCCCGGCGGAAATGAGGCTCCAGGGCATCCAGTCGGGCGCGGTGAACGACCTCGGGCCGCCGCGTCCATTCGGCGGCAGCACGACCGCCGAATCGATCACCAGCAGCTCGATTCCCACGATGCACGAGAAGATCCCGACGGCGAGAAAAAAACTTTTCCACATGGCGGTGACGGAAATGGGGGATTGAAGCGGATCCTCTTCGCTCTTCGGCATGCCGACGGTCGCCGATGGAGAGGCATGACCGTGGGGAGGAATGTGACGTTCGTTCCGATCTTGCGGCCGGGGTCGCTCGGTCAGGAATAGTGAGGCGTTCGCTCAGCTTCCGACGGCTTCGCCCGTGACCGTGTCGTCGGCGGGGCGAGCCGGACGTCGGTCGGCGTCGGTGCCCGGGACGAGCTGAGGGCTCTCCATCGCCGCCTCGACGATCTCCCGGAGCTCCGTGCCGTCGATCACCTCCGACTCGATGAGCCTCGTCGTGACCGCCTCGAGGGCGGCCCGGCGTGTCTCGAGGATGCGGCGGACCCGCTCGATGGCCGCCTGGATGATCCGGCTGACCTCCTGATCGATTTCCCTGGCGGTCTGCTCGCTGTGGCCGCGGGGGGCGGTCAACTCGTGGCCGCCCGTGGCCAGGAAGGGGGATCGCGGGCTCTCGCGGTAGGTGACGCGGCCGAGCCGGCTCATGCCGTAGTCCATGACCATCGCCCTCGCGATCTCGCTGGCCCGCTCGAGGTCGTTCTGGGCCCCGGTCGAAACGTCGGCGTAGACCATCTCCTCGGCGATCGTTCCGGCGAGGAGAACCTCGATCCGGCTTTCGAGCTCGCTCTGCGTGAGGAGATACCGGTCGTCTTCCGGACGCTGCATCGTGTAGCCGAGGGCCGCGAGCCCGCGGGGGATGATCGACACCTTGTGGACCGGATCGGTATTCGGCAGCGACGCGGCGACGAGCGCGTGGGCGGCCTCGTGGTAGGCGACCCGCTTCTTCTCGTCCTCCTGGATGACCCGCCGCTTCTTCTCGAGGCCCGCCGTCACCCGCTCGACCCCCTCGTTGAACTCGTCCATCCCGACGGAGGACTTGTTCTTGCGGGCCGCCAGGAGCGCCGCCTCGTTGACGAGGTTCGCGAGGTCCGCACCGACGAATCCGGAAGTGATCCTCGCGACGTGCTCGAGATTGACCATCGGGTCGAGCTTCACCTCGGTGACGTGCACGCGGAGGATCGCCTCGCGGCCACGGACGTCGGGCCGGTCGACCAGCACGTGCCGGTCGAAGCGACCCGGTCGGAGCAGGGCCGGGTCGAGCGTCTCCGGCCGGTTGGTGGCGGCGAGCACGATCACGCCGCTGTTGCTGCCGAAACCGTCCATCTCGACGAGCAGCGCGTTGAGCGTCTGCTCCCGTTCGTCATGGCCGCCGACGACGCTCGTGCCGCGGGTCTTGCCGAGGGCGTCGAGCTCGTCGATGAAGATGATGCAGGGAGCCTTGGCCTCGGCCTGCTGGAACATGTCGCGGACCCTCGCGGCTCCGACGCCGACGAACATCTCGACGAAGTCGGAGCCCGACATGCCGAAGAACGGCACTCCCGCCTCCCCCGCGATCGCCTTCGCCAGGAGCGTCTTGCCGGTGCCCGGAGGGCCCACGAGGAGCACCCCCTTCGGAATGTGGCCGCCGAGAACCTGGTATTTCTCCGGGCTCCGCAGGAACTCGACGACCTCGCGGAGCTCCTCGACCGCCTCGTCGATCCCCGCCACGTCGTCGAACGTGACCCCGAGATCCTCCTGTGCGTACATCTTGCCGCGGCTGCGGCCGAAGGCCATCGGGCTCCCCGCGCCGCCGATCTTCCGCATCATGAGGAAGAAGACGAGCACGAAGAGACCCGTCATCACGAGCATCGGCAGCCAGCTGCGCCACGGGCTCGGCGGATCCTCGTAGCGGTAGAAGACCCCGTGCTCCGCCATGAGCCTCGACAGCTGCGTCTCCGAGTTCTCGCTCGGAAGCTTGGCGGTGCGGAAGCGGACGCGGTCTCCCGCCGAAGCGAGCCGCTCGCGGACGCGATCCGCCATCGAGGTGCCTTCATCGTCTCCGCCGGCCGGCCCGCTCTCGGCCGAGGCATCCCGCACCGGACGGATGCTCCCGGTAACCGCGTAGGCGCCGATCACCACGTCCCGCAAGTCGGTGAATCGCCTCGGCGGGGAGCGGTCGTCGCCACGCAGACGGATTTCCACGCCGCCGGGCGACGCATCCGTGTCGCCGTGGCCCCGGATGAGCCGCTCGAGGTCGCTGTAGGAGATCTCGACTTCGGGCGTCGTTCCGAAGAGGCTCATCGCGAACAGTCCGGCGACGCCGGCGGCGATGAGGTACCAGACGATCCCCGATCCGGCGGCCGGCTTTCGGTCGCCGGTCCGCTTCGTGAGGTCGCGTTTTCGTGGCATGAGTTGGCGTGTGTGCTTCGGCCGGGAATCCCTGCATCGTACGCAGCCGCGGATCGCCCGACAAACGACGGCCGCCGAACGATTCTAAGCCGGGAACCGCATATGGCACTTCCCTCGACGTCGCCGTAGACTTGAGGGGGCCGTCGACCTTCACCATTGATTGATTCCAGGTGCCTCCGATTGACGCTGCTGCAGGAACGCCGATCCGCCTCGCGGTGCTCGGAAGCACCGGCAGCATCGGGAAGAGCACGCTCGACGTCGTTCGCGCTTCCGACGGTCGGCTGAGCGTCTTTCTGCTCGCGGCCCGGGCCAGCGGCAGGGCGCTCATCGAGCAGGCGAGGGCCTTTCGGCCATCGTGGGTCGTCGTCGCCGATCCGGCGGCCGCCGAGGGCATCCGTGCCGCGGACCTGCCTGCCGGAACCCGCCTCGCGGAGGGGGATGACGCGCTCGCCGAACTCGTCCGCGGCCCGGAGATCGACAGGGTCGTGTCGGCGATCGTCGGGGCCGCCGGTCTCAAGAGCACATGGGCGGCGGTGGAGGCCGGGAAGACGGTCGCCCTCGCGAACAAGGAGACGCTCGTCATGGCGGGGCCGCTCGTGATGAAGCTGGCCGAGCGGAGCGGGGCGACGATCCTGCCGGTGGACAGCGAGCACTCGGCGATCCATCAGGCGCTCGCGTCGGGGGCCCGCCACGAGGTCGCCCGGCTCGTGCTCACCGCCAGCGGCGGCCCGTTTCGCACGACGCCCGCCGACGAGCTCGCGACGGTGACGCCCGAGCAGGCGCTTCGACACCCCACCTGGTCGATGGGCAGGAAAATCACGATCGACTCGGCGACCATGATGAACAAGGCGCTCGAGATCATCGAGGCCCGGTGGCTGTTCGACATCCCGTCGGAGAAGATCTCGGTCGTCGTCCACCCGCAGTCGGTCGTCCACTCGATGGTCGAGTTCGTCGATGGCTCGGTCGTCGCACAGATGAGCCCGCCCGACATGCGGCTGCCGATTCAATACGCGATCGATCACCCGCATCGGCGGCCCGGCCCGGCGAGGCGATTCGACTGGAACTGCGGATTTTCGCTCGACTTCGAGCCGCCCGATCCGGAGAGGTTTCCCGCGATCCGGCTCGGCCACGAGGCGGCCAGGCGTGGCGGGACGGCCGGTGCCGTGCTGAACGCGGCGAACGAGGCTGCTGTGCAGGGCTTCCTGGACGGCGAATTCGCCTTCACCGAGATCGCGGAGGTGAGCGGCCGGTTGCTCGAGGAGCACCCGTTCGAGGCCGAGCCGTCGCTCGAAGACATCTGCGGGATCGATGCATGGACGAGGGAGGAGGTTCAACGGTGGGCTGTTTCGTGACCGTTTTTGCCGCGGCGACAGTTTTTGCCGCAGCGACGTGGGTCGAGTGGCTTGCGCAGCCGTCGAACTGGCTCGTCATCCTGCAGGTGGCCGGAGGGCTCGGCTTCGTGATCTTCGTCCACGAACTCGGCCACTTCCTCGTCGCGAAGGCTTGCGGCGTGAAGTGCGAGAAGTTCTTCCTCGGATTCGACGTCGGCGGGCTGAAGCTCGTGAGCTTCAAGCGGGGGGAGACGGAGTATGGCATCGGCGCCCTGCCGCTCGGCGGCTACGTGAAGATGCTCGGGCAGGACGACAATCCCGCCGCCGCGGCGGAGGAGGCGAGGCGTGCGCTCGCATCGGGCGATCTCCCTGCCGAGCCGACGGGAGGCCCGCACCGGCCTTGGGATCCGCGGAGCTATCCGGCCCAGAGCGTGCCGGAGCGGATGGCGATCATCTCGGCGGGCGTCGTCATGAACGTTATCTTCGCCGTCTTGATGGCGGCGCTGGCGCTGTGGCTCGGCGTCCGCGAGATCACCTGCGAGGTCTCGAGCGTCCGGCCCGGCGGCGCGGCGTGGCGGGCGGGAATCCGCACGGGTGACGAGATCGTCGCGATCGGCGGCAGGAAGTCGCCGATCTTCAGCGACCTTCAGAAGGGGGTCGCGCTCGGCGACCTCTCCAAGGGGGTGGAGTTCACGGTCCGCCGTCCCGGCGAGGGCTCGACCCGCACGCTCACGCTCCATCCCGACAAGGACCTCGGTCCGCCCACGATCGGCGTGACGAGCCCCTTTTCGACGACGATTCCCCGGAGTCTCGAGAAGGACGCCGACGGGCGGCTTCCGGGGGGAGCTGGTCGCACGACGCCGCCCCTCGAGCCGGGCGACCGCATCGTGGCGGTGGATGGCGCGCCGGTCGCGACCTACGCCGAACTCATCGCCGCCCTCTCCCGCACCCCGTCGAGCCCCGTGACGCTCACGATCGAGCGGCAGGCCTCGCGGGTGGACGCCGGAGCCGATGCCGGGCCCGCGACGAAGCTCGATGCGACGCTGCCCGCCCAGCCAGCGAAGTCCACCGGCATGTCGATGACGGTCGGGCCGATCGTCGCGGTGCAGGCCGACTCGCCCGCCGCTGCGGCGGGGATCGAGCCGGGCGATCGCCTGGTCTCGATCGACGGCGGGCCGGTCGGCGACCCGATGACGCTCGCCGACAGGCTCGCCGGTCGGGCCGGAGAGCGGCTGTCGCTCGGCATCGAGCGGGGCGGCAAGTCGCTCGACGTCGCGGTCGTGCCGCGTCCGTCGGACTGGATCGAGGAGGCGAAGCTTCCCTCGAGCCCCGTCTCCGTGCCGGCGGTCGGGATCGCGATCGCGGTGGACGCGATCGTGTCGGCGGTCGATCCCGAAGGGCCGGCGGCTCGGGCGGGCATCGTCGTCGGCGACGAGATCGAGCGGGCCGTGTTCGCCCGGCGGAAAGAAAAGGGACGCGAGGTGGACGGCCTTCCGCTCTCGAAGGAGGCCCGCAACTGGCCCTACGTCGAGAGCATCCTCCAGATCGCGAAGGACGACGTCTTCCTCGAGCTTTCGGTCAAGGGGAGCGATGGTCGCAGCCGCTCCGTCGAGATCGATCCCGTGGTCGCGAAGGGAAGGTTCTCGATCGATCGTGGGCTCGTCTTCGAGCCGGTCACGAAGCTCGTGCGGGCGGAGGGAGTGAAGGCCGCGCTCGCCGGCGGATTCGCGAAGACGGTCGAGGATCTGTCGCTCGTCTACCGGTTTCTGCAAAAGCTGACGAGCAACCAGATCAGCCCGCGGTTGCTTGGCGGTCCGATCGAGATCGCGAAGCAGGCAGGCCGTTCCGCGGAGGAAGGGTTCAGCCGTTTTCTGCTGTTTCTCACGATGTTGAGCGCGAATCTGGCGGTCATCAATTTCCTGCCCATCCCCGTTCTCGACGGCGGGCATATGGTGTTTCTGGCGTACGAGCTCGTCCGCGGCAAGCCGCCGAGCGATGGCGTGGTCGCTGTGCTCTCGTATCTCGGCCTTGCCCTGATCCTGACGTTGATGATGTTCGTGTTCGGGCTCGATCTCGGACTGATCCCAAGACGGTAGGCGTGTGACGATCCAACCCGCAGGCAGTGTTCAACCAGCAGGAAGTGTGGCCGATCCGCACGACGGCCGCGATGGCTTCTTCCCGCGGGGTGTGCAGGCGGTCGTGTTCGACGTCGTCGGAACGCTCGTGGAGCCCGCGCCTCCCGTGGCCGAGGCCTACCGGCTCGCTGCAAGTCGGCACGGACTCGATCGCCGCGAGGAGGAGATCGCCGCCCGCTTCCGGCAGGCGTGGCGGGTGCAGGAGGAGGCCGACGCCGTCGCGCCGATTCCGTTCGCCACGAGCCGCGTCCGCGAGCTCGACCGCTGGCGGCGGATCGTCACCGACGTCTTCGACGGCCATCCTGCGGGCGGAGCCATCTTCCGCGATCTCTGGGACCACTTCGGCCGGCCCGAAGCCTGGCGGGCGATTCCCGCCGGCCGCAGGCTCGTGCGGCACACGATCGACTCGGGGCTGACCGTCGTGCTCGCGAGCAACTTCGACGAGAGGCTGTTTCGGATCGCCGAGGTGGTCGAGCCGCTCACCTGGGCCGACCATGTGTTCGCCTCGTCGGAGATCGGCTGGCGGAAGCCGGCGGTCGAATTCTTCCGCCGGATCGAGGAGCGGCTCGGCCTCGCCCCGGCCGAACTCATGATCGTCGGCGACGACCCCGAACTCGACATCGCCGCCGGCCGCCGCGCCGGCTGGCATGTGCACGCCGTCGGCCGGCAGGCTCCGTGACGATCCGGCCTCGGGTCCAGCGTGATGGTTCGGGGCTGCCCCTCACGGCCAACCCGGGTCAACGCTGCTGGTTCGGGGCCGCCCGTGCCCCTGGCCGGACGTTCGCCTCGGCCTTCCGGGCCTCGGCTCTCTGCATGTCCGCTTCGCTTCGCCATCCTGGCTTCGCTCGCTCCCATAGCCCGGCTACGGGGCACGGGCTGCCCCTCACGGCCAACCCGGGTCAACGCTGCTAGTTCGGGGCAGCCACTCACGGTCTTCGCAGAGGCATCGTGACGGAGGGGGCGGAGGTGAATCGCGATCAGCTCCGCTCGGGCTTCCTGCTCGCGGACCTCAGCTCCGCTCGTGCTTCCTGCTCGCGGACCTCAGCTCCGCTCGGTGCCGCCCGTGTCGAGGACGGCC